>JAGBBE010000101.1 GCA_017938645.1 Clostridia bacterium
TGATCCTTGGGTACGAGCATATCGGTACACACCATTTCGATTGCTTGACGCTGTTCCATTTCCTTTTTCAGCATTATCATCACCTGCTTCTATATATACCAAAAAAGGCCGCTGCTTGCGACCTTTTTTGACAATCTGAAAAGCCGTCGGTCAGAAACCGGCGGCTTTTGTGTTACTTTGCAAAACCATATTCAAACAGCTTTTTCAAATCCGTCCATCCACGGTTGCGTCCTGGAACTCCCAGAATGACGGCAATCAGCGTTCTGCCTTCACGCTGTGCAGCACCAACATAGCAGAATCCAGCGTGGGAGGTATATCCGCTTTTTACGCCGGCAGCGCCGTCGATGTAATAGACCGAAGTCGGATCAAAGATTTCATAGGTGTTGGGCAGCAGCAATTCCTTGCGTTTGCTTGTGGCGGGAAGTGTATAGCCCAGACAGGTTACAATTTCGCAGAATTCCGGATCGGTCAGGCCCAGACGGGTTAGGACAACCAGATCACGTGCTGTGGAATAATGATTCTCATCGTGATATCCGTGCGGATTGACGAAGTTAGTGCTGTTCATGCCAAGCTCGACGGCTCGCTGATTCATTTGCTCCACAAATGTTTCAACAGAACCTGATGTGATTTCTGCAATGGCGTTTGCAGCGTCATTTCCGGAACGCAGCATCAATCCATAGAGTAGATCGAGCATGCGCATCTTTTCACCGGGATATACCGGAACCAGAGAACTGTCTGCAGGAACGTCCGAAGCACACGATGGGATGGTAATGATTTCGTCTAGCTGATTATGCTCCAGAGCTAAAAGAAGCGTCATGATTTTGGTTGTGCTTGCTGGATAAAGCTTTGTATCCGCTTCGTGCTCAAAGAGCACTTCGCCCGACGGAGCGTCGATGAGAATACATGCCTTTGCATACAAATGATCTGGAGAGAGATCAAGAGGCTTTTGGGGATTATAAGAAAGCGGTGATGTAAAATATGAACTCAGATCGCTCATAAGCAGCTCAATGGTTCTTGGATCTGCTGCGCCATCCTGAGCGAGGTCTTTGATTCCGCATTCGGTCAGCTTATGCTGAAAATGTGTGATTGCGGCTTCTGTTTTGCTTCCGTAATCACCGTCGGCAGTTCCCTGAAGAAGCTTGAGATCGATGAGCCGGGTCTGGAGTTCGCGTACGCGCGAGCCTTTGCTACCTCTGCGAAGTGTTCTGAGCGCGTCCTCTGCGTCGGGATCAAAGATCAGCCGAAGCGTCTCTGCATCGGCATTTCCAGTTTCGCTAAGAGAATAACCAGCAGCAATCAGCAAACGCTGTGCCTCTATAACTGCGGAATGGGTTTTGGATCCGTAGTCTCCATCGGCAGTTCCTGCTTCAATTCCGAGTTCATTTAGCCTCTTTTGAAGATTACGTACATTTTCGCCACTACTTCCCGGAGTTAATGGAGTGTAGTCAGCCAAAGCCATGGATGGCAGAAAAACAAGCAAAAGTATAATAGAAATCCATCTCTTCATGAGTTTTCTCTCCTTATTCTTGGATTTCATATAAAAAACGATTGGTGAAGTCTTTTTCATGCCGTTCTTTCCCAAATGAAAAAGGCATAGTCTTTTTCTGGAGGGATGATAATGCCAAGAAAAGTTCCACCGATGTGGTTTTGTGCTTTGATTTTAGTTACTTCGCTGATATGGCGAATGCTGGGAGCGCCGGTTACGACTGATCAGTTTGCTGGCCTCGAAACGCATTTCTGGCAGGCTGGAAAGTTTCTTCCTCAACGTGCTGTGCAAGTTTTGATCAACTGGTTTGCATATACGGTTAAACCAGCAGAAACAATGGATCAGGAAGCAAAATTCGCTGACGAAACTGAACAGGTGTGGATTAATGTATACCTCAGCGATGAAAAATGCCTTGCACAGATGACGTTGAAGGGATATGTCTGCGGTGTTTTGGCGGAAGAAATGCCAGCAGCATATCATCTGGAAGCCTTGAAAGCACAGGCGGTTGCAGCACGGACACGTGTGTTCAGGCAGATGAACGAAGGCGGATGCAGCAGACATCCGGGAGTCGATATATGTACAGACAGTACGCACTGTCAGGGATATGCAACACTCGCGGAATGTCGGAAAAAATGGGGAAATGATTACGAAATCTATCGCGACAGAATTCTGGAAGCCGAACATCAGACATCATCGGAGATTATGACTTATGAAGACAAGCCGATACAAGTATATTATCATGCCATCAGCGGAGGAAAAACGGAAGAAGCTTCGGCGGTATTTGCACAGGATTATCCGTACCTTGTGAGCGTTGAAAGTCAGGGTGAGGAACAGGTAAGAGGTTTTCGAACGGATCTGCAAATCGGATTTACAGAACTGGCTGATAAACTTTCCGCTTTGACAGGGAAGAATATTTCTTCGGAAATGATCCAAAAGACGCTTGCTGTAAATGCATATACACAGACCGGTCGTGTTGCATCAATGGAACTGGCTGGAGAGATAGTAGCCGGAGATGCGTTCAGGAAAGCTCTCGGTCTGCGCAGTACGCTTTTTTCCATCACCATGAATGAAGAAGGCGTTATCTTTCATCAGCAGGGATATGGCCATGGTGTTGGAATGAGTCAGGCTGGTGCGAATGTCATGGCTTCGAATGGATATACCTATGAAGAAATACTCCTCCATTATTATCCGGGCGTCATGCTCAAAAAGGAATAATCTCTTCTTGTGCCGGACAGGCTATAGGCGGAGGGATGCAGATATGCCAACAGGAAATCAATTTTGGCAGTCCGTTCGAAAAGCCTACGACCGTTATAGCCGGATGATGGAAAAACAGGGGTTTTATGTGGTGATGGCTGTTTGCGTGCTTGTTATTGCCATCAGCTCGCTTTATACATTCCATTTTCGTGAGAAATGGAATGTTTCTGATGAAACGCCTATCAATCCTGAAATCATCACTGCTGGAGTACAGGAGGCACAGACGCTTCAGCAGGCGCAGGAACTGGTTCAAAGCCTTGGCGTTTTGCAGACTGCCGCGCCTACGGAAACGCCTTACCGGTTTTCCGAACCCGTGAACGGCTTGCTGATTCGCGATTATTCCGTGGAAGAACCGCAGCTTTTTGAGCATGCGAGATACTGGCGAATCCATCCCGGCATTGATTTGCAGGCTGATTATGGAGACATTGTAAAAGCGTGCGCTTCGGGTACGGTTAGCAGCGTCTGGGATGATCATGAAATGGGAAAGTGTATCAGCATCACCCACGCCCAAGGATTTGAAAGTGTTTATGCTGGCCTGAGTGAGATTGGTTATGTCAAAGCGGGCGATCCTGTTTCACAGGGACAGACGATCGGCCATGTCGGAAACGGCGTTGTTGCGGAATCAGATGCTCTTCCGCACCTGCATTTTGAGGTGTGGCGAAATGGAAGCGCGGTTGATCCGGTCAAGCTTTTTCTGGGAACCATTCAGCCCTGAGAAACAGAGGAGGCAATGATATGTGCGGTATTGTCGGATATGTTGGGCATCGTCAGGCTTTGCCTGTTCTGATGGATGGTTTGTCCCGTTTGTCTTACAGAGGCTATGACAGCGCCGGAATTGCCGTGATGGATCCTCAAAACAGGATTCAGGTCAGAAAGTCCAGAGGGAAACTTGCTGAACTGGAAAAGATCGTAGCGCGTGATTCGGTGACTGGCACGATTGGGATTGGTCATACGCGCTGGGCAACCCATGGGGAACCCAGCGATCGAAATGCACATCCTCATACGGATGCGAGTGGCAGCATTGCTGTTGTCCATAACGGAATCATCGAAAATCACGAGGAATTGAAAATGTACTTAAAAAAACAGGGAATCAACATGTCTACGCAGACCGACACAGAGGTAATCGCACATTTGATTCATCTGATGTATCAGGGCGATATGGTCGAAACGCTTGTTGAACTCATCAGAGTACTTGAGGGAAGCTATGCTCTGGGTATTCTGTGCGAACAGGAACCGGAAAAATTATATTGCGTACGCAATGAAAGTCCGCTGATAATCGGTTTTTGCAATGGCGCAGGGTATATTGCATCCGATATTCCGGCACTTTTGAATCATACGCGAGATGTCGTTTTTTTGCAGGATCGTGAAATCGCCATTCTGACCGATAATGGAATTCAAATCTTCGATGCTCATGGTCAGCATGTAGCACAGAATTTCTATCATGTGAATTGGGAAATGTCGGATGCTGAAAAGGATGGCTATCGGCACTTTATGCTAAAGGAAATTCATGAGCAGCCTGAGGCACTTGAGAGAACCATCAATAGATATTGCAGAGAAACAAATCGTTGGCTTCCGTTTACGGATGAAGAAGTACTGAGTTTCCGGAAACTGACCATTGTAGCCTGCGGAACAGCCTATCATGCCGGTGTCTATGCCAAATATGTTATTGAAAGTCTTGCTGGAATTCCAGTGGAAACAGAAGTTGCAAGTGAATACCGGTACAGAAATCCTGTTGTTGCCGATAACGAACTTGTAATTGCAGTTTCACAGAGCGGAGAAACGGCGGATACGCTTGCTGCTGTAAGACTGGCTAAACAAAAGGGAGCAAGGGTGTTGGCAGTCTGCAATGTGGCAGGCTCATCCATTGTTCGTGAGGTTGGGGAGAAGAATACGATGTATACTCATGCCGGACCGGAAATCGCTGTAGCAAGCACCAAAGCGTATCTTACGCAGACCGTAATATTGCTTTTGATGGCAGTGTCGATGGCAGAAATACGAAAAACGATTGATCCGCAAAGACTGCTGTCGCTTACTCAATCATTACGGGAAATCAAAGAACTTACGGAGAACGTGCTCCGAACAGAGGAACTGGTTCAACGCCTTGCAAATCAGTTTTTCATGAAAAAGCACGTGTTCTTTGCTGGCCGTGGGCTTGACTATGCGCTTTCTATAGAAGCTGCGCTAAAGCTCAAAGAAGTCAGCTACATTTTCTCAGAAGCCTATGCTGCAGGCGAATTAAAACATGGTCCGCTTGCAATGATGCAGGAAGGATGCTTGGTTATGGCTTCTGTGACCCAACCTGAACTTCTGGAAAAAAGCCTTAGCAACCTTCAGGAAATCACTGCAAGAGGTGCTTATGTCGTTGCAGTTACCAGCAATTTATTGGCTGATCGGGTTGCAGTGCATGTCAATCAGGCAATTCGGATTCCAGATTGCGATCCTCTCGTTGCTCCACTGCTTGCAGCGATTCCCATGCAGCTTTTTGCGTATTATATGGCTGTTGAACGAGGATGCGATGTTGATCAGCCGAGAAATCTTGCTAAAAGTGTAACTGTCGAATAGGAAAAGCACCCAATCGCGTATGATTGGGTGCTTTTGACATAGAAATCAGAACGTAACGTGAATACATTTATACTTGCCATCGCGTACATCAGATGCAAGTTGTCCTGTGAGAACCGGCGATTTAATCAAGACTTCATCGTTTTTCTGATCGATCAGACGATAGCTGACGGCACTGTGTGTATCAGGAGTGATGTATTCAACATTGGGGAAGTGGTATACGATTTCTGTTCTGCCAAGGAACACGGCTGACACGACCCCGTCTTTGGGAATCAATCGTGCAGGAAGCGTTGGCTTGAATGAAAGGGTCAGCACATCGCTGCACATTTCAAACGGCTTGCGGCCAAAAAACATGATCTGCCACATTTCAAGGAACTCAGCTGTTGCGCCGGAAAGTCGTGCAACAAAACCGCGTCCGTGCGTACCTGGATCAGGATTGGCCGAAGAGGCAAGGAAGGAGGAGTTCTCCAGAATGCTGCGTCCGTAGCGTTCCGGAGGCTGGAAAGGAATCAGTGCGTCTAAGAACGCTTCGAAGAACTGATCGTAGAATCCATTTTTCAGCATTTCAAGAAGATGCTTGTATTCCATATGCAGCCAAATTGACTCGTGTTCCAGCCAACCGCGCGTAAAGGCATTCGCTCGCCCAAGCTCCGGCGTTTCTTTGGAAAGATCGGCACTGACCTTGAACATATGCAGTTTATCATCCCAGAGCGAACTGCTTCGAACCCTCGTGAGAAGATCCTGTTTTTTCTCAGCGGAAATCGGAAGGCGGAGGGCATGAACTGTACCTTCGAGGAAGAGCGGCAGCGGCTGATGGTCAAACTGTGTGGGATGAATGCCTTCGTCAGCTTCATGCCACTGGGTAGGCAGATTGGTAAAGTAAGTCGGAACAACACCTTCGGTGGAATCAATCAGCTTTTCCACGGCGTCAGAAGTACAGCTCAGAAGGGCTTTAACGATGCTTAACACCTCATCACAGCTTAGCTGAATTATTTCTGATCCAACCCCGAACGCAGTCTGTTCGCGATAGGCTTCAAGAAGCGGCGTTGCTGCGGCCCAACGATCATAAGCAGAAGGAATCAGCGCGATCTGTGCCATTTTTCGTGCAAATGCAGCCATTTCAGCTGGAAGCTGAACGGAAATGCCGGGAGATGTGAATGCATCCTGAACAAATACCAGAGTGCGCCACAATTCGCTGCTTTCGGCTGTAGAAGAACCAAACAGACCGGGCAGGCCGTTCAAAGCATCATACCAGCCGGGCTTTCCAGCTTCCATGCTTACCGCTTCGCCCGATGCATCCAAAGATGCAAACTTCAGCACACAGAGCATGAAAAGCTTTTCCAGCGGCGTGCTTTGTACTTCGTGGCCCGTACCATCAAGCATCCACTGATGAGAAACAGCTGCCTTCTTCTCGTAGTCCAGAGCTTTAAACTGGCGCAGTTCGCTGCCGGCTTTTACACAACGTTTACAAAGCGGCAGGACAGTTGCGCGGGACTCATACCAGCGCAGGCAACGGTCGTTGAGCAGAGAATCCCGTTTTTCAGGATAGATGCTCAGATAACTCTCGAGCAAGTCAAGCAGATAAATCCAGTGGTCGATCCAGTAGCCTTCAGCAAAGCTTGCATTGACCTGATGTTCCGCAGAGCACATGATTTCGTTAAACAAACGGTCTTGTTCATCAGGTGAAAGATTGGTCTTTTCGAGTGCTTTCAGAAGCATTCCCGGTGTAAATGCCCCTTCAAGTATGGCAGACAGTTCAGGGTACCTGCTCCATTGTTCTCCATTCTTCTTGAGTATGAAAGACACAGGTTCAATCACAAGCGGATTGTATCCATCCGCCTGAATCAATTCAAGAAATGGTTTCAGAGGCTCCCAACCCGCATCCGGGCAGAACCTTACATCACTGCGGCGGTTCTGCAGCACATCGCGGAAGTTTCCATTACCCTGCGAAGCATATTCAGGAGTGACAACAAACTCATTGTAGTCTCTTTCGAGATCGCCGTGCTTTCGGGAGTAGAGATAGAACAGCTGCTTCTGATCGCCGGAACGGTAAATGGTTGGTACGCCGCCGCGAAGGAAGTTGTCAATATAGCTCTGCCGGCAGTAACGGTCAAACAGTGGGTCCGCTGTATGCGTATCAATAACACGTGTATAGGGCGCAAGGAGATCGCAGGCTTCTTTCTCCTTTCGATCAAGCACTTCCTGGGCCAGCAAAGAGTCTGCGTGCAAGGCAAGTGATTCTTGACCGTGGGAGAGTCCGAAGATGCTGTTCAGAACTGTGGCATTATTTTTTCCTTCAATCGTTGTTTCAAGTGCGAAGAAACAGCACGGAAGCTCGTTTTCAGTGCGCTGATGTGCTTGAAGCAGAGAACTCAGAGGCTGGTCTGCAAAGCATACAGGAGAAGCAAACGATGTATCCCAGCCGAAAACAACAGCAGGATCAACAATCACAGGCAGACGGGTTCCATCAGAGCAGGCGGCACCATAGCTTCCGTCTTCGATAGGTTCCACAGAAGTGGTATCCACAAGACTAGCGCGCAGCCTGAAATACGGAAGACGCTTTTCAAGGCCTTCAACCATCATCCATGCCTTCGCTGTCTGTCCCATCATCTTCAGGGGATGCTGTTCAAGACCGTACGGTACAATCGCACTCAAGCCATCCAGTACCTCGACAGTCATGGCTTTTTTCGTCAGATTCTTGATGAGCACACGGCGGGCAAGCGTGCCCAGACCTGTGTTTGGCACGATAAAATAACGTACTTCCACACCAAGAGTATGGTCGGGAGAAGTCCATTCAATTGTCAGTCTGTTCTCGTCAATCAGCATGTCGCCGCGGCCGTCGATAAACGGCTCAATCAGCATTCCATTGACCTTGATAAACGTACGGAAACCTACTGTCTGTACACGCTGATAGGCTGTATTGGCCGGACAAAACTCCATGATGGAGCGATGCTTGTCACGCGAACCAAAGCCTGCAATTGCCTGTCCGCGATTGACGTAAAAGCACCACAGCGGAATACCACGTTCGCCTGCCACGCCGGGCAGAAAACTGCTGAAAGGCGCTTTTCTGCCATAATTGGAAATGCGATAGGAAGAATCAAAAGCCATGCCGGTATTCTCCTTTTGAAAAAGGGATGCAATCCTATGTCAGGAGAGATTGCATCCCTTGGTTTATGAATTACTGGGTAATTCTGCGCAGATAGGCCAGACCGGCTTCAACAGCGGCAAGATTGTCCTCCATGCCTTCGAATTCCAGAGAGAGCCAGCCGTCATAACCAGCTTTCTTCAAAAGTTCAACACACTGGGCTACCGGAATTTCACCATGACCTACGACGGTGCCGCGCAGATAGTTGCCGCCGCGGGAACGGAACCAGCCATGGCCGGGATCGATGCCGTTGCCGGACTTGATGAGGAAGTCCTTGGCATGCACATGGAAAGCATAGGGAGCTGCGATACCCACAGCATAGTCGCTGGGTTCGTCGGCACAGCAGAAGTTGCCCATATCAATGAGCCAGCCGAAGTTAGGATGATTGACAGCCAGAATCAGTGATTCAACACGCAAAGAATCCTGGAAGATGTATCCGTGATTTTCGGTACAGGTTTTTACGCCGAGGCTCTGAGCATATTCTGTTACTTCGCGAATGGCGGGTACAACCAGTTCGATGGCTTCGCGCCAGGAGCGCAGAGTGGGAGGAAGTTTCCAGATGATGTCGTGACGCATAACCTTTGCACCAAGCGCGCTGCATACATCCACGCACTCCTTGAGGCGGGCAACCTCGTCCTCAGCCTTTCCGCCTGCCATTCCATTAAGCAGATCCGCGCCGATCGTGTAGGCACAGATTTCGATGCCGAGCTTTTCGCAATGCTCACGAAGCGCTTTTGCAGTGTCCAGAAGTGTGGCGTCCTGCTCACGCTTTTCAAGCTGGAGGAACTCAATGCCGTCAAAACTATGCTTTTTGGCAAGCTCTGCAACAGCAAAATAGTCTGCGCCGGTGGACTGCATGTATTTGGAGTAGCTGTAGCTGGATACGCCGATCTTCATAATGTGTTCCTCCTTACAGAATCACTTCATGTCCGGTTCTGGCAGATTCGTAGATTGCATCGAGAATATCCATAATGGCCACGCCGTCCTCAGCCGGAGAAACGCAGGGAATTCCGCTGCGGACACAATCCACGAAATGATTGATTTCGTTTTCGAAGAGGCCCTCAAAGCTGAGAGAGGTGGGACCGTCAAAGGTTACATCAGCCATGTAACCGTTCAGATCAGTGTACATTTCCAGATCGGGCTCGAGCTTGGCGCCGGCCTTCGTGCCAAACAGATCGATACGGCCAACGGGCTTTTTGATGTTGAGAGAGAAGCTGGCTTCAACAGTTACTACCGTGCCGTTATCATAACGAATCATGGCGCTTGCCAGATCTTCCACGTCACAGATATCGCCTTCCTTGGCGCTGGCAGCAATGTAGGGACGCTTGTCCTTGACGTCGGGACGGTCGAAAAGCTTCTGGAAAGTCGCACCATAGATAGACACCGGCTTGGGGTTGCCGAGCAGATAGCGGGTAAGATCAATGACGTGCACGCCCAGATCGATCAGTGGACCGCCGCCAGAACGGGCCTTGTCGCCAAACCAGCCGCCGGGGCTTCCATGGCGGCGCAGATAGGTGGCCTTGGCGTAATAAATATCGCCAAACTGATTATTGTCAATCATGTCGCGCAGGATAAACGCGTCGTTGCCAAAGCGGCGCACGAAACCAATCATCAGAAGCTTACCGCTTTCCTCGGCCGCTGCCTGCATCTGACGAGCCTGCTCTGCATTGATGGCCATCGGCTTTTCGCACAGGACATGCTTTCCGGCTTTCAGAGACGCAATGGAGCACTCCGCATGGGCGGCGTTCCAGGTACATACGCTCACAGCGTCGATCTCTTCCAGTTTGAGCATTTCGTTATAGTCTGTAAATGTGCGTTCAACATTGAACTTTTCTGCACGGTCGGCGAGGATCTTCTCGTCAATATCGCAAAGCGCATAGATTTCAACATTGGGATTTTTCTTGTATGCAGTCAGGTGGCTCATGGCAATGTTGCCGCAGCCGATGACCGCAATTTTCAGCTTTTCCATCGTAAAACTCCTTCGTCAGATACGGTCTTTGAGGAACTGAACGGCCATGGAGATATCCTTGAAGGGATCTTCGCCGACTTCGCGTTCGATGGTAAGGAAGCCCTTGTAGCCAATCTCATTGAGCGCTTTAAGCCAGCCCACAAAATCCACGTCGCCCTGTCCGAGCGGCAGTTCGATAAAGGCGGGATCAGTCACCACAGAAGGATCCGCTGCTATGCCGTAAATAATCTCGGGATTCTTGTCGCAGAGCTTGCGGCCATCCTTAGCATGGGTATGGACAATGTAATCTTTCAGCGTATGCACGGCTGCAACGGGGTCGTCGCCAGTTACCATAACGAGGTTGGCAGGGTCAAGGTTGACAGCAACGCCGGTAGAGTGCAGACCATCGAGGAATCCTTTCAAAACAGCAGAGGTTTCGGGGCCGGTCTCAATGGCAAAATGTGCATTGAGGGAATCCGCATAAGAAGCAAGCTGACCACAGGCCTCCTGCATAATGCTATAGCGCGGATGGGAGGAATCAGAAGGAACCACGCCGATGTGGGTGGTCACAACATCCGTTTCCAGCTCCTTGGCCAGATCCAGAATACGCTTGGACTTTTCAATCAGCTGAGGATTCAGCTCGGCATTGCCAAAGCCGCGACCCAGATCGCCGCACAGTGCGGAAATGGTCAGTCCGTGGTCTTTGACCTGTGCAAGAAACTCACGGCGCATCTGAGTGGTCAGATTTTCAGGAGCCATTTCACCCTTGGTAGCATAAACCTGAATGCCGGTCGCACCAACATCATGAGCATTTTTAAGTGCCTCCAGACGGGGCTTGCGGAAGGAGTCCAACATAACGCCAATAGAGAAAGGATACATACAGTTTACCTCCTGAAACGAAAATGAAATTGTTGAAAGGTAGATACATTATAGTCTATAAACCGCAAAATGAAAAGCATCATTTTGCAGAAAACGCGGTCTGAATACAGATGATTCAGACCGCGTCCACATGCTATTTTTTCCATTTGCTGGAGATATAGTAGCACATGCCGATTACAAGCGGCATAAAGCCCGCAAGAGCGTCTCCGTACCAGAATCCCTGACAGCCCATTCCAACGGCAAAACCGAGCAAGGCGGCAATGCCGATACGGCTGATCATACCGTCGATGATGGCTACAGCAAAGTTCAGCTTGGTGTTGCCGGAACCGTTGATCAGAGAGAAGCTCATGCTGCGTGTTGCAGATCCGTAAAAATTCAGCACAGCCGGGATTACAAGAATCGACGCGGCAGAGAGAACCTCTGTGTCGGTGGTGAAGAGATCAAAAATCTGACGGGAGAACAGAATCATGGCAAAGGCAAAAGCAGTGGAGATGACCATGCCGCACACGATGACCGTGCGAAGAATTTTCGGTACGCGTTCGTATTTACCAGCGCCAAGATTCTGACCAACCATGGTGCTGCCGGCGGTAGTAAAGGAATTGGAGACAATGCCGATCATCATGTTGATCTTGTTGTAGATACCCGAAAGTGCAGAATATACAACGCCGGACAGATTGATCCAGGAAGTAAGAACAATCTTCGAAAGATTAATGGCAGCAGACTGAATGGCCATAGGTACGCCCAATGCAACCAGCTTGCCCAGTGCTGTTTTGTCAATGGCAAAGCTGCTGAGCCTGAAGTCGAAACCGAAGCTTTCGCGGCGGCGATACAGATAAATCAGCGCAATAATAAAGCTTGCAGCCTGACTGATCACCGTGGCGAGCGCTGCACCAGAAACCTGCATGTTGAGTCCGGCTACGAACACAAGGTCAAGAATGATGTTCATCACTGCGGCGATGGCAATGAATACAAAAGGTCGGCGGCTGTCACCCATGCCGCGAAGGATGGCGCTGATGATGTTGTATCCGTAGATGAATGCAAGACCTACAATACAGGTGACGGTATAGTCCATTGTAAAAGCATAGGATTCTGCCGGAGTGTTGAGCCAGCCCAGCATCAGATCACGCATGAAGAAGCATACAACGGACATCAGAATGGAAATACCCAGCAGGAAGGTGAACATGGTTCCAATAATTTTCTGCACGCTGTCCATGCGTTTTGCGCCAACTGCCTGGGCAACCAGAACCTGTCCGGCAGAAGAAAATCCCATCGCCACAAAGGTCAGAAGATGAAGAATATCGCCGCCGATGGACACGGCAGACATGCCTGCACCGCCGATAAAGCGGCCTACAACGATCATATCCACGATGTTGTATATAGCCTGAAGAGCGTTAGAAACAAACAGGGGAAAGGCAAATTGGAGCAGAAGTTTTGCCACGTTTCCTCCCGTGAGATCAGTAACCATGGAAGAATTCCGATTCGACATGTTTTTCCTCCGTAAAGTTTTGTTTTCAATTCGCATTTTATCACAACGATTTGTCAAAAAACAATCACAAGATGCACTATGGCTCAAAATTAGCAGGAAAAAGCCGGGAAGGATGAGAATCCATCAAAAAACAAAGGTAGGAGGCGCAGAATGGACGAGCGAAGGATTGCTTCTTTGGTGGACAGATGGGCCAGGGAGCATCGGATGGAGCTTGTGGAAGATCTGAAAAAGCTGCTGTCCATTCCATCGGTGGCTGAGTATGATCAGGATGGTTATCCCATGGGGCCATCTTGTGCAAAAGCTGTTGATTTTTTGATAGAAGCTGGTCGGCGCTATGGAATAGAAACTGAGAATAATGACTATTTCTGCGCTGTGCTGAATCTTCCATCAAAAGAAACCGCTGCTCAACTTGGGATTCTCGGACATCTGGATGTGGTGCCGCCCGGAGACGGATGGAAACAGGATGCGTTTCAGCCGTTTGAGCAAAAAGGATATATATTTGGCAGAGGCTCTATTGATAACAAAGGCCCGATAATGATGGCTGTGTACGTCATGCGCTGCATAAAGGAACTGGACATTCCTTTTCGCAGCGGTATCACGATTATTGCTGGCTGCGATGAAGAGAAGGAAATGAGGGACGTTGTACACTATCTTTCCAGGCATAGTGCTCCCGATTTTACTTTGATCTGTGACGGCGCATGGCCTGTTGGTATAGGCGAAAAGGGTATGCTGGAAGCAGAATTGCTTCAGGAAGTAAAAGAAGGAAATCTGATTCGGCTCTCAGGCGGCAGAGTATCCAATCAGGTTCCCGATTGCGCAGAAGCGGTTTTGGCGGATGTTGATCCGGATGTGCTGGTAGCTGTACAAAACCAGTATCAGAGTTTGCATGCAGAGGAGCAAAACAATCGGATTGTGTTGTCGTATTGCGGGAAAGCCGCGCATTGCAGCACGCCGAATCATGGCGACAACGCAATTCTCCAGCTGATCAGCATCCTGTTGAATTCTGGTTTGGTGCGTGGTGATGCATCTGTCCAGCTTGCTTTGCTGGAAAAGTGCTTTATCGATTATAATGGAACCGGATTGCGGATTTATCACGCAGACGCGCTGTCTGGTACAACGACCTGTGTGCCGGTATCAATCGAACTGAAAAATGGTATCCTGCGCACAGGAATCAACGTTCGTTATTGCGTCAGCCAAAACGGCGATATACTTGTCAATAAGCTGCGTAAGCGTTGTAATCAGCTCGGAATGGAACTGAAAATGTTCTTTCATGAGAAACCGAGGTTGGCAGACGCGGATGATCCTGTTGTAAAGCTTCTTTTGCAAAACTGTCAGAAAAACCTTTCGAGAAAATGCAAGCCATATGTCACAGGCGGCGGTACCTATGCCCGCCGGTTTCCCAACTCCATCCCATATGGTCCTGTATATCTGGATGCAGGCCTTCCGAAACGGTATGGGCAGCCGCACATGGCTAACGAAGCGGTTTCCATAGAGCAATTGCTGGAAGGAATCAAAATTTATGTTCTGGCGCTTATGAAACTGGACGAGTACTTTTCTGATTGATTGTAAGCAGAAAGAAAACATGCTATAATGCACCAGAAAAAGGCAGGAGAGTGACCGAGAGTGAAGCAGATTCGCAACATTGGAATTTTCGCGCATGTTGATGCTGGGAAAACCACGCTGTCTGAGCAGCTGCTTGCGCATGCGGGCGCAATCCGCCATACGGGAAGTGTTGATGGGGGAACAGCTCACACCGATACGCTGCCTGTGGAACGCCGCAGAGGCATTTCTGTGAAGGCAACCTGCGTCACCTTCACATGGAAAGATGTGCAAATCAACCTGATTGATACTCCCGGACATGTCGACTTCTCTGCCGAAGTTGAACGATCCCTCTGGGCTTTGGATGCTGCTGTTCTGGTCGTTTGCGGAGTGGAAGGCATTCAGCCGCAGACGGAGGTTCTGTTTGAAGCGCTGAAGGAACAGCAGATTCCCGTGGTTTTCTTTGTAAACAAAATGGATCGCGAAGGTGCTGATGCATTGCGCGTGACTGAGCAGATCCGGCGTATGCTTTCTCCGGCTGCCGCACTTATGGAGGACACGGAGCAGATCGCTGACGTTGTCTATTCGGCTGATGACGAACTGATGGAACGCTATCTTCTCGGTGATGAGATATCAGCAGACGAACTTCTGAAGCATATGAAAACACTGGCGGTTCAAGCCAAATCCTATCCCATATATACAGGCTCTGCATTGAAAGATGAAGGAGTCGAAGTCCTTCTGGATGCAATCCTGGAATGTCTGCCTGAACCTGAAAAGACAACAGAAAAACTATCTGCGGTCGTTTTTGCCGCACAGCAGGATCGGCTGCTTGGACGCGGAGTCTGGGTTCGACTGTATGGCGGATATATTGAGACGCGCATGCCTCTTACGCTGCCTGCCGGTGTCGATCCTCTGACTGGCGAGACGAAATACATTCAGCTTAAGATCAACCAGATCAGGACGGTTGACGGGGAAAGTGTCAATCGTCTGGAAGCAGGCGAAATCGGCGTTGTTTACGGACTCGGAGATGTGCAGATCGGGCAGGTGATCGGTTCTGACGACGGACTTCCCAGACGCGTTGAACCGGGCAGGCTGCGTACGCCTCTGATTACAGTGCAGGTGCTGCCTGAAAAAGAGGAGGATATGCAAAAACTCCGTCAGGCCTGCGAAATTCTTTCAGGCGAAGATCCGCTTCTTCAGGCAAAATTTGTACGTTCGCTGAATGAACAGCATCTCAATGTGATGGGAACCATTCAGTTGGAAATCCTTGCAGAACTTCTGAAAACACGTTTTGATCTCGACGTCCGCTTTACTAAACCGGCGATCCTGTATCGGGAAACCATCGCAAAAAAGACGACGGGTTTTGTTGCATATACCATGCCCAAGCCCTGCTGGGCAATCATGGAATTTGAGATTGAACCAGCGCCGCGCGGAAGCGGAATCAGTTTCACTTCCGTTGTTCCGGTAAGAGAAATTGCTGCGCGCTATCAGCATCAGGTTGAGCAGGCACTTCCGTTAGCACTTGCACAGGGCAGGCTCGGCTGGCAGGTTACAGATGTTAAGATTACGCTGGTAGGCGGCAATCATCACCAGTTCCATACACATCCACTGGATTTCATCGTTGCAACGCCCATGGGAATTCAGGACGGACTCAGGCGGGGTGGAAGCGTGCTTCTTGAGCCGATTCTGGATGTGCGTTTTATTGTACCGCAGGATTGCGTGGGCCGCATCATGAGCGATGTCAACCAGATGCGCGGAGAAGTCAAGGAAACGGTTTTCGAAGGAGATCGCGCCGTCCTTAAAGCGCTGCTTCCCGTCGCAACCAGTCTGGATTATTCCACCACGCTTGCAGCCGCAACCGGAGGCCGAGGCACGATGAGTGTACGTCTGCACGGGTATGAAGAATGTGCCCTTGAACTCGGGGCTACAGCCAGACGCCGCAATGTTGATCCGCTGGATACCAGTCGGTATATCCTTGCAGCCAGAAGTGCGCTGGAAGGTGGAATTTTTGATTTTGAATAAGGAATACCCGGTCTGCTTTTGGTGTGCAGACCGGGTATTTTCAGGCTTCTTCATCGTTTGAAAGCATCTTCTGTGCTTCGTTGGTTTCAAGTGCTTCCACATTTCTGAGACGTTTTTCGATATTTCTTGTTTTGACAAAGGCGGTATCGATGCTGTCAGTCGCCTGCTGAAGCTTTTCCTGTGTCTTGTGAAGCAGTGCGGCAAATCCGGCAAAATCGCTTTTAACCGCTCCGAGCAGCTTCCAGACCTCTGCGGATCGTTTTTCAATCGCCAGCGTCCGGAATCCCATCTGCAGACTGTTGAGGAGAGCAAAGAGGGTACTTGGGCCTGCAATCAGAATCCGCTGCTCGCGCTGAATGGACTCAACTGCATCGGAGTGACGCATGACTTCTGCATACAATCCTTCCAACGGCAGGAACATAACGGCAAAATCCGTGGTATAAGGAGGTGCGATGTATTTGCCAATGCGCTTTGCCTCCGTGCGTACTGCAGCCAGAAGCGCTTTTTGAGCATATTCCACAGCTTCCTGATTGCCTTCTTCCGCAGCCTCGGCCAGCCGTGCATAATCCTCCTGCGGAAATTTGCTGTCAATTGCCAGATAGACAGGAACCCCGTCCTCTCGTCCGGGCAGGCAGACGGCGTATTCGACTCGCTCGCTGGAATGCGGAACAACAGCCACATTGCGTTTGTACTGGTTTTCTGTAAGTACCTGCTCAAGAAGCGCGCCGAGCTGGATTTCACCCCATACGCCGCGCGTTTTCACATTGCTGAGCATTCTTTTGAGATCGCCTACGCCGCTGGCAAGGCTGTGTACTTCTCCAAGCGATTTGTATACCTGCTCCAGACGTTCGCTGACCTGAGAAAAACTGCTGCTTAATCGCTTTTCAAGCGTTTCGTTCAGCTTTTCATCCACGGTCGAACGGATTTCAGACAGCTTTTTTGCGTTTTCATCACGCAGATTCCGGAGATTTTCATCTGTCGTGCGGCGCAGGTTTTCCATGCGAACTTCCATCTGACGAAGATTTTCGGCAACCATCTGCTGCAGGTTTTGCTGACGCTGATCAAAAGCCTGAGCATTGTCGTAGCTCTGTCTGATGACAGCGTTCATATGATCGTTTTGCGTCCGGCTCAGATTGCTGAACGTGTTCACAAGGCTTTCATTCAGCTGGTGCAGGCTGCGCAGATACTCTTCACGCTGGATCGCTGCTTGCTGGTACTGCGCCTCTTCGAGAAGCTGCAGGCTTTCGCTGAGGTGTTTTTCGACCCGCTGAATAGCCATTACATTCTTTCTTCGATGGGAAGCAAGCACAAAGAGCACAACGATCAGCATTACAAAGCACAGGGCCAGAAGCGCTGCTGAAATAAGCAGAATGCTGCTTTGATTCATCTGAAAGCCTCCTTTCGTACAAGAAAGACCGTCACATTCAAGCGACGGTCTTTTTTCATAAGATGCACCGGTACAGGCGTTATTACATTTCGCGCCGACCTTCCATCGCTTTGGAAAGCGTGATTTCGTCTGCGTATTCAAGATCGCTGCCAACAGGCACGCCATGTGCAATTCGGGTAACGAGCAGTCCCATGGGCTTCACAAGGCGCGCGATATAAGCTGCGGTTGCTTCGCCTTCGATATCGGGATTTGTCGCCAGAATGATCTCCTTCACACTGTCGTCCTGCAGCCGGGTGAGAAGTTCCTTAATACGGATATCCTCAGGGCCGATACCGTCCATGGGAGAAAGCGTACCGTGCAGCACGTGATAGGTACCCCGGAAATCTCGCATACGCTCAATGGCGGCTACATCACGCGGATCACGAACCACGCAGATCTGTCCATTGCGCCTTCTGTCGTCTGCGCAGATATCACACAGCGAATCGGTAGCGTAGTTACCGCATACTTCGCAGTAGCGGATTGCTTTGCGGCCCTGATATACAGCCGAAGCCAGTTCGCGAACATCTTCAAGCGGCATGCCGATAATATGATAGGCTAGCCTCTGTGCGCTTTTCTGACCGATTCCGGGAAGCCGGGAAAGCTGAGCTACCATCTTTGCGATGGGTTCGAGCTGCTGAGCCATGGCTTAGAACATGCCTCCCATGCCCGGGGCGAGCTTGGACATTTCGTTGTTGCGGGTTTCTTCGGCAACGCGCAGCGCTTCGTTGACAGCAGCCAGGATCATATCCTGCAGCATCTCGATGTCGTCGGGATCAACGCACTCGGGCTTGATTTCCAGAGACTTCAGTTCGCGCTTGCCGCTTACGGTAACGGTGACCATTCCGCCGCCAGCCTGAGCGCTGTACTCGCGCTCGTCAAGCTCTTCCTGAGCCTTGGTCATCTGTTCCTGCAGTTTCTGGGCCTGACGCATCAGCTGCTGCATGTTTGCGCCTCCGCCAAAGCCGTTAAAATGATTGCCTCTTGCCATGAGAAAACCATCCTCTCCAAAAAATGTATTCTATTGCCTTTTTCGCGGAAAAAGCATAAAGATTCGTACCAAGAATATATCATACCTTGTTTTTGCAAAAAAAGCAATCCTAAAGCCATTCAGAACAGCATCCGACTGATAAAGGAAACAATAAGACAAAGCGTGCAACCTGTAAGCATCGGGAGAAGTATGGCTCCTGCAGTCCAGCGCAGGCTACGTGTTTCTTTGTAAATGGTAATCGTTGTTGTGGAACACGGCCAATGAAACAGAGTAAACAGCGTAACACAGACAGCGGTTGTCAGCGTCCATCCATTCGTTTCAAGGAGTGCCCGAAACGCCTCGAGGCCCTGTAGTTCCATCAGCTGTCCCTGATCAAGATAGATCATCATCATAAGCGGAAGTACGATCTCGTTGGCTGGGAATCCAAGGATGAAAGCAAGGAGAATTACGCCATCCATTCCAAGCAGCCTTCCTACTGGTTCAAGCCATCCGGCAGCATGACGGATGAGAGAAAGATCATTGATATGGACATTTGCAGCAATCCAGACCACCATTCCGGCGGGAGCCGCAACTACAATTGCACGGCCAAGCACAAAAAGTATTCGATCGAGCGCAGAACGGATCAGAACCTGTGCGAATCTTGGTTTGCGAAGAGGCGGAAGTTCCAGTGTAAATGCCGACGGTACGCCTTTCAATACTGTACGGGACAGTAACCACGAACAGGCAAATGTAACGGCAACGCTCAAAGCAATCAGCAGCGACATCCATAAAGCTCCGAGAGCAGATGCGTTGTTCCAGCACAGAAACATGGTTATCAGTGCCATCAGTGTTGGAAACCGTCCGTTGCAAGGCATCAGGGAATTGGTCAGAATAGCAATCAGCCGCTCCCGAGGGCTTTGAATAATTCTGCATCCTGTTACGCCTACCGCATTGCACCCCAATCCCATACACATGCACAGCGCTTGTTTTCCGCAGGCGTTGCAGCGCTGAAAACACTTATCAAGGTTAAAGGCAATACGCGGCAGCAGACCAAAATCTTCAAGAAGAGTAAACAGCGGAAAGAAAATGGCCATGGGAGGAAGCATGACGGCTACGATCCAGCTGGTAACGCGATACACGCCATTGACGAGCATTTCGCAAAGGAATTGAGGACAGTTGATCCGATACAAAAATTTTGCAAGAGCCGGTTCAAGTGATGTCAGAAAGCGGCTCAGAAACGCTGACGGGATGTTTGCACCGGTCATCGTGATATACAGAACCAACGCAAGAAGCAGAAACATCAATGGTATTCCAAAACGTTTGTCGGCAAGAAGCCTGTCGATTTTGATCTGTCGTTCTTCTGCTTTTGAAGTAGAAATCCTGCTGATTACCTGTGAACAGAGTTTTTCCGAATGCTCATAACTTTGGCGAATCAGCAATTGAATCAGGCTCTCGCAGGATAAGCCTGCATGCAGCAATCTGGATTTTGCACGTGTGAATTTATCGCTGATGTTTTGTCCGCATATATCGCTGAGTTTATCAATATAGTCATTGCTGCCTGCAAGTGCTCGTAGAATTGCGAAACGTTTGTTCAACGCTTTCGGAATATGACCAGAAAGCATAGCGATCTCTTTTTCAATAAGATCAGAATATGAGAAGGTGAAACACTTCTCGTCTTTCTGCCTGATGAGCAGATCATTTGTTCGTCTGATCAGTTCATCAAGTCCCTCCTTTTTACTGGCCGTTACACCGACAACCGGACAACTTATGAGACGCTCCAGTTTTATCAGGTCAATAGAAAGTCCATGTTTCTTTGCTTCGTCAAGCATATTCACGCACAGGATGGTTTTGGGACAGGCCTGCGCAATCTGCAGCGCAAGATTCAGATTACGCTCCATACACACAGCATCACAGACCACAATGACAGCGTCGGGCGGCTGAAAGGTCAGATAATCGCTCGCGACCACTTCCTCTGGTGATCCGCTGAACAGGGAATAGGCTCCAGGGAGATCAATCAGTTCCCATTCCATAGAAGCCGATTTTACAATTCCGGATGAGCTTTCCACAGTTTTGCCCGCCCAGTTGCCCGTGTGCTGCCTCAGACCTGTCAGTGCGTTAAACACTGTGCTTTTACCCACGTTGGGATTTCCGCAAAGAGCTACGCGATAACGGCTCATTATGGCTCCTCCGCTTCTTTACAAAGGATCGTGTCAGCGTCTTTTTTGCGAAGCGCAATGACGGTATCCTTGATACGGTAGGCACGTGGATCGCCAAAAGAAGCAGAAAACAGACATTTTATACGTGCGTTTTCAATAAATCCAAGATCCTGAAGCCGTTCACACAATGCTGCGTCTCCTTTCAAATCACAGATAACAGCGCTCTCTTCGCACGAAAGCGAGGCCAGAGAAAACACGGACTGCATATGGATACACCACCCTCACTCAGGTTGACGGGCGTTTGGACGCCCTGTGATCACGTTATGATGGGTAAATTCTTATGTGCTAAAGACATTTGTTGCGCATTTTCAGGCATCGTGATACCATATATTTGATCAGATTTGATTTGCAAGAATGAGATCAGAATTATCGTTTGTATTTGTGTGCATATCAGTTCAGTGAGGAGGAAACCCATGCTGGTATCTCGTCGCAAGCATTTGAGAAAATACAAGGTTCTTTTGCTTTCAATGATTTTGATTTCCGTTGTGTGTGCGCCTCTTTTCGGCAGCGCAGATGAAGCAATACCGTCAGCCGGCTCCAGAAATCCGATGATTCGAGTCTGGATGACGCGGATGAATCTGACGGACAGGATTGATATTTCGCTGACTTCTCCGTATCTACTGCAAAGCGGTCGAGACAGCCATATGTATATGGAAGAAGGCAGTCAGATTACCTTTCTGTTGAGAAATGACACCATTTATCTGCATTATCGGGGCCTCGTGCAGGATGTAGGTGCCTCTGCTTCATTGCTTCGTGCAGGCGTCGGCGAAAACGGTGAAAGTGGTTTTTATCGCACCAATTTCCCCGAAAAGTATTTGGGAGACCTGCTGATTGATATCGATAATGGATGCCTCAGACCGGTTTTGAATATCCACGTGGAGGATTATCTGCTCGGCGTCGTGCCTTACGAGATGAGCGAAGCCTTTCCGGTGGAAGCGCTGAAAGCACAGGCGGTGGCTGCCCGTACGTATGCGCTGCGCAAACAGAACCCAGACCGGTTTTATGACGTGGTTGACACCACCAATGATCAGGTTTTCAAAGGCTATCTTCCTGGCAATGCGCGATGTGAGCAGGCTGTCCGTGAAACCCGCGGCGTATGCGGCTTTTTCAAGGGCAATCTGGCGCAGTGTTATTACTCGGCGAGCAACGGCGGACAGATGGAACTTGTTGAATCTGTCTGGGAGACGGATGGAGATTTCAGCTATTACACATTCGGCGAAGACCCGTACGATGTGGCCAATCCCGAGAGCACTGTACGTTCCTTTGAAATCATGAAAACCTACAAAAAAGATGCTCCCTACGAGCTTCGTCAGCTGCTTGCCGAACATCTGACGGACCGGATTTCTGATGTGACTGCTGATCACGTACGTGTTGATCGTGTGAACGAAGTGAGTCTTGGAGATCCTGTGCACAAGGGAAGCAAACTTATGACTACGCTTCTGATCAATACAGACGTAAGCATTCGGGAAAAGCAGGCGATGATCCGCCTTGTAGACTCTGATACAGAAGAAGTAAGTCTGTTTCTGGTTGATAACACACCCGAGAAAACGGCTGTACCAGCACAGACTGCAGAACCTATGGATCAGCCGGAACAATCCTTTGGCCCCTATCGTACGCTTGAGGATCCCATTGTACTTAAGATTTCCATTTTTCCCGATGCAGAATATACATTGGGCATGGATATCAGCGGCAATTATGACAACGAGATTTGGAGCGTTGTTGAAAAGAACGATCGATACATTCTTGAAGCCAGACGATATGGTCATGGCGTTGGCATGAGTCAGCGCGGCGCACAACAGATGGCGGCGGAACATCACAAGACATATCGTGATATTCTGGGGTTTTATTATCCGGGTCTTACACTGAAACAGTTTGAAAATCAGGATGTGAATTTCGCAGAAGTGGATGAGGTGCTGCTCGAAACTGCGGGACCAGCAGCAACTCCGACGCCAAGACCCACTGCGATGCCTGTAACGCTAAAAGCAGAGAATGGCCAGTGGTTTGCCGCCGTGACTGAAATCGCAGATGACAGTTCCCTGAACTTGCGTGCAGAACCGAACCTGAGTTCTGAAATCAGAATGAGACTGTATAAAAATCAGCGGCTTCTTGTTCTCGAACGCTGCCCGCAGGAAGGCTGGGTAAGAGTTCGGACCGATACGGCAGAAGGTTATGTAATGGAGAAATATCTGACCAGAGAACCGTAGCATTTCAAACGGGTTTTCCTTAAGGAAAACCCGTTTTTTCATATAATTCGTAAAAGTGTTTTGAAATAAGGGTTTTCATTGCTTTTTCACGTATTTTTTACACGTTCTCAGCAAGTTATCCCCTTGCGCTTTTTTACAAACAATGTTTTAATAGGATGTGCTTGCTGCATGCAGGCATTTTGACCCATGGAAGGGGACGATATTTTTGAATATTCAGTGGTATCCTGGACATATGGCCAAAGCCAAACGTCTGTTAAGTGCCCAGTTGGTAAAGGTAGATCTTGTTGTGGAACTGTGTGACGCGCGTCTTCCGCTTTCCAGCCGTAATCCTGCGCTGGACGAGCTGATTCGTCATAAGCGTCGCGTTCTGCTGCTTTGCAAGGCCGACCTGGCGGAAAACGCCAAGACACAGCAGTGGCTGCAGTATTTCAAGCAGCAGGGCATTGAAGCCATGGCGTACGACAAGAGCGCTCAGAAAACCAAGCAGGCCCGTCAGTTGATCGAGCTGGCTGCAAAGGACGTGCTTGAACGCAACGAACGGCGCGGCATTCAGAAAACGCTGCGTGCCATGGTGGTTGGCGTGCCTAACGTCGGCAAGAGCACATTTATCAACCGTCTGTACGGCAAAACCGTTGCCCAGACCGGAGACCGTCCCGGCGTAACCAAGAGCAATCAGTGGGTGAAGGTTTCTCCGTATCTGGAGGTGCTGGATACGCCCGGTATGCTTTGGCCCAAGCTTAACGATCAGCGTGCGGCAACGCGTCTTGCCTATATCGGTACCATCAAAGATGCTGTATATGATCAGTACGAGCTTTGCGTCAATCTGCTTAAGGATCTGCTGGAGGTTATGCCTCAGCGGACGATGGAACGCTACAAAATCAAGAATCCTGAAGCAGAAAACTATGCGCTTCTGGATGAGGTCTGCAAGGGCCGCGGTTTTCTGATGCGCGGCGGCGAGTTTGACTACGACCGCGCCTGCTCTGTGGTCCTGGATGAATTCCGAGAGGGCAAGGTGGGCAAGATCACCCTTGAACAGGCACCCAGACTGATCCGGGAGGAAAGCAGCAATGGCGACGAAACCGTCTGAAAAACGCCTTGCGCATTTCCGTGAGATGGTTGCATTCGACCAATCTCTTCTCGGCTTTGGCACCTCGCTTGCCGGCATGGACGAGGTCGGGCGCGGTCCTTTGTTCGGCAGTGTGGTTACTGCGTGTGTGATTATGCCCTCAGAACCTCTTTACGAGTGGATTGACGACAGCAAAAAACTCAGCGCCAAACGCCGTGAGGAAATGTACGACTGTATCATGGAATCAGCGCTGTACGTTGGAATTGGCGAGGCGTCAGCTGCTGAAATCGACAGTATGAACATCCTTAATGCAACCCGCCTTGCTATGGAGCGCGCGGCCGAAAAAGCTCCTGCCACGTTGTGCGTGGTGGACGCCGTGAGGCAGCTGTATCTGCCTTTCCCGATTATGCCCATTATCAAGGGAGATTCCACCAGTTACAACGTAGCGGCAGCCAGCATTGTTGCCAAGGTGACGCGTGACCGTCAGATGGCCGAGTATGCGAAGATTTATCCGCAGTATGGGCTCGACCGCAACATGGGTTACGGCACGGCGGAACACATTGCCGCGCTCAGGCAGTACGGCGCTACGCCGGAACATCGAAAAACTTTTATCGGTAAGTTCATTGAGTAAGGAAGTGGCCGAATGAAGCGTGCCATTGCACTTCTTTGTTTGTTTTTGTGCCTGTGTTTTTCTGCAAACGCAGCTGAAAATCTGATTTACAACGGCAGTTTTGAAGAGATCGATTCTTCCGGCCGTCCTCAAGGCTGGTATGATAAAGCCTATCGTACTCAGGCGGGGTATAGCCGTCTTGCTGTTACAGATGCGCAGGCTCACAGCGGTCAATACAGCGTAGTCATTGATAATGCCAGCAGCAATGATGCTCGTTTCGTGTATACCGCAGACGTGAAGCCGAACTCTCTGTATCGACTGAGCGGCTATGTGCTTGTCGAAGGCATGGAAGACGTCGGCAACGGTGCAAACTTCGGCATTGAGGATATTTATTCTTTTTCCGACTGCCTCTTCGATACGCAGGGACAGTGGCAGTATCTGGAATGGTATGGCGAAACGGGCAAGGATCAGACGAAGCTGACCTTTGGTGTACGAGTCGGAGGCTACAGTGCCGAGAGTGTCGGCAAAGCCTATTTCGACGATATTTCGCTGGAAAAAGTTGATGAGCTTCCGAAAAACGTAGTTGCTTCCATCTGGTATGACACTTCGACAGGAACGCAGAAGCAAGCTTCGGCAACCAAAAGTGAAACATCTGAAAAAAGCACCGCTCTGTTTATTGTCTTTGGCGTTTTGTTTCTGCTTGTTCTGCATGTTATGCAGAACAGACTCCATCACACAGGAAACAGAATGCAGTCCCGCCTGATTCTTGTAACCGGCATGATTGTGGGTATTGCTGTGCGCATATATCTTGCGATTGCGGTGCCTGGATATCAGGTTGACATCGGCTGCTTTACAGCGTGGAGCCTGCGAATGGCCAGCAGCGGTCCTGCTGGTTTCTACGCTCCTGATTATTTCTGTGACTATCCGCCTGGAGCCATGCTGATACTCTGGCCGGTTGGTTTGCTGCTTCGCACCAGCGGAAGTTCTCTTCAGCTACTGATCGTAAAACTTTTGCCGGTCATGTTTGATCTTCTCAGCGCATGCGTGCTGTATCGCTTTGCGCAAAAAAAGCTCGGACACTTTTGCGCGAGTCTGCTCGCTGTTATCTGTCTGATCAATCCAGCTGCGCTGGTTAATGGTGCCGCATGGGGACAGATCGACTCCGTTCTGAGTTTCTTTATGATGATTACGGCCATTTTCGCCATGCAGCGTAAATGGAGCGTCGCAATTCCGTTGTTTGTGATATCTGCGCTGATCAAACCGCAGGCGCTGTTATTTGCACCCGTTGGCGGAATGATGCTGATCTTCTGTCTGCTGAGTTCGAAGAAAGAACAGCGTGCTTCTGAATGGAAACAGGTTGGCATTGGCGCAGTTGCAGCGATAGCAGGCGCACTTCTGATTGTTATTCCTTTTTCTCTGAAGCAGGAGAATCCTGTTGGCTGGCTGTTTGCCTTGTATGGGGAAACACTTTCCTCGTATGCTTATGCCACGCTGAATACCGCCAATCTTTATTATCTGATCGGTGCAAACTGGAGAGGACTCGATCAACTGGTACCGCTTTGGCTCTCTTTTGTGACGGCTGGTATTCTGATTGGATGCGGTATCGCCCTGCTGTTCAAGCGTAGCAGTTCGCACATCTGCAGTGCCGAAAAGGCTTTTAAGATTGCCATTCTGTTTCTTTTAACAGGCTCGGTCCATCTTGTACTCGGTTTTGTTGGAGAAACGTATTCCCTGTATGGCTATGTCATGATGGCGGCGGTCTATCTGTTTGCGATCCTTTGCATGTGGGAGGATCATCAAACGGGTCTGCTTACATTTTACATGGCCTTAGCTTTGATCGGCGTATATGTGCTTGGCGTTAAGGTGCACGAACGCTATCTTTTCCCTGCGCTTCTGCTGCTGTTGATGACCTATGTGACCACGCGGGATCGTCGTGTGCTGTGGCTGTTCGGAGGCTTTGCCGTAACAACCTTCATCAACACAGCCATCGTACTTGATAATGCAGTTCTCTTCGGCGCAGAACAGGGACATCTGAATCCAGATACAAATGCAGTAAACGATACGCTTTGTGTTATCAACTTGCTGCTGTGCGGATGGGGGATGCTGCTTGGCATTCGTGGGCTGCGTGCCAGCTGTGTAAAGTCGGTTCCTGTTATGGATGAAGCCGAGGAGATGAATGATATTCCTGAGGGGTATCGCAGAATGCTCGTTTCTCCGGCAGATGCCAGACTTCATCTTGCATTGCGCGATTATGTCGTGATCGGCGCAGTTACAGTCCTTTATGCTGTTCTTGCATTTACCAATCTTGGTGCAAAAACTGCACCGCAGACGGCCTGGGTCTCCACTTCGCCCGATGAACAAGTTGTGTTTGATCTTGGCGAAGAAAAGGAATTCAGCGTTCTGTACTATGCAGGCGTCAGTTACAACAACTTCTCTATTTCCGTCAGCAATGATGGTGAAAATTGGAGTGCACAGTATCCGTGCCAGATGAGAGAGGGAATGTGCTGGCAGTGGCACTATACTGTTGAGTCCTATACCGACGACACAGGAAAAATCCAGTTCACCGGCGATGCAGCAAACAACATCGAGTGGTTCAATGCCCGCTATCTGCGTGTCAACGCCTGTGAAAGCGGACTGAATCTCTGGGAGATTGTTGCTCGTGACCGCAATGGTGAAAATCTTCCCATGACGTTAGTTGATCACACAGGAGCTCAGTCGGATCTGCTGGATGAACCCAAGCCTGCAGAACATCTGATTGATGAAAATGCAAGCTGTGTCGGCGAACCCGGCTGGTTCAACAGCATGTATTTCGATGAAATTTATCACGCACGCGAAGCATATCACAACCTCCACGGCGAAATTACCTATGAGTGGACTCATCCTCCGCTCGGAAAACTGCTGATGTCCATATGCGTGGCCATCTTCGGCATGACTCCGTTCGGATGGCGTTTTGCTGGCGCGATGATCGGCGTATTGATGCTGCCTGCGCTCTATCTGCTGGCATTGCAGCTGACGAAGAAGCGTTCTGTAGCATTTGTTGCCATGACGGCGTTTGCGCTGGATCTGATGCATTTCACCCAGACGCGTATTGCAACGATTGACTCCTTCCCGCTTCTGTTTATTCTGCTGAGCTATCTGTGCATGGTTCGCTATATGCAGATGGATCTGTTTGCGCTTAAAGATGGTGAAAACAGCAGGATTTTCACGAGGGCCTTCTGCCGCAGTCTGAGTCCGCTGTTCCTAGGAGGCTTGTTCATGGGACTGAGCATTGCCAGCAAATGGACGGGCGCTTATTCAGCAGTCGGTCTTGCTGTTCTGTTTTTCTCTGCTGTTTGGCGTCAGGCACGTGCCAGCATGCTCAGTTATGAACTCGAGACTGAGAATGAAAAGCTGCGTGCACGTCTCCGGAATGCACAGAACCACACCATGCAGCGCATCCTGATTACGTGCGGCTTCTGCGTAGTGTTCTTCGTGCTGATTCCATGCGTGATCTATGTTCTCAGCTACATTCCGCAAATTTCTCCCGGTGGTCCGTTTACGATTGCTCGCGTAATTCAGACGCAGGAAAACATGCTTTCTTATCATTCCACACCGGGACTTGGTATGGATCATCCCTTCCAGTCTCCGTGGTGGCAGTGGCCTTTCATACTGAAACCCATCTGGTATGTTCAGGATCACTATGAACCTTCCGGATTTGCATCCACTATCATGTGTTTCGGAAATCCGTGGGTGTTCTACATCGGTGCCTTTGCTATGGCTGGTGTTCTAGTGCTTTGGGTTTTACGTCATATGTCCATCAGCAGGAAGGGCTTTGCTCTTAAAAAGGGGAATGGCGATCTGACGCTCTTTGTGATTGTGATCGGCTTCCTGGCGCAGTACCTGCCGTGGATGCTGGTGCCCAGAAGCATGTATATGTACCATTACTTTGCGAGTGTTCCGTTCATTATTCTCTCTACCGCATGGTTTATCGGTCAGATTCGCAAAACGCACCATCGTTGGGTGATGATTTCGGTATATCTGCTCGGGGCAACCGTGTTCTTTGTGATGTTCTTCCCGTATGCATCGGGTGTTCTCACAAACACGGAATGGCTGGATGCCATGAAGTGGTTCTCGCGGTTGTATTATTGATTCCACACAAAAGGAGGCGGCGAAATGCTGGCTAAAACCTATGCCTGTGGGCTGAACGGTGTGAATGGCTTTCTGGTTGAAGTAGAGGCTTTCATTACCCAGGGTATGTTTAGTTTCGAAATCGTCGGCCTTCCAAGCGCTGCAGTCAAAGAAAGCCGCGACCGTGTCAGGGCCGCGATAGCAGTAAGCGGTTATTCCTTTCCTCTCGGAAGGGTTACAGTCAATCTTGCCCCGGCTGATATTAAAAAAGAGGGTACCGCCTTCGATCTCGCTATCGCCATCGCACTTTTATCAGCTGCACAGCCAGACGCCTTTTCTCAACTTGAGGAGACTGTATTGTTTGGAGAACTCTCTTTGCAGGGAAAGCTGATGCCAGTACGCGGTGCGTTGGGCATGGCCATTACTGCCGCAGAGCAGGGAAAAAAGAGCCTGATTCTGCCGAGGCAGAACGCGCGTGAATGCGAATGCATCGATAACATCGACATCTATCCCGCAGATACCCTGCAGCAGGTATGCGATCATCTTGCTGGAAGGGAGAGACTTCAAAGTCAGCCTCATGTTTTGTACGACCAGCTGCTCTCTGCCGTACCGATTTCAAATGACCTGAAATTTGTCAAAGGACAGGAAACGGCCAGAAAAGCACTCGAAGTTGCTGCAGCCGGCGGACACAACCTGCTTATGGTCGGTATTCCTGGCAGCGGCAAAACCATGCTCGCCAGATGCCTGAGTGGTATTCTTCCGCCTCTTAACTATCAGGAAGCGCTTGAAACAACACTGATTCATTCTGCAGCCGGTGAATTGGGAGACAACGAGGGACTGATGACGCAGCGTCCTTTCCGTTCTCCTCATCACAATATCTCCATGCCAGCCATGATTGGCGGCGGAAACAGAGTAAAACCCGGCGAGGTGTCGTTGGCACATAACGGCGTACTGTTTCTGGATGAACTGCCTGAGTTCCAGCGCGCGACGCTCGAAGCTCTCAGACAACCGCTTGAGGATGGTTTTGTCAACATCACCCGTGTGGCAGGTCAAAGCCGGTTTCAGAGCCACTGTATGCTTGTTGCAGGCATGAACCCCTGTCCGTGCGGAAACCTCGGCAGTAAGCACAAGCAATGCAGCTGTTCACCTAATGAAATCAAACGTTATCTTGGTCGGATTAGCGGCCCGCTGCTCGATCGAATTGATATTCAGGTGGAGATGGACGCTGTTTCTATTGAAGAAATCGAAACCACCGGCGAACAGGAAGACAGTCTCACGGTGCGCCAGCGCGTGCTGAAAGCAAGAAAAATCCAGCAGGAGCGTTATGCAAAGCTTGGCATTTTCTGCAATGCACAGCTGGATCAGCGTGGAATAGAAAAATACTGTCAGATGGAGCCATCGGCCAGAACACTTCTTCATCAGGCAGTAGAACGTTTTCATATTTCGATGAGAACGTATGGCCGTATCCGCAAGGTTGCCAGAACCATTGCAGATCTTGCCGGACACGACCTGATTCAAACCGCGGATGTTGCGCAGGCAATTCAGTACCGAAATGTTGAGGGAAGATACTGGAGGTAAAGAATGCTTCTGACGGCAGAACACAAATGTCTTCTCTGGCTGTCGGCTGCCGAAGTTCCTCCGGGCCACGTGCAGAAATTGTTTGAAGAGTATGAATCTGCTCAAGGGATCTGGGAGGCTTTCGGCAGTGAAAATGGGCCGAGGTTTAAACCGAATACGCATGCGCTTCTCCAGCGCCTTCACACCAGAGACGCAGTGGACGGGCTGCAGGAGAAAATCAACCTGAAGAATGTTCATCTGCTTTTCCGCGATGATCCTGAATACCCCGAGCTGCTTTCGAGCATTCAGGATCCACCGTATCTGCTCTATTACGCCGGAAGACTGAACTGCCTCCAGAAGCCTATGGTTGCGCTTGTTGGAACACGACGTTCCAGTCAGTATGGCCGCGACATGGCTGCTTCACTGGCCAGAGGACTCTGTGATGCGGGCGTATGCGTGGTAAGCGGACTGGCACGTGGTATCGACGCAGCTGCGCATGAGGCATCGCTGCAGGCCGGTGGATGTACCGTTGGCGTGCTTGGAAGCGGCATCAATGTACCTTATCCGCCCGAGCATACTCCGCTCCTTCGAAGAATCGCAGGAGGAATCGGGCTAGTTATCAGCGAATATCCGTTGGATGCAGGACCTATGCCTTTTCATTTTCCGCACCGCAACAGAATCATTTCCGGTTTGAGTCAGGGTGTGGTCTTTGTAGAGGGAAGAATCAAAAGCGGAGGCATGCATACGGTGCATGCAGCGCTGATGCAGGGACGTGAAGTGTTTGCTGTTCCCGGATATGTAGGTACGATTGGCAGCGAAGGACCTCACGCCATACTGCGTGAAGGTGCGCGTATTGTAACAAGCGCTGAAGAACTTCTCGATGATCTGGGTCTTCAAAAGAAAACCGTTTCTGAACAGACTCTTGTTCCGCTTACGCCGCTTCAGCAAAGGATTGTATCCAAGCTGAAGCTGGAAAGATTGAATCCGCAGGAACTTTCTGAACGGCTTGACTGTACAGCTGCGGAATTGCTCACAGAGCTGGGAACGCTGGAAATTTTAGGCGTTGTTCAGCGTGAGGCTGGAAATCGCTTTTATCTGCCGTTATCGGCAAGGCTATAGAGGAGGATTTGACTGATGGCTACAACCACGAAGGCACAGAAACTGGTCATTGTGGAATCGCCTGCCAAGGCAAAAACCATTGAAAAATTTTTGGGAAAAGGCTATAAGGTAGAGGCTTCTCAGGGACATGTGCGCGATCTGCCCAAGTCCCAGCTGGGTGTGGATGCTGAAAATGATTTTGCCATGAAGTACATCACCATCCGCGGCAGGGGAGACATTCTAGCGAAAATTAAAAAGGAAGCCAAGACAGCTTCGCGCGTTTATCTCGCAACTGACCCTGACCGCGAAGGTGAGGCAATTTCCTGGCATTTGGCTCATACGCTCGACATCGATCCGACCAAACCGTGCAGAATCGAGTTCCACGAGATCACAAAGAAGGCTGTCAAGGAAGCACTGGAACATCCGCGTCCCATCGATATGGACCGCGTGGATGCACAGCAGGCGCGTCGTGCGTTCGACCGTCTGGTTGGTTATAAAATCAGCCCGCTGCTTTGGGCAAAGGTGAAGAAAGGTCTGTCCGCCGGCCGTGTTCAGAGCGTCGCGACCCGTCTGGTGGTAGAGCGCGAGCAGGAAATCGAAGCCTTCATTCCGGAGGAATTCTGGGATATTTCTGCTGCCTTTACGGCCCAGAATGCCAAGGGTAAAAAGATGACCTGTGAAGCCAAGCTCGTTTCCATTCAGGGCAAAAAGGCTGTGATCCGTAACGAGCAGGAAGCGCTTGCAGCCAAGGAACAGATCATGGCGGCTGACTTTACGGTAAGCTCCGTCAAGCTCAGCGAAAAGCTCAAGCGTCCTCAGCCTCCTTTTACCACTTCCAGTCTGCAGCAGGAAGCAAGCCGAAAGCTGAACTTTTCCACCGCAAAGACCATGCAGGTGGTGCAGCAGCTTTACGAAGGCATTGATCTTGGAAAAGCCGGAACTGTCGGTCTGGTTACCTATATCCGTACTGACAGTGTTCGCGTATCTGATGAAGCTGTACAGGCCGCCCGCCAGCATATCAATGCTCAATTTGGTTCTGAGTATTGCCCTGAAACGCCCAATCAGTACAAGGGCCGCAAAAATGCGCAGGATGCCCATGAAGCCATCCGCCCGACCTATATTGAATACGCGCCCGAGGCAGTAAAGCAGTTCCTGACCCGTGAGCAGTACAATCTTTATCGTCTGATCTATACGCGTTTCCTATCCAGCCAGATGAAGCCTGCTGTTTTCCAGACACTGACCATTGACAGCAACGGCGGAGAATGCACCATGCGCTATTATGGTGAGCATATGGTGTTTGCCGGTTACCGCGCTGTTTATGTCGAAAGCACGGATGATGAACAGGAGCTTCCGGAGAGTGTTCTTCCGATTCTTCAGGAAAACGATTCCATCACTTTTACCAATGTGGAAGCAGAACAGCATTTTACACAGCCGCCTGCCCGCTATACTGAGGCCAGTCTGGTCAAGACGCTGGAAGAAAAGGGTATTGGTCGTCCGAGTACCTATGCTCCTACCATTACCACGATTATTTCCCGCGGCTATGTGTCCCGTGAAAAAAAGCGTTTGTATCCCACGGAACTCGGCAGCATGGTCAACAATATGATGACCGAATACTTTGGTTCCATCATCGATACTGAATTCACGGCTTCTCTGGAAGACAAGCTCGACACTGTCGAAGAAGGCAATATTGAGTGGCGCGATATACTCCGCGACTTCTATCCTGATTTTGTTGATATGCTGAAGGTTGCTGAAGAACAAATCGAAAAGGTAGAAGTCAAGGATGAAGTGAGCGATGTACCTTGTGACAAATGTGGCGCCATGATGGTTTACAAGATGGGACGCTTCGGCAAATTCCTTGCCTGTCCCAACTTCCCGGCCTGCCGCAATGCCAAGCCGATTCTTCACTATATCGATCCGCCCTGTCCCAAGTGCGGCTCCCGCCTGATGGAAAAGACCAGCAAGAAAAATCGCAAATTCTACGGCTGCGAGAAGTATCCTGAGTGCGATTTCGTCAGCTGGGAGATGCCCATTGTTGATAAGTGTCCCAAGTGCGGAAGTTATATGGTTCAGAAGCGCGGAAAACGCGGCGAAGCCATCCACCTCTGTGCCAACGAAACCTGCCGATACAAGACCACCGTTGAGGCGGAAGAAACTGAAGAATAATCCCGTTTTACAAGAAAGGATGATACCGTGAGCGTAACGGTAATCGGAGGCGGACTCGCTGGCTGTGAAGCGGCCTGGCAGCTCGCCAAACGCGGAATCCATGTGGATCTGTATGAAATGAAGCCTCATCGCAAAACGCCTGCACAGACGCTGGATACTTTTGCCGAGCTCGTGTGCAGCAACAGTCTCAGAAGCGACCGTCTGACCAATGCTGTTGGCCTTCTCAAGGCAGAAATGCGCAAACTGGATTCGCTGATCATGCGCGCCGCAGACAAGACGGCTGTTCCTGCTGGCGGAGCGCTGGCGGTAGACCGCATCAGCTTTTCAGCTGAAATTGACAACGCAATCAAAAGTCATCCTCTGATTACGGTACATGCGGAGGAAGTCACTGAGATTCCTTCAGAAGGAACGGTTGTGATTGCTTCCGGTCCGCTGACCAGCGATGCGCTTTCGGAAGCTATCGGCCGGATGGAGGGTCTGTCCACGCTGCACTTCTACGATGCAGCAGCGCCCATCGTTACAGCTGATAGTCTCGATATGGATAAGGTCTTCTGCATGTCACGTTATGAGCGCGGCGCGGATTATCTGAACTGTCCCATGGACAAAGAAACCTACATGAGCTTTGTTCATGAACTGCAGACCGCTGAAACGGTCGCAGTACGCGGTTTTGAAGAAAAGTCTGTGTTTGAAGGCTGTATGCCCATCGAAAGCATGGCCAAGCGCGGAGATATGGCCATCGCTTTCGGTCCGCTCAAACCGGTTGGTCTGAAGGATCCTCGTACTGGAAAGGAACCGTTTGCTGTTGTACAGCTCAGACGCGATAATTTCGCTGGTTCACTTTACAACATCGTTGGCTTCCAGACCCGTCTGACCTATCCAGAGCAGCGCCGTGTTTTCAGCATGATTCCTGGTCTGGAAAATGCCGAATTTGCCCGTCTCGGCGTAATGCACCGCAACACATTCCTCAACAGCCCTGGCTTCCTTGACGACACCTATCGCGTCATCAGCCAGCCCCGTATTTCTTTTGCCGGACAGATTACCGGCGTGGAGGGATATGTTGAAAGTGCTGCCAGCGGTCTTCTGGTTGGCCTTACGCTGGCTTTCCGGGAAAAAGGTGAAGAACCTCCTGTATTCAGCGGAAAGACTGCCATTGGCGCTATGGCTCGCTATGTGAGCACGCCCAACAAGCGTTTCCAGCCGATGAACTGCGCTTTTGGTTTGATTGATCCTCTGGATGTGAAACCCGGCGAAAAGCGTATCAGAAACAAGCAGCAGCGCTATGAAAAGATTTCTGAACGCGCTTTGGAGGAATTGGATTCCGTTATCCGACAGTTCGGACTGAATGACGGGACAAACGAATGATTCACTGCTATGCTTATGATGCGGAAGGAGTTCTGGCATGAAGAGATTTCTGGCTTTATTGATGATGGCGGTACTTCTCATCGGTTTGATCCCGCAGTCCGCCTTTGCTGCCGCTAAGCAAATGGAAGACAATGTGCCTGTGTGGACTGAAGAAACAGTTCGACAGTACGCATTGGACTATGTAGCGGGTAAATCCATGGAACGCCTCTATGGATATTATGACCTTCAGATCCGTCGCTATATGCCAAATGAGACCTACGAATCCCTTCTGGTTGATCTGTATTGGATGACCGGCGGTTTTCTGGGTCTTGGCAGCTACCGCAGCTTTGCCGAGCCTGAGCGTCAGCTGAAAACGCACGTGCTTCATCTTTGCATGGAAAAGCAGGATCTTGACTTGTATTTCACGCATAAGGACAAAGAAAATGACTGGGAGATCATGGCCATCGAATTTGTTCCTGCAGCAGAGGAAGAAGTGCTCAACATGAGCGAAGACATGTTTGTTGTCAGCGAAACAGAGAGCCTTAATTATATTGAGGAAGCGGTTACTGTTGGCGCAGCGCCTTATCTGCTTGAGGGAATTCTGACTCTTCCGGCTAGTGCCTCCGCTGGCAATCCTGTTCCTGTATGCCTTCTGATTCACGATGAAGGTGCATACGATCGTGATTTGACCATCGGACAGACAGCACTTTTCAAGGACATTGCAATCACACTGGCAGAAAGAGAAATCGCTACGCTTCGCTATGACAAGTGCACGTATACCTATCCCGAGGCTGAAATCGAAACGGTTGCTGATGAGGCTATTATTGATGCCTTGTCTGCTGTTGAACTTCTCAACGATCATCCCATGGTGGATTCCAGCTGTATTGTGGTTCTTGGCATGGGATTTGGCGCTCATATGGTTCCGCGAATCGTCAAAGAATCTGAGGTTGACATTGCTGGAATGATTCTTGTTGGTGCACCTGGTACGAATTATCTTCAGTTTGTCTATGACCAGAATAAAGCCAGCGTATCTGCTATGTCCAAGAATGAAGCTGATACGATCAAGAGCGCTGTGCGCAACATGGGCAGCATGAAGGAAGAAAAGGCTCGTGAGCTGACTCTGTTTGGTAAAAATGGTTACTACTACTGGGAGATGCTCAGAACCGATTTTGTCAAGACGATCAAGAATCTTCGTAAGCCGGTTTATTTCATTCAGGGCAGAAACGATCCGATTATTAACGAAGACGATGGCGTAAAGCAGCTCAATCAGCTTGTGGGCACTTATAAACCGCTGTATGCCTACAAGAGCTTCCGTGGACTCAACCGCATTCTGATGGATGACCGTACGGTTAATGCGAACGGCGAGCCTGAATATGCTATTGAAGCGCATTTGGATCAGTATGCCGGGCTGAAGATTGGCGAATGGATCTCCAATCTGAACAACAACTAAATCTGCTGGGAGGTAATCCTATGGCAATGATGGGTACAACCATTTGTGCTGTTAAACGCGGCGGTCATGTCGCCATCGCGGGTGACGGTCAGGTAACAATGGGGGAAAACACCATCTTCAAATCCACCGCTCGCAAGGTGCGCAGGCTGTATAACGGTCAGGTCATTGTAGGCTTTGCCGGTTCTGTGGCCGATGCTTTTTCCCTGTGTGAACGTTTTGAAGAAAAGCTCACACAGTGCGGCGGCAACCTTGAACGCGCTGCTGTTAATCTTGCGCAGGACTGGCGCGGCGATCAGATTGCCCGCAAGCTGGAAAGCATGATGATCGTGGCGGACAAGAATTCGCTTCTGATTCTCAGTGGTACGGGCGAAGTGATCGATCCGGACGACGGTGTTTGTGCCATCGGATCCGGAGGCAATTATGCTTTGGCTGCTGCAAGAGCACTTGTGATGAACACGGAGCTCTCCGCCGAGGACATCGCGGTAAAGGCGCTGGAGGTTGCGGCTTCCATCTGCGTATTTACCAACGATCATATCACTGTCGAAACGCTCTAGGAGGTAGGCAATGAAAGAATTGACCCCGAGAGAGATCGTTCGTGAACTGAACCGATACATCATCGGTCAGGACGAAGCCAAGCGCGCGGTGGCCATCGCGCTGCGCAACCGTTACCGCCGTGCTCAGCTGGACGAAGGCCTTCGCAACGAAATCAGCCCCAAAAACATTCTGATGATCGGACCGACCGGCGTAGGCAAAACGGAAATCGCCCGTCGTCTGGCCAAGTTGGTTAAGGCACCTTTTGTCAAAGTCGAAGCAACCAAGTTCACCGAGGTTGGCTATGTTGGCCGCGATGTGGAATCCATCATCAGGGATCTGACTGAGAATGCGATTCGCATGGTACGCAGTGAATATGCCAAGCGTGTAGAGACCCGCGCCTCTGTTCTTGCTGAGGATCGGCTGGCGTCGCTTCTGGTAAATCCGCCCAAGAAGGGTCCTTCTAATCCCTTTGAGTTCCTGATGAACCCCGGCAAGAAGGAACCCGAGCTTCCTCGCGAGGAACAGGAGAAGCTTGCGATCCGTCGTGAAGACATCCTGCAGCAGCTTCGCAGCGGCCAGCTCGAGGAACGAGAAATTGAGATCGAAGTGGAAGACGCCATGCCTGAATTGGAGGTTGGCGGCAATTCCATCAATATCGGCGATATGATGGGCGGGATGATGCCCAAGAAGACCAAGATTCGTCGCGTCAAAGTCAAGGAAGCGCGCAAGATTTTGCTGGAAGAGGAATCCTCCAAACTGATTGATGAGGATCAGGTGCGTGAGGAGGCTATCCAGCGCGCTGAGCAGCAGGGTATCGTTTTTATTGATGAAATTGACAAGGTAGCTGGACGTTCGGCCGGCGGTCATGGGCCGGATGTAAGCCGTGAGGGCGTGCAGCGCGATATTCTTCCCATTGTGGAAGGTAGTATTGTCAACACCAAGTACGGCGCCGTACGTACCGATTACATGCTCTTTATTGCAGCAGGTGCTTTCCACGTCGCCAAGGTGACTGATCTCATTCCTGAACTGCAGGGCCGTTTCCCGGTACATGTTACGCTCAAGAGCCTGACTCAGGATGATTTCAAAGCCATTCTTACACAGCCGGAAAACGCGCTTACGCGCCAGTATGAGGCGCTTCTGGCTGTGGATAAGGTCTTCCTCTCCTTTGAGGACAGCGCGATTGACGCGATTGCCAATGCGGCTTATGTGCTGAATGAGACAAAGGAGGATATCGGTGCACGCCGTCTGTTCGCCGTGTTTGAAAAGTTGCTTGAGGATATCAGTTTCAATGCAGGCGGAGACGAAATGCCCAACGTTTATCTCAACATCAATGGAGATTATGTCATTGATCACCTTGGCAAGGACGAAGTGATCATGGATATGAAGCGCTACATCCTGTAATTGCATTTGAAGAAAAGAGAGGCGAATCCCTCTCTTTTTTCATGGCTTTTCAAATGGAAGCGCCTATGGTATAATGCTTTCATACTCAAAAGAGGAGGAAAACCCTATGCGTACACGCATTACAAATATCATCATGACTCCTGGTGTGACCGATGAAGCGCATATTCCTTTTATTGCTGATGCAGAAATTCTGATTGAAGATCAGCTGATTGTTTACGCAGGAAAACGTGTGGATGCGCCTGCTTTCGAAGCGGATGAAACCATTGATGGTAATGGTGCGCTGGCTATGCCGGGTCTGTGCAACATGCACACCCATACGCCTATGACACTTCTTCGCAGCATCGGCAGCGATCTCCCGCTGGATCGTTGGCTGAATGAAGCGATCTTCCCGATCGAAAAGCATTTGACCGATGATGCCGTACGCGCAGGATCTGATCTTGGCATCATGGAAATGCTTCGTTACGGCACCACTTCCTTCAATGATATGTACATGCACATGGACATGGAAGCAGAAGCGGTACTTGACAGCGGCATGCGTGCCCTGCTTGGACATGGTGTGGTCGATTTTGATGAAAGCTGTTCTGACCTGCTGCCCAACATTACGTTGATCGAAAAATGGAACCATGCAGCGGACGACAGAATTCGGATTGCACTCGCCCCGCACAGCGAAGGCGCTACCACGCAGAAGGTTCTTGAAAAGGTACGCGAAGCAGCCGAAACCTATCATGTTCCGATTCATATCCACGTAAGTGAAACCAAGCTCGACTACGATGGAAGCCTTGAGCGTCGCGGTCTGACGCCTCCGCAGTACCTGGATAAGCTGGGACTGCTGGAGCATCCTGTCCTCGCTGCGCACTGTGTATGGTTTACTGACGAAGACATTGAGCTCTTTGCCCGCAAAAAGGCTGTTGTGCTGCATAATCCCATCAGCAATCTGAAACTCGCCAGCGGCATTGCTCCCATCAGCAAGATGCTGAAAGCAGGCTGCCGTATTACCCTTGGCACCGACGGCGTTGCCAGCAACAACAACCTGAATCTGTGGGAAGAGATCAAGCTCATGCCCATGCTTCAGAAGGGTACGACGCTGGATCCCACCGTGGTTTCTCCTGCGCAGACCATCGCTGCGGCTACGAGTAACGGCGCCCGGGCACTTGGCTATGAAAATCTCGGCTTGATCAAGGCAGGATATCTTGCCGATCTGATCCTGATTGATATCGATCAGGCACATATGGTACCCTGCAATGACATGGAAAGCAATCTTGTGTACGCTGCTCAGGGCAGCGATGTACGCATGACCATGGTCAATGGCAAGGTGCTGTACCGCGATGAAGAATATACAACGCTCAATGCCAAGCTTGTTCTTGAGCGCGCGGCCAAGGAAGCTGCATTGCTTCTGGAACGTGCCGAGGCAGCAAGCCGCAAGTAAGCAACAATGAAAGTATTGGTCATTTGCCAGCATTACTGGCCGGAGAATTTTCGTGTAACAGAGATTTGCGAGGCTCTGGCAGAGCGCGGTCATGAGGTGACCGCGCTTGTTGGCTTACCTAATTATCCGACCGGTATTATTCCGGAAGAATACCGTCATTTCAAGAATCGGAAGCAATTCCGAAACGGTGTAGAAATTCGGCGGTGTTTTGAAATTGGCCGCAGACCTGGAAAGATCGGGTTGGCGATCAATTACGTCAGCTATATGGTATCAGCCAGTATCAAAGCTCTTTTAAAAAAGCGAGACTATGATGTCATCTATGCTTTCTCTACTTCTCCGGTTCTGATGAGTCTCCCGGCGGCATTACTTCGCTGCTTCACATCCAAAAAGTATATGATTTATGTGCTGGATATCTGGCCTGCGTGCCTTGCTGCGATGAACGTTGGTGAAAACTCGCTTTTGTATCGCTTTATGAAGCCAGTCAGCCGTTGGGTGTATAAAAGAGCGGACTCTCTGATTTATTCGTCCAAGCGTTTTCAGGCCTATCTCAAAAATGTTCATAATATTGAAGTTGACGATGAGCATTACATGCCGCAGTTTGCCGATGATGTTTTCAGCCAACCGTTGACTCCGAAAAAACGGGATGGCTATTGTCATCTGGTTTTTGCGGGTAATATTGGAAAAATGCAGTCTGTTGAGGTCTTTGTACAGACGGCTTCTTTACTGCGCGATGAACCAGTCAGATGGCATATTGTCGGTGACGGTTCAAATTATGATAACTGTCTAAAATTTGCAGAAACGCTGGAGCTTGGTGACAGGATCACCTTCTATGGAAGGAAGCCATTGGAGGAGATGCCGACCTACTATGCCATGGCGGATGCTCTTTTGGTTAGTATGCGCGATGACATCAGCGTCAATGATACGCTTCCTGGTAAAGTACAGGGTTATATGGCAGCAGGAAAGCCGGTTCTTGGATCCATCGCAGGAGAAGCTGCCTATGTGATCGAAAAGGCAGAATGCGGTTTCTGCGCGCCTCCTGATGATCCTGAAGCATTTGCTGCTGTTGTACGTCGGTTTATGTCACATTCTGATCATGAAAAGCTTGGGCAAAACGGTGCAGAGTACTATCAGAAATACTTCACAAAAGCCCATCACATGGATAAGCTCGAAAAAATGCTGCTCGAACTTGCAGGAGGAGAATAAGCATGCGTGTATTTCAGCTCAACACCTTCTGTGGTGTGAAGAGCACAGGTCGTATTGCTGCTGAAATTGCCAGACTTGTAGAAAAAGATGGGGGAGAATGCCTGATTGGATACGGTGTTCCGGAAATATCGGATGATTCCCATTCTTTTGCCTACCGTATTGGAAATCCATTGGGACGAAAAATTCATGCTGTAATCCGTAAACTTTTAGATGCTGAAGGCTACGGAAGCTTTTGGGCGACCAGAAAGCTGATCCATGATCTGAAAGATTTTCATCCGGATTTGATCCATCTTCATAACATCCACGGATGCTATCTGAATTTCCGGTTGTTGTTCGATTATTTGGAAAAAGCAGAAATCCCGGTAATCTGGACACTTCATGACTGCTGGCCTTTTACTGGTCACTGCGCATATTTCGATTATTCCGGCTGTGAAAAATGGAAGCAGGAATGCAGGCATTGTCCGCAGCAGAAAAGCTATCCTGTTTGTATCGGAGTGGACGGCTCGCGCAGAAATTATCGCAACAAAAAGGCCTGGTTTACCAAGCTGAAAAATCTTACTTTCGTTGCTCCTTGCCAATGGATGACGAAACCTCTCTCTGCTTCCTTTATGGGCACCTATCCGGTTCGGGTCATTGTGAACGGTGTCAACCTTCACACGTTCCATCCTGTTTCCAGTCAGCTGCGTGCAGAATACAAGCTTCAGGATAAAAAGGTTTGTCTGGCAGTAGCTTCGGAATGGGACGAACGGAAAGGCCTCAAGTATATCTGTCAGGCCGCCGAAAAGCTCGGTACAGAATATCATTTTGTCGTCGTTGGTTTGGAGCTAGAGCAAATTCAAGCTCTTCCTGCTAATGTGCTTGGCCTTCAGCATACCTCCAGTACGGAAGAACTGGCAGCGTGGTACACGACAGCCGATTGCTTTGTAAATCCGACGCTTGAAGACAACATGCCAATGGTCAATCTCGAAGCACTTGCCTGTGGGACGCCGGTGGTGGTATTTGAAACAGGCGGATGCCCGGAGGCTGTGGATGAAACCTGCGGTATGGTTGTAAAGCAAGGGGATCTGGATGGGTTCTGCGACGCGATCCAGATGATATGCAATGGCAAGGAGATGGGGGAAAGCTGTCAGAAACGTGCGCAGGCATTTGATTGTGATGCAACTTTCCACTCGTATCTGGAGCTATATAAGGAGATTTGCTCATGAATATTCTCATGTTATCGCTCCTGTATCCGCAGGACCAGATCGACGAAGTAACCCGTAATGCAAAAGACAAACTTCAGAATCAGATTAACAACTATCAGTGGGCTTTTGTTGACGGAATCAGAAGTAATTTAAACGGTGATGAGAAGCTGGATATTCTCAATTCACTGCCGGTTGGTATTTTTCCGCTGCAATATCGCCAGTTGTTCCTTCGCAAAGGTACGCATGATGGTACGATCTGTCAGCTTGGAGGTATCAATCTCCCGTGGTTCAAGCAGACGGGGCGCAGGATTGGAGCCATCCGCGAAATTGAACGTTGGGTCAAAATGAATCCGCAGAACAGAACGCTTTTGCTTTATACTCAGTATCTGCCTTATATGGAGGCGGTTGCTCATCTTAAAAAGCGTTATCACGATCTGAAAGCTGCGGTTATTGTAACAGATTTGCCTAACGATTTCGGTCTTGCATCCGGGCGAAAAGGGCTGATGAAAAAGCTCGAGTATCTTCGCGGAAATAAAAGCATGGAACTTTGCCAGAAGATGGACGGTTTTATCCTGCTCACCGACCCTATGGCGGAAGCATTGAAAATTTCACATAAACCGTATACTGTCATCGAAGGACTGATTCAGGCAAAACCGGAGGCTTCAGAAGAAAACATCACCTGTGACAATTTCACTGCACTCTATACAGGAACGCTCGAACCGGATCTTGGAATCCGGGAGCTTCTGCAGGCATTCTCTCAAAGGCCTCAATACGAGCTTTGGATTTGCGGACATGGCAGTCTTCAGCAGGAAGTGCAGGACATCGCAGCCAAGCACAGCAATATCAAGTTTTATGGCTTTGTTCCGCAAAAAGAAGCCCTTGCTTTGCAGGCAAAGGCATCTGTGCTGATCAATCCACGTTCTCCTGAGGGCGTTTTCACCAGATATTCCTTCCCGAGCAAAACACTGGAGTATCTGAGATCAGGGAAACCTGTGATCTGCTATAAGCTCGAAGGGATTCCTGATGACTATGATCCGTATCTGTGTTATATTACAGATACCGGAAGTGACGGTATCTTAAAGGCGGTTGACAACCTGGCCTGCAAAACGGAGGAAGAACGCGCATCTATTGGTCAAGCAGGGCGTGAGTATGTGCTTTATGAAAAGAATCAGCATGTACAATGCAGGAAGCTTATTGATTTACTCAGAAAATTATGATAACGGTTGATAATGGCTTGTCTGTAATTCCGCTTTTCTCATGCGCGAAATGACAGCGTCGTACTGGCTGTGTCTCGTTTTCTGAAACTCATTGACTTTGTTTACCTCTGGGATATGAGGGCGTTCCTGATGATTTGGGAGCGCCTTTTCGATTTCCTTTTTTATTTCGTCGTGAGGCTTTTCTGTTGTTTCAAGATCTGCATGAACATAGGGAAGACGAATGCTTTGATATTCAAGCCATCGAATCTGTTTTTCTGCTCCGGTCAGCGCAGCAAAAGGGGAAACCTGTTTGCTCATCAGAAGGCCTCCTTGCTTGGTCTGTTTCGTAATCCAAACTATGCTTCAGAGACCATTAAGTGCACAAAAAGAGCACATCCTGTTGGACGTGCTCTTTGGAATTCAGGTGTTTCTGGTGCGAATGCCTTGAATATTCGCATATTCGCTGAGCTTGTTAACGATATCCTTATACGTTGTTTTGCCTTGCATATCAAGCGTGTAGATATTTGTGTACAGGTTGTATTTACCCTTGTTTTCAACGTGGAAGTCGATATCGAGTACCTTTACTCCGATACTCTGGAAATAATCATTGATGAAAGCAATGGTTTCTACACGGTGGATAAACTTGACTTCAACATGCTTCACAGAGTTTACTCGCACAACGCGCTGAAGCAGAGAAAGGGTGATGATAACGATAGCGCAGCCCGCGATGGCAATCGTATAAAAACCCATGCCGACCGCAAGTCCCAGACAGGCAACGTTCCAAAGAGAAGCTGCGGTCGTCAGGCCTGCAATCTTCTTTTGACTGACAAAAATTGTACCAGCACCAAGAAAACCGATACCGCTGATGACCTGTGCGCTGATTCGACCGTAGCTGATTGCGATGCCGGTGTTCTGTCCGCCCATATTAAGGGTGATGGTATCTGCAATCATCAGACTTTCCATAATGGCGATAATGGAGGCGCCCACGCACACAAGCACATGCGTGCGCATGCCCGCAGGACGATTCTTTCTTTCACGTTCAATGCCGATAACGCAACCAATTGTGACGGCCAATAACAGACGAAGTCCTTGTTCCCACCAAGCCACAAAGCTTCCTCCTTACTTTAGAAAAATCGATACAGTGACACAACCTTGCCCAGAATTGTCAGTTCGTCAACAATGATGGGATCCATCGTAGAATTCTCAGGCTGAAGTCGGAAAACGCCATTTTCTTTATAATAGCGCTTTACAGTAGCTTCGTCTTCGATCATCGCAATAACGATATCTCCATTATATGCATCGCTTTGCTTGCGTACGATTACATAATCTCCATCAAGAATACCCGCCTCGATCATGCTGTCTCCGCGAACCGAGAGAATGTAGTGTTCGCCGCTTCCAAGCATGCTCTGAGGCAAAGGGATATAGTCCTCAATGTTTTCAGTAGCCAGAATCGGCACACCTGCTGTAACCCGACCGACTACAGGCACATTTACCAGATCGGTTCGGTACAGCTGATGATCTGCCGGAACAGATATCGCTCTGGGTTTCATGGAATCACGATTCAAGAGTCCCTTTTTTTCGAGGCGAATCAAGTGTCCGTGTACAGTGGATGTGCTTTTCAGCCCCGTTGCTTCACAAATCTCACGAACAGATGGGGGATATCCCTTCTGAAGGGTTGCTTTTTCGATGTACGCAAGGATTTTACTCTGGCTGTCTCCTCGTGGATGACTCATTGCACACCATTCCTCCTTACGTTTACTACTTTATAGAATACCAAAAAAAGATCCTGTTTGCAAGCATTTGCGAACAAATGTTTCTATTTCTCACGATCTTCACTTCTGGAAGGAAGATGTACATTGCGCGCAGCTTCGCGTCTGCGTTCATCGCTCATAGCTGCGTAATGACGTCGTGTTGTATTTACGTCAGAATGCCCCAAGGCGTCTGCGACCAGGTAAATATCTTCCGTTTCATGATATAGCCTGGTTGCATAGGTACTGCGAAGCTTGTGTGGGCTCATCTTTTTCTTCAAAGGAACTGCGATGGAACAATACTTCTTAACCATCAATTGAACAGCACGCTGGGAAATCCTGCGTTTCTGAAGGGAAAGAAAGAGTGCATTTTCATCCTCTTTCGAGGATGGTTTGATTTGCTTTCTCTCGACAAGATAGCTTTGCAGAGCATCGGCGACTTCTTGAGGGAAATACAAAATGACCTGATTGCCGCCTTTGCGTGTGACAAGAACAGCATTGTTATAGAAATCAAGATCAGTGATATCTATTCCTACACATTCACTGACACGTATGCCAGTTCCCAAAAAGAGCATCAGAATAGCATAATCACGCTTCTGGGTATGCTGATGATAACGCTGCTGAGTTTCCGTGAGCTGAGAGCCGTCTTCGGCAATAGCAAGCAATCTTTCAACCTCTGGACCAATCAAATGCAGAATCGGTTTTTCATGCAGTTTTGGAAGCGAAACCAAAGCAGCGATATTTCCTTTGATTCGTTCGGATTTGAACATATAATCAAAATAGGAACGAAGAGATGAAAGTTTACGCATGACGCCGCATTCATGGTTGCGGAGAACTTTTTGCTGTTCAATTGTTTCGCCAATAAATTCATCCTTATAATACAAGGTCAGATAATCTGCATATGCTGTCAGATTTCTGGCAGTAAATTGACCCAGATCTTCGTCTGTCCAATTCTCGGGCGATTTATCAGCGAAATATGGAATCTCCTTCGTTGCAAAGGTACAAAACGTCTGTAAATCGATCGTGTACGCCATACGGGTAAGTACACTGGTTGTCATAGCGATGCTGTTGATAAAATCGCTGCAGGAAGATGGAAGATTTTGAAGCATCGCGCGTATCTTTTCAGTACGATCTGTATTGAGCTTTTCCTGATAAGTGAGATTTGCCACGCAAAAGCCTCCTGTCAATAAAAAGGCTGAATTATGCCCTTAATTATTCGTAAAAGTGTTCTTTAGCGAATAGTTCTATTTTAGTCTACTATACTCTCCTTATTATGTCAAGTAAATTAGTTTATCAAAAAACGCTGTCCAATGGTTTGCAAAAGGCAAATAGACAGCGTGCTTATTGGCATCATTTTGATTTCTGTTCCGGTGTGGGTCGTCAATTGGAGTCGGACTCTTCCCCATTGATTCGACGATATTCCTTAATGGCAGATGTAGCAAGTTCATCACACCGATTGTTCCAGGGATTATCGGCGTGACCCTTCACTTTGTAAAAGCGAACGTCATGCTTTTTGATCTTGATGATCTGTAGCAGCAATTTCCAAAGATCAGTATTTTCAACCGGCTGTTTTTTGCTGTTTATCCAGCCATTGCGCTGCCAGTTATCTATCCAGTGGTCATTAAAGGCGTTTACCGTGTAGGCGGAGTCTGAATAGACCTCAACAATACAAGGTTCCTTCAGAGCACCAAGACCGCTGATCACCGCAAAAATCTCCATACGGTTATTGGTGGTATTTGGCATGTGACCGGACATCTCTTTGGTTTTCCCATTGTAGTTGAGAATGCATCCCCAACCACCAGGTCCAGGATTACCAGAGCAGGCTCCGTCTGTATAAAGTTGGACAGTTCTTTTGCGGACAACTTCGCTCATCACTTATTCCCTTTCTGGGTCATTTTCTGATTCTTTTCCGCGCACGCAACCATAGCATCCATCACAGCAGCTCGTAATCCGCCTTTTTCAAGCATCTGAACAGCTTCAATCGTCGTTCCTCCAGGAGAGCAAACATTGTCTTTCAGAACAGCCGGATGCTGATGAGTGTCAAGGACCATCTTTGCAGCCCCCATCACAGCCTGAGCAGCGGATTCAATGGCCATCGGGCGGAACATGCCTAGCTTTACAGCAGCATCTGCCATCGCTTCAATAAACATGAATACGTATGCAGGACTGCTTCCGCTCACAGCGATCACAGCGTCAATCAAGCGTTCGGGAATCATCTGAACCATTCCGAGCGTTTCGAACAGAGACTTAGCCCAATTCAGATCATCAGCAGACAGTGTGGTTTCCTGACAGATTGCTGTAAGACCTGCACCAACCAGCGCAGGAGTATTCGGCATGACACGCAGCACAGGCGATCCGCATTCCCCCAGTTCCTGATTGAGCATGTCCAACGACCAACCGGCTGCGATAGAAATAATCTTTTTGTTGCTGTTCAGATAGGGTTTAATCTCACTGAGTACAATATTGAAAAAGATCGGCTTAATAGCAAGGACGATCCACTCACATTTTGCAGCAAGCTCAGCATTGCTTTTTGCTGGAACAATCCCGGACTCAATCTGCCAGTTAGAAAGCAGTTTTTCATTCAGATCAAATACCATTGTATCTTCGGACTTCAGAAATCCGGCTTTTAGTGCACCCTTCAAAATGGCGCCGCCCATATTTCCGGCGCCGATAAAACCGATTTTCATTTTGACACCTCTTACTCATGCACAAACGCGGCGGACAAAGCGTCCGCCGCGAAGATTGTGATACTGTTCAACGGCAGGATTACTCTTCGCTGCCAACCTTGGCGTTTTCATCGCGGGCATGCTCACGAACATGCATGGTGATGGCCTTCTTGGGGCACTTCTTAGCGCATTCGCCGCAGCCGGTACAGGCTTCATTCACTTCGTGAATCTGCTTCAGTACACCAGAAATAGCATCAAACTTACAAGTGCGCTTGCAGATTGTGCATCCGATACACAAGTCGCGGTCAATCTCAGCAATCTGACGGTTTTCGAAATCGCCCCACAGCGCGCCGGTCGGACACTTCTCAGCACACATCATGCAGCCAACGCACTTGTTCATGTCGATCACAGGCAGATTGTTCTCCATGGTGATCGCACCGAACTGACAGGCTTTTTCGCACATTTTACAGCCAATACAACCGATCTTGCAGTTGTCACGAACAACCTTGCCAGCTTCGGCGGCACGGCACAGCAGGCGAACAGGAACGGTCTCGGGCTGCAGGCTCAGCACATGCTTGGGACAAGCGCGGACACAGGCGCCGCAGCTCTGACACTTTTCAGGATCAACTTCGGCAATGCCAGTACGTTCGTTGATGTGAATAGCGTCAAACTTACAGGCACGAACACAGGTGCCCAGACCCAGACAAGCATACTTACAAGCACGGTTGCCCTCATTGATCAGGGAAGCGGCAACACAATCATGGATGCCGTGATAATCAAACTTGTTCAGGCAGCGTTCAGAAGAACCCTGACAGACAACCGTAGCAATATTGCGAACCTGATCAGGCATCGCTTCAATGCCAAGAATCTTGGCAATCTCATTGGCAACAGCAGCACCGCCTACAGGACAAGCGCTGATGGGGGCCTTACCCGCAACGATGGCATCAGCCAGAGCATCACAGCCAGCAAATCCACAGCCGCCGCAATTGGCGCCAGGAAGTGCGCTGCGCACTTCATCGCGCTGAGGATTCGAAGGCACTTCAAACACCTTGTTGGCAACAATCAGCAGCAGACCAAAGCCCAGACCGAGTGCGCCCAGAACAAGGACAGCAATCAAAATAGCAGACATTTGAATAGCTCTCCTTTCTTAAATCAGGCCAGAGAAGCCCTGGAATGCGAGGGACATCAGGCTTGCGGCGATCAGAGCACCGGGGAAGCCATCCATCCACTTGGGCATGTTGCTGGTAGAAAGACGTTCACGAATGCTGGCGAAGAGAACAATAGCCAGCGTGAAGCCCAAAGCGGAGGCAACGCCATTCACAACGGACTCAACCAGATTGTAGCCTTCGCGGGTATTCAGCAGAGCCATACCGAGCACGGCACAGTTGGTCGTGATCAGAGGCAGATAAACACCCAGTGCCTCATACAGAGAACGGCTGATTTTCTTCAGCGCGATTTCAACAATCTGAACCAGTACAGCGATAACCAGAATGAAAGCAATCGTCTGCATGTATTCAAGATTGAAGGGGACCAGCAGATAGGTCTGAACGAAATAGGTAATCAGAGAAGCCAGCGCCATAACAAAGGTAACAGCCATACCCATGCCGGCAGCAGTTTCCACCTTCTTAGAGACGCCAAGGAAGGGACAGATGCCCAGGAACTGCGACATAACGTAGTTATTAACAAGCACGCCGCCGATAACGATCAACATCAGCTCGTTCACGCGATCTCCCCCTTTGCCTTCATCTGTTTGCGCTTACCAATGTAATTGACAAGAGCATTTACAATCAGGATCATTACGCCCAGAGTCAGGAAGCCGCCCGTAGGAGCGATAATGATGGACATGGGCTTGTAGCCAGCAGGCATCACAGCCATACCGAACCACTTGCCGCTGCCGATGATTTCACGAACAGAAGCCAGCAGGGTCAGCGCACCGGTGAAGCCGAGGCCCATGCCCAAACCGTCAAAGATAGACGGCAGAACAGGATTCTTGAACGCGAAGGATTCTGCACGGGCGAAGATAATGCAGTTCACAACGATCAGCGGAATGTAGATGCCCAGCGTGCTGGACAGAGCAGGCAGAAACGCCTTGATGATCAGGTCGATGATCGTAACGAAGGTCGCAATAACAACAACAAAGCTGGGAATACGAACCTTCTCAGGAATCACATTGCGCAGCAGCGAGATGACCATGTTGGAGAAGACAAGCACGAACGTGGTTGCCAGACCCATGCCAACGCCGGAGGAAGCGGCGGTGGAGATGGCCAGCGTGGGACACATACCCAGCAGCAGGCGGAAGGTCGGGTTTTCGTTCAGAATGCCATTGAAGAATACTTTTGAAAGAGACTTCTTCTTCACGCCTTAGCACCTCCCTTGTTATCCTCGCCCTTCTTAGTCTTGGCGGGCTTAGGCTCCTTTACAGCACCAAAGGTGCGGGGAGCGGTCCACTTGTCGATCAAGGGCGTAAGAACGTTCATGAACAGGATGCCGAAGGAGCAGCCTTCGGGATATCCGTTGTTGAAAACACGGATGATGAACAGGATCAGCGCACAGCCGATGCCCATGATCACTCGGCCAGTCTTGGTGACAGGACAGGTGACGTAGTCAGTCGCCATGAAGAATGCACCCAGAATGAGGCCGCCGCTCAGAAGCTGATACAGCGCGCTTTCGGTGGTGCCGGGAGCGTAGAAGGTACCGGTCTGAATCCAGAACAGGATCAGAGCAGTGCCGATAAAAGATACCGGTACACGCCAGTCGATCACGCGACGAACAATCAGGTAAACACCGCCCAGAATGAGGGTAAGCTTGCAGGTCTCGCCCAGCATACCGGGAACCTCGCCAACAAACAGCTGCCACAGAGAGTAACCGCTGTTGACCAGAGGAGTAGCAGAAGCAACAGCATCAGCCTCGATCTTAGCCAGACCGAAGAGCTGACCGCCGGCAGGAATGGCAGTAGCCGCCATCAGAGCCGTCCAGGACAGCATCAGGATGGTGCGGGCAGCCAAAGCGGGGTTCATAAAGTTCTGACCCAGACCGCCGAACATCTGCTTGACCAGAATGATGGCCAGAGCGGAACCAATGGCAGCGATCCACCAGGGAGCATTGGCAGGAATGTTGAAGGCCAGCAGCAGGCCGGTAACAACTGCGCTGAGATCAGCAATGGTGGACTTCTGGTGAGTCAGGCGCTCATACACCCACTCGGAAAGCACGGCAGAAGCAACAGCCACGAGGATCAGCATTAAAGCAGGAGCGCCGAAGAACCACACAGCCGCCAACGCGGTGGGCAGAAGCGCGATCACGACATCCAACATGATACCGCGGGTGGAAACCGACTTATTACGCAGGAAAGGAGACGAGGATACAATCAGCTTGCTTTGCATAAAGATCACTTAGCTCCTTTCTGAGCAGCAGCCTCTTTGCGGCGCTGGGTAATAATACGCTTCGCTACACGGCAGCTCTGCGTAAGATTGCGACGGGACGGACAAGCCCATGCACAGGAACCACATTCCATGCAGTTCATCGCGTTCAGGCGCTCGGCCTCTTCGAACAGATCCTTGCGCACAAAACGGTCGATGGAAGCAGGCATAAGCTTCATGGGACAGGCTTCAACACAGCGTCCGCAGCGGATGCAGGGCTGCTCTTCTTCGAGAGAAGAATTCTGTTCCAGAGCAAGAATACCACTGCAGCCCTTGGTTACAGGGATATCCTGACGGCTGATAGCCATGCCCATCATGGGGCCGCCGTAGATCAGCATGCTGGCTTCATCCAGAAGACCTTCAGAAGTATCGATCAGCCATTCAACAGGAGCGCCGATGCGAACCAGATAGTTTGCAGGCTTCTTGACGCAGCCACCGACGGTTACAATGCGCTCAATGAGGGGACGGCCTTCATACACCGCGCGATGCAGCGCATAACAGGTGCCGACGTTGCACACGATAACACCCTGATCCAGAGGCAGACCGCCCATGCGTACCTTGCGGCCGGTGAGAGCATAAACAAGCTGCTTTTCGCCGCCCTGCGGGTACTTGGTCTTCAGCGCAACGGTGCTGCAGTTGGAATACTTGCCACAGGCCTTGCTGAGCGCTTCGACGGCATCGGGCTTGTTGTCCTCAACGCCGATGATGACCTTTTCGATTCCAAGAGTCTTCTGAATCAGATGAGCGCCGGAAACAATCTGCTCAGCATGCTGGAGCATCAGTCGATGGTCGGCAGAAAGATAAGGCTCACACTCAGCGCCGTTAAGCACGAGGGTATCAACCTTCTTGCCGGCAGGAACATTGAGCTTGATAGCCGTGGGGAACGTAGCGCCGCCAAGACCGACAATACCCATCTGACGAGCCAGATTGGAAAGCTCGGCAACGCTGAGATTTTCAGGATTGGCGGCAGGAGTCAATTCCACCCACTCATCCTTGAAATCGTTATCGATAATCACGCACATCTGCTGCGTACCGTTAGCCAAAATACAAGGCTGGCAGGCCACCACGACACCCGAGACAGAAGCGTGAACAGCAGCGCTCATGCCGCCTACAGGTTCGCCGATCATCTGGCCGACCTTAACGGTATCGCCCTTGCTGACCAGCGCCTTGCAGGGCGCTCCGATATGCTGCTGAAGCGGAATTACCACACGAGAAGGCTGCGGCGCTTCCACGATGGGCAGACCTGCTGTTACAGCCTTGCCGCCCTTTCCCTCATGCGGATGGATTCCGCCGGGAAAACTGTGTACGGTACTCATGTACATTCGTCCTTCCTGAACAATTTTAATGAGCATGCATAGCCATGCTTAAGTATATCACAAACTAACACACAGGGAAAGGATCGTTACAACTTTCACAAAACTATTTTTTGTGTTTTTTCCAATCATCAGCGGCTTTCAGGATCGCTTTTGCGTGTGCAATGCCGCTTTCCTGCTGACTCTGTGTAACGCCCAGGAGCCTTGCAACCTCCTGCACCCTGCCTTCTTCGTTCAACGGAGTCACCTTGGATACAGTTCTTTCCCCTATTACTTCTTTGCGTACCAGATACTGTGTATCAGCCATTGCTGCAATCTGCGCCAGGTGCGTTACGCACAGCACCTGATGGTAACGTGCAATAGACGCCATTTTTTCAGATACCACACCTGCAATGTGTCCGCTGATACCAGTATCAATCTCGTCGAAGATCATGCAGGGAATCCCGTCGTGCTCAGCGCCAGCCGTTTTCAGAGCCAGCATCAGGCGCGACAGTTCGCCGCCGGATGCTGTTTTGTCCAGAGGTTTCAGCGGTTCGCCGGGATTGGGTGCGATATAGAAGCAAATGTGATCGTCGCCGTTGGGCGTAGGAATTTTCTTCTGATCCGGCGGAAGCGGTTCAAATACACAGGCAAAACGTGTGTTACTCATGCCGAGATCGCGAAGTTCGGCTTCCATGATCTTCTCAAACCGTACTGCGAGCTTTTTGCGTTCTTCTGTAAGTTTGGCCGCAGCATTGCGGTAAGCAGCGAGCTTTTGCTTGTAGTCAGTTTCAGCGCGTTTGAGCCTTTCCTCCATGCTTCCCAAACGGGAAAGCTCCTCCCGAATTTCTTCGTGATGGAGAACCAGTTCATCTGCTGTCATACCATAACGTCGCTCGAGCTTACGGATCAGGTCGAGCCTGTCCTGAACTGCTTCACTTCTTTCTGGGTCAAAGCTGTCGTTTTCGAGAATCTCACGGAGTTCAATTCCCATTTCCTCCGCTTCGTAATAGGCGCTCGAAAGACGGTCTGCAAGCATTTTAAAGCGGGGATCAATCTCTTCGATCAGCTGCATGGCTGCACAGGCATCGCGCAGCTTGCTGATGGCACTCTTCTCGCGTCCGCCGCCCATGACCTCTTCGTAGGCATTACGGACAGCAGTGTCGATCTTTTCAGCGCTGGCAAATTTCGTTTTCTCTGCTGCCAGTTGTTCTGCCTCTCCTTTTTCAAGCTGAGCGGCATCCAGCTCCTTCACACGTGTTTCCAGATAGGCCTGACGCTCGGCACGCTGGGCATTTTCTTTGCGAAGAGCAGAAAAACGGGAACTGCTCTCACGCCATGTGTGATACGCCTGGGCAGCTGCTGCCTGGTATTCGGCAAAATCCTTGTCTCCAAAGGAGTCAAGAAAAGACATATGATTTTTGCTGTCCAGCAGACTTTGATGCTCATGCTGTCCATGAATATCAATCAGATAAGCAGTAACGCTTCGTAAAAAGGCAAGCGGAACAATCACTCCGCACACGCGGCAAACATTCCGACCCTCGGCAGTGATTTCGCGACGGATGCTCATCAGACCGTCTTCTGCTTCAAGCTCCTGCTCCTGAAGGAGTGCAAGAACACGCGGACATGCAGAAACATCAATCAGAGCCTCGACAGAAGCCTTCTCGCAGCCTGAACGGATCAGACCACGGTCAGCGCGTTCGCCAAGCATCAGATTGATGCTGTCGACAATGATGGATTTACCAGCGCCAGTTTCGCCGCTGAGCACATGCATGCCATTGCCGAATTCAATATGCAGTTGTTCGATCAGTGCAATATTGCGCACTGTCATCGACACAAGCATAGCAAGACTTTCCTTTCGTATCAGATGCCTTAGCGGCGAATCATCGCATTGAGGCGGTCAACAACAGACTTGACCTCTTCAACGCTTCTGACAATCATCAGAATGGTGTTTTCACCAGCAATTGTTCCCAGAATTTCAGGCCATTGCAGGCTGTCGATGGTTTCCGCAGCAATGCTGGCGCTTGCGGAAAGCGTCTTGAGAATGATCTGGTTATATGCATAGCTGATGCTGATCACTGTCTCGCTGAACATGCGAACCAGACGCTCATTGAGGCCGTTTTCGTTCTTGTCGGATGTGACATAGCGGTAGGAACCATCCCCGGAGAGCGCTTTAACAAGCCGGAGTTCTTTGATATCACGTGACACAGTCGCCTGAGTCACCTGAAAACCATGACTGCGAAGAGCATCCGCAAGCTCTTCCTGCGTTTCAATAGCCTGGTCAGCGATGATTTCCAAAATAGCAATCTGTCGGGCCGATTTCATTGGTATACACGCTCCTTATCAACAGCTCCACTCAGTAAGCTTCACTCTGATTTTGCTGAAGAAACTGCGGGGCTCCAATCGGATAAACCGTGCCGGTCTATCTGCACGGGTAATCAGCAGTTCGTGTCCGCCCGGAAACTCGATGGGCTCACGTCCATCCACCGAAATCATAGCGCTTCTCTCTTCGGTAAGAAGAATCGAAATGCTTTGCGATGCAGACGTTACCACCGGACGGTGCTGGAGAGAATGCGGACAAATCGGTGTAATCAGCATGCATTCCACTTCGGGACAGACCAACGGTCCACCCGCAGAGAGAGAATAGCCGGTTGAACCGGTCGGCGTGGAAACAATCAAACCGTCCGCAACGAAATGGCCGACCAATTCACCGTTTACACGTGCATCCATGCCAATCAGACGAGAATAACCGCCGCGGCTTACGACGATATCATTGAGCGCAAGTCCCATTCTCCCATCGATGGTTGCTTCAAGCATCATGCGTTCTTCGACGCGGTATTCGTCTCTGGCAAGAAGGCTGCAAGCCTGATCGAGATGATCCAATTCAACCTCGGTCAGAAAGCCGACCCGTCCGATATTGATTCCCAGCACAGGCAGATCAACCTGCAAAGCCAGAGCATTGGCACGAAGCAGCGTTCCATCGCCGCCAAGCGCGACAATGGCGTCGCATTGCGAAGCATCAAGCTCAGCAAAAAGGCCCTTCGCCTTATCGCCGAGCTTGTTATGCAGCCACGGTTCTGCCGAAACGCTGATTCCGGATTTTTGAAACGCTTCCGTTACTTCAGCAGCAAGCGTCATGGTATCTGGTTTGCGCTGATGCATCAGCATATAAACATTTTTCATCACGACGCCGCCTTTCTGAAATAGTATAACACAGTTTGCATAACTATGCAACTATGCATAAATCGTTAAGAAACCGTTCAATCTTTGGCCAGCGTCTTATGCGCAGCAGAAACAACTTCTTTGATTCTTTCTAAATCCACCTGAGTTACAGCCAATTCAGCAGGAAGAAGCTCAGTGATGTATTCGATATTGCCTTCCGGTCCGGTGATCGGCGAAAAATCAAGCTGCGACATAGCATAACCGAAACTTGGTACAAAAGCCGCAATGTCCTCGATTACCTGACGATGTACCGCAGGATCGCGTACAACGCCCTTCTTCCCCACATGTTCACGTCCTGCTTCAAACTGAGGTTTGATGAGAATACAGAAACGTCCCTTGCCGTCCATGAGGCCTGCTGCTACAGGAAGAATCAGCTTTACAGAGATGAAAGAAACGTCCATTACCGTCAGATCTGGGACACATGGAATTTCCTCATGTGTGAGATAACGCGCATTTGTACGTTCCAGAACCGTCACTCGCTCGTCACTTCGGATCTTCCAGTCGAGCTGGCCATACCCAACGTCGATTGCATATACATGGCTTGCGCCATTCTGCAGAAGAACATCTGTGAAACCGCCGGTAGCAGCTCCGATATCCATAGCAGTCTGACCGGTTACGTCCACGTTGAAAACACGAAGCGCCTTGTCAAGTTTGAGCGCGCCGCGTCCCACAAAAGGATGCGTATGTCCGCGGACGATCAACTCGGCATCCTCAGTGACCTTTTCTGACGCTTTGAGTACCTTGACTTCTTTCACATAGACCTGTCCAGCCATAATCAGCGCCTGCGCACGTTCACGGCTGGGAGCAAGTCCCTGACGAACCAGCGCAAGATCTACGCGCAGTTTATCTGCCATTGTCAGCTACACTCTCTTTCAAATGCTTTCGTACCATGGCGGCAATTCCAGCGTCATCCAGTCCGACCTCTTCCAAAAGGTGCTTATGGTCGCCATGCTGAATAAAACGGTCTTCAATGGCGATGGGAATGATCGGATGATTCATCTGATGCTCAGCCGCCCATTCAAGCACAGAGCTTCCAAATCCGCCCATGAGGACATGCTCTTCGATGGTAAAAACCGTACGTCCGCTGTCGAAAATCTTCTTCAGGCACTCGTGATCCAAAGGCTTGATAGTAGAAGCGTTTACGACCTCCAGATCAATGCCCTCCTGCGCAAGACCGTCTGCAACGCGTAAAGCCGCAGCCGTCATGCTTCCGGCAGCAAGGATGACCGCATCTGATCCCTTGCGAAGTAGCTCCCACTTTCCAGCCTTGAAGGAGGAAATCTGGTAGGAATCCGGCAGCTTTTCGGCGCTCTTGGGATAGCGGATTGAACACGGCACATTCATTTCGGCCGTAGCTTTGATCATCAGTTCCAGTTCTTTTGCGTCAGCAGGCGCAAGTACTGTCATACCCGGAATATGCCTCAGGTAAGAATAATCATACAATCCCTGATGTGACTGACCGTCTTCATTGGAAATGCCCGCACGATCCAGCAAAAACACCACCGGGAGCTGCTGGATGCATACGTCATGCAGCACCTGATCATATCCGCGCTGCAGGAAGGTAGAATACACAAAGAAATAGGGTCTTATTCCGCCTGAGGCCATACCCGCACAAAGCGTTACTGCATGCTCCTCAGCAATACCGACATCAAGGAAACGATCCGGATATGCCTTCTGGAACTGACTGGTACAGGTTCCAAGCGGCATCGCTGCAGTAACTGCAACAATACGCTTGTCCTTTGCGGCCATCTCGATGAGGGTTCGATTGGCAACTGAGCCATTGGAAACGGAAGAAGAACTGTTCATCTTGCCGCTTTCAACAAGGAAAGGCGGAGTGCCATGGAAATCCTCCGGTTTGCTTTCGGCTCGGTGATAGCCATAACCCTTCTTGGTAATGCAGTGAATCACGACAGGCTCGTCGAAATGCTTTGCCTGTTCAAGAATACGTTCAACCGCGAACTGATCGTTGCCATTGATGGGACCCAAATAGCGAAAACCGAGCGCAGAGAAAAAGCCTTCGTCGACAAAAGCGCTCTTGACCATCTGCTTGGTACGATGAATTACGCGGTAGAGCGGTTCGCCAACAACCGGAATCCTCGCAAGTTTGCTTCGTACCTGTTTTTTGGTGCTGTTCCAGCCGACGCTGGCGCGCAGGTGCGAAAGATAACGGCTGAGCGCGCCGACATTCTTCGCAATGGACATTTCGTTGTCATTGAGAAGAAGAATCATGCGTGTCTTGCTGTTGCCGCAATCGTTGAGCGCCTCATAGCACATGCCTCCGGTCAGCGCGCCGTCGCCGACAACAGCAACCACATGATGGCTTTCCCCCATCAGATCCCTCGCCCTTGCAAAACCAAGAGCAGCAGAGATCGCAGTGGAGGCGTGTCCGGCTTCAAAACAGTCGTATTCACTTTCGCACCGACGCGGAAAACCAGAGATACCGCCATATGTACGGATGGTATCAAAGGCTTGATAGCGTCCGGTGAGCAGCTTATGCGCATAAGTCTGGTGTCCTACATCGAAAACGATCTTGTCCTTGGGCGCGTCAAAAACACGGTGGAGGGCAAGTGTGATTTCGACGATGCCCAGATTGGAGGACAGATGTCCGCCATTCTGAGATACCGTCTGGATGATTTTTGTCCGGATATCATCCGCAAGCTCTTCGCATTCTTCGCGGTTGAGATTACGGATATCAGACGGCTGATGAATGTGAGAAAGTTCGGCCATAATGCTCCTTTTGTATCAGCCAAGCTTGGAACCGTTCTTGGGGCCAGCCTTGCCGCCCAGCGATACATCGCTGAGAATGCTGGAGGAATATGCGTAGTTGCTGTCGTCCTTGTCCTGACGTGCTTCCATGGCGAAAGCGACAAGCTTGTCGATCATTTCAGCATAAGGAAGCTTCGTTGCTTCCCACAGATAGAAAGCCATGGATCCGGGAATGGTGTTGATCTCGGTAATATACAGTCCGTTGTTCGCGGCGTCGAACATATAGTCGATACGTACCACGCCTCTGCAGTCGAGATTGTTAAAGATATCAACCGAAAGCTTCTGAATCTTTTCTCGAAGTTCAGGTTCAATAGGCGCAGGCAGAACTCGCTTGAGCGAGGCCATGCCCTTGCTTCCTCCGGATGCGCCGTATTTGTCCAGATAGCTGAGCAGGTCGCCGCCAGTCACAGGCATCTCGATTTCGCTAGCCTCAGCCTCTCCGTTATATCCGAGCACAGAGCAGTTCAGCTCTAACGGTTTGTTGAGGCCCTGTTCGATAAGTACCTTGCGGTCGAAATCAAAGGCAAGCTCCAGCGCTTCTTCCAGTTCAGCACGATTATTCGCACGGCTGACGCCGATGGAAGAGCCCAGAGAAGCCGGCTTGACGAAGACAGGATAAGGAAGTTCTTTCTCGATGGAATCCATCACAAGAGCGCGATCCTTTTCCCACGCACGACGGAGAAACCAGCATCCCGGAAGCACAGGAAATCCTGCACCGCGGAAGAACTGCTTCATGTAAACCTTATCCATGCCAAGCGCGCTTGCGCCAACGCCAGCGCTGGCATACGGGATGTTGCACAATTCCAGCAGGCCCTGAATCGTGCCATCCTCGCCGTGCATGCCATGGAACACAGGAATGGCACAATCAATTCTGGCAACAACCACTTCCCTGTCCTTGCCAAGAAGGCCCTTGCCGTGCTCAATGCGGGTCAATGCACCGGAACCGGCGGTAATATCCAGATTTACGCGAACAATGCCCTTTTTCATCGGGTCAAAGTTGGTATAGGTGGACATTTCAAACAGCGCTTCACCGGTAAACCATTCACCCTGTTTGCTGATATAGACAGGAATTACATCATACTTTTCGCGGTTAACAGCGCGCATCAGCTGTACTGCGCTGATGATCGATACATCATGCTCACAGGTGCGGCTTCCATAAAAGACGCCCAGTTGCAGCTTGCTCATTTTCTATTCCTCCAAAATCAAGCTTCCTGATAATGATCCGGAAGATCGTTTTCATACAGAACTGTATCTGTCGGTCGAACCATGGAATGCAAAAGACGTGTAGACGCATCCAGACTGTCAACCCGATGAATATCTTCCTCCGGGAAACCAGCTTCCATAAGGCCCTCGACAATTGGAAGCGTGCGGTTTTTGCCCACAAGAATTGCCACATCCACGCACCCTGCCATTTCACGGCCAAACTCGCGGTTGTATTCATCTTCCTTTTCGCCAAGTTCAACCATACCAGGAGTAATGATTATCCTGCGCTGCGGGAATTCCTTGAGAACATGCAGCGCTGCTTTCGCACCAACGGGGTTGGAGTTGAACGCATCATTGATGATGGTGAATGCACCCGGACGTGTCATCAGTTCAAGACGGTTCTTGACGATCTGCAGCTTTTCGATACCGTGCGAGATCTGTCGCAGAGTGAGGCCGAGATCGCTTGCAGCCATTGCAGCAAGCAGAATATTCTGGATATTATGTTCACCCAGCAGACGGGTATGACATTCGATGCTTCCTTTGTCTCGGATATGCAGCTGGAACGTACTTCCCTGCGAAGAAACACGGATATCCTCACACCAGCAGTCGCACTTGTCAGCATCTTTTCCGCAGAGCTTCTTCGGACGCTGCGTTTTTTCATACATCTGGGTGCAATAAGCGCCGTCGTCGTAGAAATAACAGTTTCCATCTGCAGGCAGACCTTCAATCAGCTCGTACTTTGTCTTTGCGACACGTTCAATGGTTTTGAAGGTTTCGAGATGCTGAGGGCCAACAGAGGTAACAATGCCGATCTGAGGCTTAACCAGACGGCACATTTCCTTGATATCACCCACATGACGTGCGCCCATCTCGCCGACAAACACCTGATAGGAAGGCGTCAGCCGCTCACGAATGGCACGCGAAACGCCCATAGGCGTATTAAAGCTGGCAGGCGTGATTAGGGTCGGATACTTTTCGCTCAGAATCGTACCAAGAATATGCTTGACGGACGTCTTGCCATAACTGCCGGTGATACCGATGCGAATCAGACGGTCGTTGGCAAGAAGTTTTCGGCGGGCATCGCGGAAATAACACTCGCTGATCGCCTTTTCAATCGGCCACGCAAGAAGGCCGCTGAGCGCTACAATCAGAGGGAGAAACACAGGCCAAATGAAAGCGAACGAAGCTGCGACAGAGCTGTTTGCAAACAAACTGATCAATGTCATTACAACGACGTGTACGACGTATAGCCTCTTCACACGACTTGTAATAACGAACTTCTTTTTGGCATGCTTTTCGTTGAAAACCTTAGCAATCAGCAGTCCAACGACAACATTCAGACCCAGCGACAAAATGCTGAACAGAATCAGAAGAGGAACAGGTGTGATAACATACAGCCCTAAAATGGCGAGCAGATATGTTATAGCAACCATGCCGACGCTTGCACAAATTCCAGGCAGCAGACTATGACGCCAATTGCGTTTTAACGTGCGGAAGTATCCGGGAAACTGATAGCTTTCAAGCTGAAAATAATGCAGAAGTGTACGAGATGCAAAGATACAGCTCAAGACCGGCGCAATGATAAATGTCCATTTCAGCAAAGGGGCCGTGATCGCATGAATCATGCAGCATTTCCTCCCCAGAAAAATGTTTCAACGATGACACGGAAGCGCTGGGATTCTTCCAAAAAGGCAAAATGACTCCGGCCGTCAAAAACAACAAGTCCAGCATCCGGAATTTCCTTTTCCATCTTCTGACCCATCCAAAGCGGCGTTTCGGTGTCGTTGCTGCCCCAGATCAGCAGTGTGGAAGCCTTTACTTTCGGCAAAAGATCCGACAGATCCTGATTGATCACTTTAACAAACGTTTGGCGCATGTTTGCATTCAATCGTTTATAATCCTCGGAACCGTACTTCTGAACAAGTTTCTCCTGAAGATTTGCAACAATCCCTTTGAGGAAGGATACACTCTCAAAATGCTGAAGCAGCGCTTTCAGCTTCTTATACTGCAGCTGTTTCTTAGTCTGCGTCTGCGCAGCAGGTTTCCGAATACCCGCGCCGCCCGTAATGACCATTTTGTCAACCAGCTGAGGCTGGTGGGCAGCGATCCACAACGCAACTCTTCCGCCAAAGGAATGCGCGACAATATTTACTTTCGAAATAGAGAGCTTAGAGAGAAGTCCAAGAATCTGCTCAGCATACTCCGGCACTCCCCATGGCACAGAAGGTTCGCCGCTCTGTCCATGTCCCGGAAAGTCAACAGAAAGCACCGACACATGCTTGCAGAACTCATTTTGAAACATCGAATAGATGGAGCCATCACAGCCCCAGCCATGCAAAAACAATATGACGGGCGCATCGCTGCCTTCCAACTGGTCATAGCGGTAGGCAATGCGGCAATCGCAAATCAAAGCTTCCACGGAAGCACCACCTTTCCATAGCAACCCAACTTATTTTACCCTATTCTATTCAAAAAGAAAAGCCATAACTGCATTTTTCGCAGTCAGGCTTTTGAAATCTCGTAAATATAACGTCTTTTTCTGTTGCTGATGCTGTATTCCTGCTGGCACCACACAGGCACATCGACTGTGCTTTCCAGCGTGCATCCGAGCTTTTCACACGTTTTGATGCTGGGAATATTGTCGACATCCGTCGTAATGACAAACGATCGATAGCCCATCTCTGTGAAAATCGGAACACACAATCTGCAAGCGTGAAGAGCTTCATACTTACCGCGATACGGAGGATCAACATGATATCCGATATGTCCAAGGTAAAAAAGTCCTGAACCCTCGCCGATGCGAAGTGCAATTTCTCCAGCAATTCTTCCAGATGGTATATCGATAATATCAAATACCATGCTGCACGCGCCATCCAGTCTTGCAATGCGATGGGCATACTCTCGCGGCACGAGCCTGATCAGCTCATCTTCCAGCATTGCGCGGCGCTGCCGTCCGCAGCGTACAAATTCCCGTTCTACATTTGTTTTCATACTTCCTGTACCGTTACCTTTGACAACAAACGATCAAAATCCTGTTTGTACAAAAGCTGAGTTCCATCGGTCATAACGCTGGCTGCTCCTGCAGCCACACCATGGCGAAAAGCATCCTGAATACTCGCGCCGCACGAAAGCCCTGCCAGAATGCCTCCTACCATCGAATCGCCGGCGCCTACCGTAGAGCGCGCTTCCACCATCAGAGCTGGTGCAAAAAGCGTCGTTTTGTCATTAATAAGCATTGCACCGTATTTACCCATGGAGACAACGACATTTTGAGCGCCGTATTCGATCAGGATAAGTGCAGCATCACGCAGACTGCGCAGGGTACGCAGTTCTTTTTTCATAAGAGCTTCCATTTCAGGAAGGTTCGGCTTGATCAAATAAGGCTTCTCTTTGATGCCATGCAGAAGTGATTCGCCCGCGCAATCCAGAACAACCTTTTTACCAGCGACGGCCTGCATGCAGCGCTGGTATGTATTTTCAGAACATCCTGCGGGAAGCCTGCCGCTTAAAACAACGTACTCACTGTCATTAGATTTACTGGACAAAAGGCACATAAAATCTCTCAGCTGTTCCTCGTCCAGCGCAACACCCGGTTCATTAAATTCAGTTATTACTTTCTGAGATTCATCCATCAGCTTGAGATTGGTGCGGATTTCACCCGGAACAGTCAGATAGTCAAAGCAAAGTTCATCCTTTTTGATCATACGCTGGAAACTCTCGCTGTTGTCTTCGCCAAGACAACCGATGCAGCGCACGTCAATTCCGAGACGCTTCAGCACGATTGCAACATTGATTCCCTTGCCGCCCACATCTACACGCACAGAATGAAGTCGGTTTACATCTCCTGCCACAAGCTGATTTACGCTTGCAGTTTTGTCAAAGGAAGGATTCATGCAAACGGTGGTGATCATTCCTGACGCTCCTCTCAAAAAAGCTGATACAAACGGGACCGATGCCGAACAGCATCGGTCCCGTGATGAATCGGAAAACCGGGGAATTATTCTTCCTCGTCGTCCTCGACCTTGGCATTCTCAATGATCTTCTGAGCGACATTAGCGGGAACTTCCTCGTAGCGCTCGAAAGACATGATGAAGGAGCCGCGGGCCTGAGTCATAGAACGCAGGTCGGTCGCGTACTTGAACATTTCGCCGTGGGGAGCCTCGGCAACCAGCTGCTGCATGCCGTCAACCTGGTTCATGCCCATGATGCGGCCGCGACGCTTGTTCATATCGCCCATAACATCGCCCATGTACTCGTCGGGAACGAGTACTTCAACGTGCATCACAGGCTCGAGGAGCACGGGAGAAGCGTCCATACAGCCCTTCTTGTAGGCAATACGCGCAGCGGTCTTGAACGCCATTTCGGAAGAGTCAACGGGATGGTAGCTGCCGTCATACAGCTTGGCATGCAGACCTACCATGGGATAACCGGCCAGAACGCCCTTCTTGATGTGCTCGCGCAGGCCCTTCTCAACAGAGGGAATGAAGTTGCGCGGAACAACGCCGCCAACAACGGCATCTTCGAACTCGAAGTCGATGCCGGTGTCGCCGATGGGAGAGAACTCGATCCAAACGTCGCCGAACTGACCGTGGCCGCCGGACTGCTTCTTGTGACGACCCTGAACCTTAACGGTCTTACGGATGGTCTCACGGTAAGGAATGCGGGGATCCTGCAGATTAGCCTGAGCGCCGAACTTGGAGGCAAGCTTGGCACGGATGATATCCAGATGCAGTTCGCCCTGACCGGAGATCAGAGTCTCGGTGGTTTCGACGTTCTTCTCAATCTTGATGGAGGGATCTTCTTCCATCAGACGAGCCAGACCGCTGAAAACCTTATCTTCTTCGCCCTGCTTGGCAGCGAAAACAGCCTTGCTGATGCAGGGAACCGGATACTCAATGGCGGGATACTGGATGGGGTTGGCGGGATCACACAGAGTGTCGCCGGTATTGGTATACTGCAGCTTGGCCAGAGCGCCCAGATCGCCAGCGTTGAGCTGCTGAGCATTGATCTGCTTCTTGCCGCGCAGGATGTACAGGCCGTTGACCTTTTCGGTCTTGTCGTTGGTAGCGTTGTAGAGGTTGCCGGTACCGCTGATGGTGCCGCTCATCACCTTGAACAGGCTCAGCTTGCCAACAAAGGGGTCAGCGATGGTCTTATAAACCAAAGCGGAGAAGGGAGCGTCGTTGCTGCAGGCACGGGTCACTTCTTCATCGGTCTTCGGGTTGACACCGGTATAGACAGCACGCTTGGGAGAGGGCAGGAAGTCGGCGATAACGTCAAGCAGCTTGCTCACGCCCACGCCAGTGAGAGCAGAAACAGGAACCACGGGGCAGATTTCGCCGGCAAACATACCAGCCTTGAAGCCTTCGAGGATTTCTTCCTGAGTCAGTTCGCCCTCTTCAAGATACTTCATCATGAGCTCTTCGTCAGCAGCAGCAGCAGCTTCAGTGATCTCTTCTACGGCGACGGCGATATCATCGGCCATATCGGCAGGAACGGGGATCTCCTTGGGCTGACCCTTGTTAACGCGCTCGTAAGCCTTGTTTTCCAGAACGTTGACAACGCCGCGATAGTTGGCGCCGCTGCCGATGGGCAGAACGATCGGCACAACGCTGCTGCCGAACTTGTCGCGCAGTTCACCCTGAACCTTCATGAAGTCAGCATGATCACGGTCCATCTGGTTAATGATGAACATCTTGGCAACGTTGTTCTTGGAGGCATAGTTCCAGGCCTTCTCAGTGCCAACGGCGATGCCGCCAACAGCGCTTACCAGAATACCGGCAGTCTCAGCGACGCGCAGCGGACCCATCATTTCGCCAATAAAATCGAAATAGCCGGGAACGTCGATGAAGTTGAGCTTCTTCTGGTTCCACTCAATAGGAGCGGTAGCAGCGCTGATAGAGATATGACGCTTGGTTTCTTCGGCTTCGAAGTCAGTGACGGTGTTGCCATCTTCCACGCGGCCCTGACGGTCGATAGCGCCCGCAGCGAACAGCAGAGACTCCATCAGAGTCGTCTTGCCTTCGCTGCCATGTCCCATGAGGGCGATGTTGCGGATGTCTTTGGTCTGATAGTTTGCCATTATGGTTCCCCCTTGTTATGTGTTTTTGCATTTTGACGGCCGGATTCATTGTGTCTTTCGATTGCTGAATAGCAGAATTGAACCCGAACGAACGCCGCCAATGCAGATGAGCCTAATGAATCGGGAATGATTATAACAGAAAAAAGAGGAAAAGGAAAGTACATTTGACGAAAAATCAACCTTTTGTTCAATTCTTTTTGTCAAAAAGGTACTTCACCTTCAAATATCCCTCCAAATTTCCACACTCACTCACCGTGATAGAGGAAATATTCAACGATCGCATGCATGCAAGAAGAATGGCAATACCATGAACGACAATATCCGCACGCTGAGGCTGCAGATAATCCAGTTTGAGCCTTTCCTCCACGCTCATCGGCGCAAGCAGTTCAAGCGCTTGCTGAACATTCTCCATGGTCAGCTTAAAGCCATGAATATTCTCTCTCATCTGCCACGGAATCCGCTGTACTACGGCTGCACCGGTTGTAAAGGTTCCGCCCACGCCTGTCCATTCCGTTTTTTTCTGTGAAAGAAAACGCTGCCTGACGGGTTCAATAATCGACATACCTGTAAGCACAACCTGTTCTGCTTCCTGTATGCTTTGGATGGGCTGCATGCGATAAAGACGAACTGCACCCATCTGAAGGCTTACAGCATCTGTGATTGTACCTTTACTTCCGAGAACAATTTCCGTCGATCCTCCGCCAATATCTATGACGCCGCTTTCCTCACCTTCAGATGCACCCCAAAAGGACAGATGAGCCTCCAGGTCTCCGCTGCAGATTTCCAGAGGAAGTTCTGTTTGCGTTAGAAGTGCGTCGCTGAATGCTTCCTGATTGGCGGCGTCACGCACTGCACTCGTGGCAAAAAGATGGACCGCCTCCGCACCCATGGAAATAGCTTCCTGCTTGAACTCACAGACTTTGTCGCATGCAGTCCGGATCATTTCATCGGTGATGTTTCTGTTTTCATCCAGCGCTGCAAAAATCCTGAGTCCAGCCCTGTAACGCTTGATCCTGTATAACTTTCCGTCCGTTAGATCTGCAACCAGCATTCTCAGGGAATTGGAACCAATACCAATGGCTGCCACTCGCATCGAAAACACCTCATTCGTATTTGGTTGGGCTTCATAAATAAACAGAAATACCCTCTCCGTTACGGGGAAGGCATTTCCGGAGTTGCAGAGTCATCTCCTGATTCTGCTTGATCTTCAGTTTCAAGGCCGGAGATCAGAAAGCGGATCTCGTCGGGCATCATATAACCATACTGGGTTCTTGCCTGATTTTCGATAAACGCCTCGGTGCCGGCAGAAGCAAGGGTCGTTTCAAGCGCAGTCTGCTCATTTTCGAGATTCGAAATGCGCAAAGCATTGCCTTCAGAAACCTCTTTGAGTTCTTCAAGACTATCACCAAGCGTACCACTCACCCAGAAAAAGCCAATCAGGATGCAGGCAAAAACAGCCACGATTACCCAGAGATTCATGGTTCTGTGCATAACGCCTCATCCTTTCATTACTGTTGGTGTATCTTCTTCTTCGGCATCGAACAGCGATATTCCTGCTTTCCATCTTCGAAACCGTTTTGCCAAGCCTCTGCGAAACCTGGCCGCTCCGCACATATACAGAATAGAACCGCAGATCAGACCAAGCATGTGATAAAACCTGACGGAGGTTTCATCCAATGCAAGCATATAAAGCACAATACAGAAGCCGCACAGTATCATGACCAGCAAGTCCAAAACAAACCTGAACGCTACAGATGTCATTCCAATGTCCAGAAGGAAACATACGATAAATCCCAGCGGAATCATCAACAGAAAGAATTTCATCTGAAGCGCCGTTTCGAAGAAAAGCTTCATTTTTCACTCCTGAGCCATCCTTGGAAACGGGAAATCCTCTTTCTGCATACCTCATAGGAAACGCTGTCAATATGCCCTTCCACGTCCAGCTTGCCATCATCCAGAAGCAGTTTGCCGATGTGAAGGTTTTCTCCAGTGATAACCATTACGCCGCTGTCCACCTTCAAAATGATCTCGTTTTCATGAAAACTGCTTACATCCAAAACACCAGTAATGGCCGCATGACTCCGTCTGTCCATCTGTATGGAATGATTGGACATTTTATTCTGTTCTCCCTGTACAGGTCGCATATTTGCCAAATCGCACTCCCCCTTTATTCAAAGAAAGATATGCAGATGAAGCATCTAAAAGACCTGCACTCCATATCAAACAGAAGTGCAGGCTAGGTTCATTCAGGGAGTTTGGGTTCCAAATCAGAGTGAGTGAGAGAATAGCAACCCTGATTCAGTTCTTCAAGCGTCTGACCGCTGCCGTAAAGCCTATATTTATAAGTACAAAGCCCTTCCATTCCCATAGGGCCCCTTGCGTGAATTTTGCCGGTTGCGATGCCGACTTCTGCGCCAAAACCGAAGCGAAATCCATCCGCAAAGCGTGTAGAGCAATTGGCAAAAACGTCGGCGCTGTCCACAAGCGTCATAAATACATTGATGTTTGCAGGGTTTCTGCTGAGAATACAATCTGTATGATGCGAGCCATAATGATTGATGTGTTCCACTGCCTCTGTCAGGCTGTCAACAATTTTAATGGAAAGGATCGAGTCAAGGTATTCCGTCTTCCAGTCTTCTTCCGTTGCTGCGTTGCACGTAATCAAATTCTGCGTTCTCGCATCGCCGCGCAGTTCTACCCCACGTTTTTCAAGCTCCGTCTTGACCAGCGGAAGAAAAAACGGCGCGATATTCCTGTGTACGAGCATCGTTTCTGCAGCGTTGCATACAGACAGATTCTGGGTCTTGCTGTCAACAGCAACCTTGATAGCCTCTGTAATATCACATCCATCATCGACATAGACATGACAAAGTCCATCCGCATGCCCAAGTACCGGAATCTCACTGTTTTGCATGATGTAACGCACAAAGGCATTGCTGCCTCGCGGGATGATCAGATCGATCAGATCGTGCTGTTTAAGCATTTCCTGCACATCTTCGCGGGAGTGCAGCAATCCGCACCATCCCTCTGGCAGGCCAACTGCTTTGGACGCCTCAACGATCAGTTCTGTAAGCAATTCATTAGTCCTCAACGCCTCTCTTCCTCCCTTGAGAAGCACCGCGTTGCCGCTTTTGAGGCAGAGAGATGAAATCTGAACCAAAGCATCGGGCCTGCTTTCAAAAATAACGCCAATGACGCCAATCGGGCACGCGACACGGTAAAGGTTCAGACCGGGCGACAATTCCTTGGCATACTGTACATGACCAAGCGGATCAGGAAGAAGTGCCAGAGAACGCAGTCCCTCCGCCATCCCCGCGCATTTGGATGAATTTAGCTTGAGACGATTAAGAAGCGGCGTGCTCAAGCCTTCTTTCTGTGCAGCCTCAACATCCTGCGCATTCACCAAAAGAAGACGTTCGATATTCTTTTCGATTCGATCAGCAATGGCCAAAAGGGCTTCATTACGTTTTTCAAGCGAGGCTGACGCCAGTTTAAGCGCCGCTTTCCTTGCTTCTGCGGCCATGGAGCGAATGCTTGTATCCATCCCGAATCCCTCCTTGTATCCAATGGAAGTATTATATGTCATTCATATTTGATTGGCAAGGGGTTGCACTTCATGCAAAGGACGTGCTATAATACATAGCTGCAAAGACAAAACGCGAAGGGAGGTCTCCATATGCCGCATCAGAAGGGCATTAAGCCGGTTGCCCAGAATAAAAAGGCATTTCACGATTATTTCGTGGAGGAGACCTACGAGTGCGGTCTGGTTCTGAAAGGAACCGAAGTGAAAAGCATGCGTCAGGGCCGTGTGAACCTGAAGGAAAGTTTCTGCATGATCCGCAATAACGAGATTTTCGCAGAAGGCATGCATATCAGTCCCTATGAGCAGGGCAGCGTATTCAATACCGATCCCCTGCGCCCCAAAAAGCTTCTGATGCATAAAAATGAGATCCGCAAGCTTTCAGGTCTTGTCAGCCGTCAGGGATACACGCTGATTCCCATCAAGGTGTATCTCAAGGATGGACGCATGAAGCTGGAACTCGGTCTTTGCAGAGGCAAACATCTGCACGACAAGCGCGATGCAGCCGCAGAACGCGACGCAAAGCGGGAGATGGATCGTGCGATCCGTCAGCGTGGATAAACCAAAAGCGAAACTGTCAGAAACAGACATGGGGGTGTTCTGGTTTCGACGGGAGTTGACGAAGGTACGGTAAGCGAGCCGCGGCCCCTGAACCGCGTAACAACGGGGAAAAACAATAACTGACAATAGCGATTTCGCTTTCGCGGCCTAATGGCTGCGCGTTGGCCCTGAGCGCCCACTGCTCAGGTAACCAGCGTCATTAAAGTGGGGAACGAGCGCGCCAAAGCTTTGAGGCGTTGCCCGTAATCATGAAGCTACCGTAGCCGCAAGCCTGTCATGGGGCGTGCGGTGAGGGGAATCCTAAAACCATGAATGCGCTCGGAGAAAGCCATATCGGCGTGCTTTCGGACGGGGGTTCGATTCCCCTCACCTCCACCATCAGGCATCAGGAACTTGGAAAAAGTCCTGATGCCTTTCTCGTTGAAATCGACATCTGCATCTGTTTCAGTTATATTGTAAGGCGTCTGTAAATCATATTTGGGAGGCCAAAGACATGAAGGCAGTGTTTTTTGATCTGGATGGAACGCTGCTCGACTCTTCCAAGCGCATTCCGTCATCTGCAAAAGATGCTCTTCGCCGATGCCGAGAAAATGGAATTCGCGTTTTCTTTGCATCTGCCCGCTCACCCAGGCTCGATCAGACGCTTGACTGGACGGATGATGAGTTTGCTTTATTTGACGGTGGGATCTATTGCAATGGAGCCAGTATCGATTTTGAAAATCGGATTTCACACTCCTTTATCGAACCTTCCGTTGTAAAGACTGCGCTTACACTGGCTGACCAGTACCCGGATGTACATATGTCTCTTCACATGCCTGATGAAGGCTATGCTTTCAACTTTTCCATTGAGCAATCCATGTATAAAAGCTGGGGTCTTGCGCAGGCAAGGATTCTCCCTGTTGACGACTATGCCTGTACCAATTCTGTGAAACTGCTGCTGTTTTACAGACACCTGACGGATTCAGTTGAAAAACTTCCTGTTTCTCTTGGAGAGAAGCTTCGCAGCTGCTGTGATCAGCTGGCAAATATTTATGTGACAGACGAAGGACGAACCATTCAGATCTCCTCAAAAAATGCCAGTAAGCTTGCTGCAATTGAATTTATTCGACATAAGCTTGGCATCGGCGCAGATGAAATCGCAGTATTTGGAGACGATCTTAACGATATGGAAATGCTCTGCGCATATCCCAACAGCATTGCCATGGGTAATGCTGTGCCTTCTATTCAAAAAGCGGCCCGCTATCTTACGAAATCCAATGATGATAACGGTATCGCATATGCGCTGGAAGAAATTCTGCATCTGTGCTGAGCAAAAAGCCGTTTCAGTTCCTTCACAGATGGTATATATAGTTCGAAGAAACTAACCACCTTACAAACAGCACTACTACCAGATATTTTACAGGAAGGATGATTTACTATGGCTTGCAGCGTTACGGTTAAAAACGGTATTCTGGAACAGACGGAGATTGACGCCTATATTGCCCGAGCCACTCAGAAATACGGCGTAGAACCCACACATATTGACATCACCGTGTGCGGAGATGAAGTCGAGCTTGAATACGACCTCGGCTGCCGTCCTTTCCACAGAATCCGTCGAATTACCGGCTATCTGGTGGGAACGGTGGATCGCTTCAACAACGCCAAGCGTGCCGAGGAACACGACCGGGTCAAGCACGGCATCAACTGAATCACCTCTCTCCTGCTTGTCAACACGCAAGAAAGATCGTATAATGTCAGCAGGCGATGCATACGCACCACATGACCGGAATCATCCGTCCCTGAATCTGCACCGCAGAGCCAGGGACTTTTTTATGATTTGGTGGGAGGATACAGCATGATTGATCCAAAACGAATCCGTCAGAATCCCGAAGAATTTCTGAATGCGCTTCAAAAACGCAAGTTTAACCTTTCTTTGGATACATTTTTGCAGCAGGATGAAAAACGCCGCTCGCTTCTGAACGAGGCTGAGGAGAAGAAATCGCTTCGAAACAACGCCGGGAAACAGATCGGCCTGGCCAGAAAGAAAGGTGCAAGTGAGCAGGAACTGGCTGCAATGATGTCGGATATGCAGCGGATCGGCACAGAAGTCGAACGTCTCGACACAGAAGTAGCCGAACTTGACACGCAGATGGAAAACTTTCTGCTGAGTTTACCAAACCCTCCTCATGAAAGCGTTCCGGTGCAGTTTTCTGCAGAAGAAAGGATTTGCGGCGAGACACGTCATTTCCTGTGGGAGCCCAAAACCCATCAAGAAATTGGAAACGATCTTCGCATCGCTGCGTCATCTGCCGCAGCGGAGAAGCCGGTATTTTGCGGTTTGGGTGCCCGCTTGGAACGTGCTGTCGCAAACTTCTTGCTCGATCGGTTGTCTGAAAATGGCTACCAGGAGCTTTCTTTGCCTTCTGATCAGTCGATTGTTGCTTTGAATCAGAATGAAATCATGCCTGTTCATGAGCTTCCTCTTCGTCAGTGTGCATACGAATCTCGTTCTATCTATCTTTCTGAACTGGTCATGCCAGAACAGAGTTATTCTGAGCTGGATACGATGACCCGCGCCCTTGAAAAACTTATTTCTCTTCTGGGACTCCCCTGTCGTACTGTCACGCTTTGCGCAGAAAAACTTGATTTCTCTGCCGCTAAAGCAAAACGCCTCGAAGTGTGGATGCCCAGTCTTCAGCAATTTGTTCCTGCAGCAGACTGTACAAACCACGAAGATTTTATTGCGCGACGCGAAGGAATCCGCTGCAGATCGCAAGCCAAGGAAAAACCTCGTTATTCTCATACGCTCAGCGCAGCTATCAACGTAACCGGCAGTATACTCCCTGCCATTCTGGAAAACTTCCAAAACGAGGATGGAAGCGTGTCGGTTCCGGAAGCATTGATTCAACGGATGAATTGCTCCGTAATCCGCTAAATGTGAATTGACTGAAACAACTTTTTCATGTATTGTAAATGCAGTACTTTATTATTCCATATGAAGAAATATAAGGAGATGTATCACATGAGCAAAACCATTATGGCTGTTGGAGCACACACCGGCGATGCGCAGCTGACCTGCGGCATGCTGCTTGCAAAGCACGCAATGGCTGGCGACAAAATTGTTATTGTAGATCTAACTGCAGGCGAGCGCGGAACTCCCGCCGGCTGGACGACGGCCGATTTCCGTGAGTACAATGTAAAATGCGCTGCTGACTTCGCCAAGGGTCTCGGCGGCGAGAGCATCGTTTTCGATGATTATGCCGATGGAGAACTGGAACGCACCAAGGAGATCGAGCTCAAGCTTGCCCGCGTCATGCGCGAGTATCAGGTGACGAATGTCCTGTATCACTGGCCCAAGAGCCTGCATAAGGATCATATCGTTGCAAGTGAAATCACTACTAACGCCCGCTTTTTTGCTGCACTTCCCACTTTCCCTCTTGATGATCTCAAGCCTGCCCCCATTCGTTCTGCCATGTTCGCAGAAAACTGGGAGGACTCCGAGGATTTCAAGCCTTATTACTACTTTGATGTAACCGAAGCCTTCCCGCTTTGGAAAGAAAACATCAAAAAGCTCTGGCTGGCTGAAAATTCCCGTGATTTCAAGTATCTGCGCTATTACGAAGCGCTCGCCATCACGCGCGGTGCAATGATCAAAACCGACTATGCGACCTGCTACGCCATTCCGGAATATCACAAGCGCATCAAGCTTGAAACGCTGTGATGATTAATTGAATTGAATAAGAAAACAGGAGGCTTCATAACCTCCTGTTTTCTTATTCAATCATTCCAAGCTTCTGCAGTCTCAGACGGATGGACATAAGCGTTCGTCCGTGTCTGGTGGCGATTTCCTGAATGGGTACTTCGGAAAAGTATTCATTTTTCAGTTTCGCATCTTCTTCCTCAGTCCAACGCGTGCCTTTATGAGCGCTCTTCAGACGCTGCTCATCCATATAGTCATTCAAGGCTTCGTTGGGTTCCTGACCATCCCGGATCACGCTGAGGAACACTTTACCGTACCTTTCCTGTTTGGCAAGACCAACACCCGACACATCCAGAAAATCATCCATGCTTTTAGGCTGACGTTTGGCCATATCAACCAGGGATGCGTCAGAAAAAACAGTGTAAGCCGGTGCTTTCTGTTCCGCTGCGAGGAGGCCGCGCAGAATCTTCAGATTTCCAAACAGGGCGCGCTGCCATGCGTTCAGGCCAGCCGTATCGCTCTGGCGGTTCAGTCTGCGTTCACGCTTTTCTTCCTTGCTCATCCGGTGAGTTATGCGCATCGATCCTGTATCGCGCTCGAATTCCTCTTCCAGACAAACTGAACAGTTATCACAGCAGTTCGGGACGTCTGTTTCTCCGAAATACTGTCTGATAAACTGCCGCAGGCATCTGCGGGACGTCGCATAGTACGTCATTTGCTTCAGCCGCTCCAGTTCCATCTTCATCACAGCTTCGCGCTGCTCTTCTGTAAGATCTGGATTGTCCTCACTGTGTTCAATCATCCATTTTCCTGTGATAACGTCCTGACCGCTATATAAAAGCAGGCACTCTGCCGGTTCTCCGTCGCGTCCAGCACGTCCGGCTTCCTGATAATAGCTCTCCAGATTTCGAGGCATGTTGTAATGAACCACAAACCGCACATTAGACTTGTCAATGCCCATGCCAAAGGCGTTGGTTGCAACCATGATTCTTGCACGATCGTACTGGAAAGCATCCTGATTTTTGCGACGCTCCGCATCACTGAGCCCTGCATGATAGCGCGTAGCGCTGTAACCATAATCATTCAGTTTTTCGGTGACATCCTCGACTGTTTTTCGCGTGCTGCAATAGACGATTCCACATTCATCGCCCATTTCTTCCAGAAAGGAATGCAGCATGGCGAACTTGCTTGTAGGCTTTATATTGGTAAAACGAAGATTCGGCCGGTTGAAACCAGTCAGCTGTTGATATGGCTCCACTAGTTCCAACAAGCGGATGATATCCTCGCGTACCTTCGCCGTAGCGGTGGCCGTAAAGGCTGCAACAGGCGGTCGTTTAGGAAGCTTACGGATAAACTCGGCGATATGGAGATAGCTTGGACGGAAATCCTGACCCCATTGCGAAACACAATGCGCTTCGTCAACAGCAATCAGCGAGATCTCAGCCTGCTGTGCAAAGCTCACAAACGCAGGGATCTGCAGACGTTCCGGCGCAACATAAATAATCTTGTACGCGCCGTTGGAGGCACGGCGGATGGCTTCCTGCTGCTGACCGGGAGTGAGACTGCTGTTGATATATGCTCCAGCAACGCCGGATGCTTTGAGTGACATCACCTGGTCTTTCATCAGGGAGATCAGCGGCGAAACCACCAGCGTGATCCCCTGCATCATCAATGCCGGCAGCTGGTAACACATGGACTTGCCCGCACCCGTTGGCATTACGCCAAGGACGTCATATCCAGCCAGAAGCTCATCGATCAGTTTTTCCTGTCCTTCGCGAAATTCTTCATGACCAAAAATGCTTTTAAGCAATTCGTGCTTCTTCATCCGCCAATCCTCCTTCCCGAAAAAACTTGTCAAACATGCAGACGGCCTGAATATTGTACCACGATCCTTTAAAAAGAGGAAGCGACTATCGATGAATTGCAGCAAGAAACGCAGGAGGGCGTTAAAACACCATCCTGCGTTTTGTTATTCGTTTTCCAGCGGAAGCAGCACAGAAAACGTTGTGCCTGCGCCAACTTTGCTGCGCACCTTCAGCTTTCCCTTGTGCGCTGAAACAATGATACGCGCAATGCTCAATCCCAAACCATGTCCGCTCGTCTGACCTTTACGCGCTTCATCACAGCGATAAAAGCGTTCAAAAATTTTCGGAAGTTCCTCTGCCGAAATACCTGCGCCCGTATCGCTGACGCTCAGCAGGCACCCGTTGCGTTCGCGCTTGACACCAAGCGTAATTTTCCCGCCAGGCGGCGTATATTTGATTGCATTGTCCAAAAGGATGCGCATCAGCTGCTTGATCATGTCTTTATCGGCATTGATGCGTGTGTTTTCAGCAGGCTCCAGACGGAACACATGTTCCGATGAGAGCATTTTCGCTTCCCGATGGATCTCACTCATTACCTCAAGCGGATCAAAGACTTCCATTTCAAGCATGAGCGTCTTTTTGTCGTGCCTGGCCAGGAACAGCAGACGTTCCACTAGTTCCTTCATGCTGGCCGCTTCCTGTGAGATGGCAGAGATACCTTCGTCCAGCACTTCTTTGTCCGTTTTTCCCCATCTTTCGAGCATGCCCGCATATCCCTGAATTACGGCAATTGGCGTTCTAAGCTCATGGGATGCATCGCTGACAAACTGCTTCTGGCTGTTGTAGCTCACTTCGATTCGATCCAGCATGTCGTTGATTACCAGCGCCAGATCTTTCAGCTCGTTTTTCGCGCCTTCAACGCTAATGCGGTCGCTGAGATTGCTTGCACTGAGCGTAGCTGCCTTTTCGGCCATATCTGTTATCGGTTTGAGTACCTTGCGGTTCAGCCGGTTCCGATGTCTGAGAAACGCCAGAAAACGGTACAGATCGATAAAAAGAAATGTCCAGAGAAGTACCGTGCTGCTATCCATCAGCCCATCAACATTCCATGCCGCAATCAGACTTCCTCGAATCGTATTGATCGAGAGCCAGATCCGACAAGGATGACAGGTTGAAAAATCTGAAAAAGCAAGCCGTATTCTCTCCTTGATCCCAGTCAGATTGTCCGAAAAGCGCTGCGGGCTTTGATAAGCCTCCGCAAACGGAAGATCCGCCAGCTGCAGCTGCGTATAATACTGGCCATTTTCAGGCGTATGCTGGCTGAGTGAGTCCAGATCGTTTATCAGTTGAGGAACATGTGTCAGCCAAAGCGCAAGCATCAGAACCGCCATCATGGGAATGGTGGTTTTGAGAAGCTGTCCTCCGTAATGCAACGCAATCCTGAGCGTAAGAGAAAGTCTGAGATTGCTCACGCCTCTGGAAAGCCAATGATGAACACGCTGAGACAGGCGGTTCAGCCAATGATCCCGAACCGGTGCTTTGCGCTCTGCTTCTCCCAAAGGCCATGACGTTTCGTTGTGATCATTCATAGCGGAACATATACCCCACTGCACGGATGGTATGAATGGTTTTGATACCGAAACGGTCATCGATCTTCTGGCGCAGATAGCGGATATAAACATCTACAATGTTGGTATCACCCGTGAACTCGTAACCCCAGACGTCGTTGAGCAATTCGTCTCGCGTAACGGCAACGCCTTCATGCAGCCACAGGTAATTCAGAAGATCGAATTCCTTTTTGGTCAGCGTAACGGGTGTCTGATCATACTTGACACTGTAGCTTGCCGGTTCGATGCAGAGCTTGCCGACATTTCTCGTTCCGGTGGTCTGCAGACGATCGGCACGGTGTTTTTTGAGGTTGACACGGATGCGGGCCAAAAGTTCTTCAATTGCGAAGGGTTTGGTCATATAATCATCAGCACCCATGTCCAGTCCCATTACCTTGTCGCTGACGTCGTCCTTGGCCGTCAGCATAATAATGGGCACATCGCTGTTCTGACGCAGTCTTCTGCACACTTCGATCCCGCTCAGCTGAGGAAGCATCAGATCCAGAATAAGCAGATCCGGCTGCCATGTTTCACACATCTGCAGTCCGGTGCGGCCATCGTGGGCGCACTGCACCTCATAACCCTCGTGTTCAAGTTCGAGCGTCACAAATCTCGCAATTTTAACCTCGTCTTCAATCATCAGGATTTTGCTCATATCTGCCTCCCGATTTTTCAGCGGATATCCGCCTCGTGATAGCCGTCGCCGTCATCGCGCACATTGACGCTGCCGCCATCATGGAACTGCACGTTTACCGGTCTGGTGCCGCTCGGTGCGCTCTCGGTTCGCGGCTGGGCGGAGGCGTTCTCTGTTTCTGCCGTCTTTTCCGTCTGGGTAAACTGCTTCGTTACTCCGGAAACGACCTGCTGCACATTGCTCTTCGCATTTTTGACCATGTCATCAAAGGTGTCATCAGCAAACTCGCGGCTGTCACGATCCAGCGTGATTCTGTATCCAAGCACAATCGACGCGATCAGACCGATGACGCAGATATGCGGAGCAGTTCCCAGAGCAATCAGCATAAAAAGCGCGCTCAGATTGACAATGGTTGTTTCTTCCTTTTTTACCTTCAGTCTAAGACGAAACAGGAAATCAAAAACGCCCTTGATTCCTTTGTGAGAAGAGGCCGACGCCGTATTGGACTTGATTCTGCCGTTTTTCTCCAGATCCACCAGCGCCCTTGCAAGGCTGCCGTTGTGATACTCCAGGAGATTGACCGCCTCCTCATAACTGATACCGCTTTTCTGCCGTAAGATTTCAATATCTTCGATGGTATATTTCGCCATAACGTTCCTCCGGACAAAAGAAATGATTTGGATGCATGATTATGATACCACAGTTCGCGCAAGAATGCCTGAGGATTTTCCAAAAGGTTTCTGAGAATTCGGTGAGAGATGCACATGCTTGCCAATACGCGCCTTTTTATGCTATTCTAAGCAGTGTAAAACCGAGTGTTTTAGGAGGAAGCTTTATGCGCTTGCAAAAGTATCTGGCGGCCTGCGGCGTCGCCTCCAGGCGTACTGCTGAAAAGATGATCGCTGACGGACGCGTAAGCGTGGATGGCGAAGTCATTACCGAAATGGGTGTGCAGGTAGAAATCGGTCAGGATATCCGTGTAGACGGAAAACTGGTTACGCCTGAACCCGAGAAGAAATATATCATGTATCACAAGCCTGCCGGTGAAGTGACCACCGCCAGCGATCCCGAAGGACGCGCAACGGTTCTGGACAAATTCCGTGATTTTCCTGTCAGGCTGTATCCTGTCGGCCGTCTGGACTACGACAGCGAAGGCCTGCTTCTGCTGACCAACGACGGCGACCTGACGGAGCGTGTGCTTCATCCTTCCCATGAAGTGGAGAAGGTTTATCTGGCACGCGTCAGCAACGAGCTTACCATCGACGAAGCACGCCGGCTGGAGAACGGTGTAATGGTCGACGGACGCAAAACCGCCAGAGCCAAAGTCAAGATTCTTGGCTTCAAGAACCTCTATACTGACATTCTGGTCAGCATTCACGAAGGCCGTAACCGTCAGGTGCGAAAAATGGTCACGGCTGTTGGGCATGAAGTCGTCATGCTGCGCCGCATTCGCTTTGGTCCGCTGAAGCTTGGCGACCTGCCGCGCGGCATGTGGCGCGAGCTTACTGCAGAAGAGGTTTCCGAACTCAGCAGGCTTTGAGGAGGCTTTATCATGGCAAAGAAAAACAGCATTCTTGGCGGTCTTATGGATGCTTTGGGCGACAGCGGCAGCGAGATCCTCAGCGATGTTCTGGAAGATCTGGTCGGCAGTTCCTCTGCCCCCAAAGGAGATCAGCTGCTTGAAGGTCTTTTTGAAAACAGCGATGAGATTCTTGATACGCTCACAGATGTTGTTGGCGATTTGACCGGACTTGGTGCTTCGAACACCAAAGCGTCTTCTGCTGCAAAGAAATCGACCGCGAAGAAATCTTCGTCTTCTGCCAAAAAGACCGTAAAATCAGTCTCCAAATCCAGTACAAAAACCAAAGCTGCCACAAAAACAACCACGGCCAAGAAAAGCACAGCTTCCAAAAAGCCCTCTGCTTCCAAAACAAAGTCCACTACCAAAACAAAAACGTCTTCCAGCAAGAAAAAGATCACTACCTGAGGAAACACCATGATGATTTTTGACCATTGGATGATTCAGAAGGACATACTTCCTTCTCTTTTGGATCAGCAGCAGGATCTTTCCGGCGTCATTTATCAGCTTCGTCATGCGCTGCTGCAAACAGAGCAGAATGCGCTTGCCGAAATGACAGATGATGTACTTCGCCAGCAGGCTGGCGTGCTTTTTGCATGCATCAAAAACAGCGTTGGTCTGCTGGAAGCCCATATTACCGCACAGGTTTGGGTGCCTCAGAAGGTTCAGCAGACACAGTCCGCTCCTCTCAAGACACGCTTGCTTCCGCTTGCGGTATTTCTGCTGGCCGCTGCCGTATGCGTTCTTCGCTCCGAATGGATTCTCTTTGCTCTCATCACTGCCGGGCTCGCTCTTTCTGCTGTGTCTGTATTTCAGCATCAGAAAGAAAAAGGCATCTCTGATCCGACGACTGAAACCCGTGTTTCTCTCAAACCCGATACGTACAAAATTCTCGGTATTCTCGATGGACAGATTCGGGCTATCGACCGTTACCTCAATGATTTCAGTTACTTAAACGAACAACTTCGCGGTTCTTCGGATTGCAGCGATCCTGTTGCAGTTTCCCGTGCATCCGACCTTCTTGAAGCTCTTTATGAATGCAGCGAGGAGGATCGGGCTCCTGCAGACGAAGCCGCACGCAAGCTTCTGGAGAGTCTTGGTTTGCGCGCACTTGACTATACGGAAGAAACCAGCCGCTATTTTAACGCTTTGCCCAGCAAAAAAACTACACGTACGCTTGCGCCTGCGATTTTCTCCATCAAGGATCAGAGATTGCTGCGCCGAGGAACAGCAGTTGTCAGAATGGAAGCTGCCTGAACCACACTTACATGAAGGAGACTGCCGATGAGGTATATCGGTTTTGACATGGGCGACGGCGAAAGTGCTGTCGCTGCTTTTGAACCCGGAAGCGGTATTGAACCGCTGATTCTTCCCGTATGCGGTGCACGGAGTCTTTTGAGCGCCGTGGGCCTTTTGCGCGGAGAAGTGGTCATCGGCGAACGAGCTTACACCGATGCACTGGCAGATGGTTTGAGCGTCCGCTTCAAGAGCCGCTTCACAACGGATTCATCCAGCAGTGAAGATATTATCCGCTTTGTTCGCGGCGTCATGCGTGATCTGATGGAGAATGGACAGCTTTCTGTGGATGATCGCTTTGTTGTGGGCTGTCCCGCCGGTTGGAATGCCGCAGCACGTGCCAGGTACCGTGATCTGCTGATCCGGGCCGGAATGCATCTGCCTCAAGTTATTTCCGAATCCAGAGCCGCTTTTTTATATGCAAAATATGCAAGAACCATTGCAGTAGACATCGATATCATGGGCGAAAGTGCCCTCGTTATCGACATAGGCAGCTCAACGCTGGATTACGCCTATATTGTCGATGGCCGTGAGACCGGCATCGGTACCTTCGGTGAAACCGCTCTAGGCGGAGGTATTCTGGATGCCGCCCTTCTCCGTCATGCTGTTGAGAGCAGCCGCAGTCGCCGTGAAATCGAGGCGACCTTCAAAGAGTGCCGGAGCTGGTACAGCTATTGCGAGATCGAAGCCCGTCGACTAAAGGAAGAGTATTTCACTCGTCTGGCGCTTGAAGAGGCTCCAAGTGTCAAAAAGCAGCTCAGGATCTGTTATGACGGCATGCAGAAACTGATGCTTGAAATCAGCAATGACATCATCGAACAGCTGATTAACGAGCCGATGCCTGAACTCGATGGCCGCTCCTTTGTTTCCGCTCTGCGTGATTCGCTGGAGAACGCGGCGCGAATCACTGCCGATCGTCCTCCATGCATGCTTCTGCTCACTGGCGGCGCATCCCGAATGCCGTTTTTCCGCGATCTTTGTTCAGAAATCTTCGAAAGCGCCGTTATTGTCAGCTGCCCTGAGCCGGAGTTTTCCATTGCCAAGGGCCTGTCCTATGCCGGATGGATTGATGAAAACCTGAAAGCCTTCCGCGAGGCCATTCACAAAGAAATCACCGATGCACGAGTCTGTGCCATCGCAGGAGAAGCGCTTCCTGCCCTGCTTCCTTCCGTTGCCTCGCTGCTGACGGATCTTGTGCTTGCTGAAGCTGCACTTCCTGCGGCAGAACAGTGGAAACGCGGAAGCATCCGAACATTTGAAGAAATGAACCGGGTAATCAGTGAACGCTCCCAGCGTGTCCTTACATCTCCGCTCGCCCATGATACGCTTGCACCAGCTATCCAAGTATGGTTAGATGAGGTATCGCAAAAGTTACAGGCCATTGTTGATCCCATCTGTGACCAATTTGATGTTCCGCGAAAGCAAATGGAACTCAATCTTTCTGCCGGTCCATGTGGAAACATCGTCATAGATGCAGATAATCTGCTGGAACTTTCTTTAGCACGCAATATTCTCAGTGTGGTTGTCAGTGTCGCGGCGGGTGTTCTCTGCGGCGGAAGCGGAGTCGCTTTGGTCGCTTCGGGTCCGCTGGGCTTTATTGCAGGAGCTGTTGCCGGAATCATTGCCGCACTCCTTGGATGGAATACCCTGTCGGATACGCTTGCCAAAACGGACCTTCCTTTGTTCATGCGTCTTGTTCCTATTGATGCAAGACTGAAGAGCGACAAAACCCGCCGCGAGATCAGCAAACAGATTCTGGACATGCTTTCCGGAGAAAACAGTGACTTCCATCGTCAGATCGTAGGAGAGTTTTCGAAGTCCTTCCGGGCCTATCTTTACTCGATTGCCCAGGCGGCTGAAATCCCCATTGAATAATGACGAAAATGTGTGGAAATTCTTGAAAAAGCTTGACATTCAGGACGTTGTGTGTTAACTTAATTCGGTAAGCCGCTCAAGCGGGGTTTTCAAGTGCGCAAAAAGCGCCACCCGAACGCTTGGCGAGTATGTATCAGGAGGTGCTTCGCCATGTACGCAGTGATCGTATCCGGTGGCAAGCAGTATCGTGTGTCCCAGGGGGACGTTATCTATGTGGAAAAACTCGACCAGGAAGTCGACAGCAAGGTCAGCTTTGATGTGCTGATGCTGGGCTCCGAAGAAGGCGTTGAAATCGGCACTCCCACCCTGGCTGGTGCGAAGGTCGAAGGCAAGGTCGTTGCTCAGGTCAAGGGCGAGAAGATCATCATCTTCAAGTACAAGAGCAAGAAGAACTACCACCGCAAGGCCGGTCATCGTCAGCAGTATACCAAGGTGGAAATCACCTCTATCGGCTAATCATGACCACCGTGCAGATCAGGCGGGATAAGAACGGCGTATCCGGAATCTGTGTCAAAAACCATTCCGGTTATGGGGAGTACGGTACGGACATTGTCTGTGCAGCTGCCAGCATTCTGATTACCACCTGTGCCAATGCTTTGGAAAGCGTTGTCGGATTACTTCCCGATACACAGGTAAACGAAAGAACAACCACCATTGATGTTGCGCTTCCTCAGGAGATGTCTTCTGAAAAGATGCACGACGCTCAGGTTGTATTTGAAACTGTGATTCAGGGGTTTCAAGACATCGCATCGGAGTATCCCGAGTATCTAAAAATCCTATGATCATATGATGGGAGGAACATCATCATGTTGAAGCTGAATCTTCAGTTTTTCGCTCACAAAAAAGGTGTGGGCTCTACCCGTAACGGTCGCGACAGCGAAAGCAAGCGTCTTGGCTGCAAGCGCGCTGACGGTCAGTTCTCTCTGGCCGGCAACATCCTTGTTCGCCAGCGCGGCACCCACATCCATCCCGGCCTGAATGTTGGCATCGGCAGCGATGACACTCTGTTCGCTCTGAAGGACGGCATCGTTCGTTTCGAGCGTCTGGGCCGCGATAAGAAGCAGGTTAGCGTTTACCCCGTTGAGACCGCTTCTGCTGCTCAGTAACCTGATTCACAAAAAGAAGCTGTCGTGATTTTTGTCCGGCAGCTTCTTTTCATTATCTTCTGAGGAGGCGTATCAACACATGATTGGTACGTTGATCAACTGTGCGGCCATTATCGCCGGTTCTCTTTTGGGCTTGCTTCTGCGCCGCGGAATGAAAGACTCCATAGCCAAAACCGTAATGCAGGGCGTGGGTATGAGCGTGATTCTCATTGGCGTTGCCGGCGCTATTGAAACATCAAACACCCTGCTTGTGATTCTTTCCATGGTCATTGGCGGCGTATTGGGCGCATGGATTGATATTGACGCCAAAATGAATCATCTTGGCACCTGGGCGCAAAGAAAACTGACGCGCGGTGACGACGAAAACAACACCTTTGCCAAAGGCTTCGTAACAGCAAGCCTTGTGTACTGCGTTGGCGCCATGGCTGTTGTCGGTTCGCTTGACAGCGGTATCCGCGGAGACCATTCCACACTGATTGCAAAGGCTGCGCTGGACGGAATAACCGCCATTATTTTCAGCAGTTCTCTAGGAATCGGCGTCATGCTGTCTGCGGTTCCTGTTCTGATTTATCAGGGTGCAATCGCACTGCTTGGCAATGCCATCGCGCCTCTGCTCAGCGACGTCGTCGTAACGGAAATGAGCTCTGTTGGCGGCCTTCTGATCATGGGTATTGGCATCAATATGCTGCTTGACACAGAAATCAAGGTGGCCAATCTGCTGCCTGCTATCATAATCCCCTTTATCTACTACCCCATTGTACAGCTTTTTTGAGGTGACACAAATGACTTCGATTATCAGGGATGCATCGCTGGCTCCGCAGGGCCGTCAGAAGATCGAATGGGCGCGCAAGCACATGCCCGTACTCAACGGCATTGCTGAAGACGTCAAAAAGAATCAGTCCTTGAAGGGTCTCAAGGTAGCTCTGTCCGTTCACATGGAAGCCAAAACCGCCTATCTTGCGCAGGTGCTGGCCGAGTGCGGCGCTGAAGTTTATGCCACCGGCAGCAATCCCCTCTCCACTCAGGACGACGTGGCTGCCGCTCTGGCTGAAAGCGGCGTGACGGTATTCGCCACCCATGCCTGCACGGCCGAAGAATATCATGACTATCTGTGCAAAGCGCTGTGCTGCGTTCCCGATGTGCTTGTCGACGACGGCGGCGATATGCTGACGGTCCTGCACGAAGAACATCCTGAATGGGCTGTCAACCTTCGCGGCGGCTGTGAGGAGACCACTACCGGCGTAATCCGTATCCGCAACCGTGCCAAGGCTGGCAATCTCCATTTCCCCATGTTCAGCATCAACGACGCGGACTGCAAGCATCTGTTTGATAATCGCTACGGCACCGGTCAGAGCGTTTGGGACGGCATTATGCGCACGACGAACCTCAACGTTGCCGGCAGCACTGTGGTTGTGGCCGGCTATGGCTGGTGCGGCAAAGGTGTAAGTATGCGTGCCAAAGGTATGGGCGCCAAGGTAATCGTGACCGAAGTCGACTCCGTGAAGGCGATTGAAGCCGTTATGGATGGCTTCAGCGTCATGCCGATGGATGAAGCTGCCAAGCTGGGTGATATTTTCATTACCGTAACCGGCTGCGACGGCGTCATCACCACCAAGCACATGCTCACCATGAAGGAAGGCGCCATCATGTGCAACGCCGGTCATTTCGACGTGGAAGTCGACGTCGCCGGTCTGCGTGCTATCGCCAAGGAAAGCTGCGAAATCCGTAAAAATATTGAGGGCTTCACGCTTGAAAACGGAAAAACCATTTATCTGCTGGGCGAAGGCCGTTTGGTCAACCTTGCCTGCGGCGACGGTCATCCCGTTGAAATCATGGACATGAGCTTTGCGCTGCAGTTTGCCTGCGCTCTGCGTATGGACCAGGTCGGTAAAACCATGAAGCCTGACCTCTATGATGTGCCGCGCGATATCGATCAGGAAGTTGCCCTGCGCAAGCTGAAGGCACTGGGCGTTGAAATTGACGTCCTGACTCCCGAACAGGAACATTACCTGTTCGGCTGATGGTCGAACGCGCCGTTCATCCGCGCATATTGTATTTCGATTGTATTTCTCCCAAAATACGAACCAATCTGTTGACAGCAGCGTAATTGTATGGTATTATGCCAACAATTCAACGCCCCGCAGCCTGATAGGAAGGGAGGAGTCGTACGTGACGAACCGATGTGCCATGCGAATGAACATGATGTGCGCGTGCGATTTCAGCTCGTGCTATTTGTGTTGCGTCGCTTGATCGATTGATGATTGTACAGCCCGCCTCGCAAATGCGCGAAGCGGGTTTTTTATTGAAATAACAGTCATCACTCATGAAAGGTGTTGCAAAGGATGTCCGAACAAACCGCTCCGCAGATTGAAATTCGCGGATTGTCCAAAGTCTACCCCATTCCCGGCGGAGAAGTTCATGCGCTGACCAATATCAACCTTTCCATTGAAAAGGGTGATATCTACGGGATCATTGGCATGAGCGGCGCAGGCAAGAGTACGCTGATCCGCTGCCTGAACCGTCTCGACGCACCGACCGACGGCCAGATTCTCATCGACGGTCAGAACATTCTGGCGATGGATAAAAAGCAGCTGCGCGCTACGCGCCGCCGCATGGCCATGATCTTCCAGCAATTCAACCTGCTGATGCAGAAGAACGTTGCCCGCAATGTTCGTTATCCGCTCGAAATCGCTGGCGTACCCAAGAAGCAGGCCAATGAACGCGTGATGGAACTGCTGAAAATCGTCGGTCTTGAGGATAAGGCGAATGCATTCCCCGCCCAGCTTTCCGGCGGCCAGAAGCAGCGCGTTGCCATCGCCCGTGCGCTTGCCAGTGATCCTGAAATGCTTCTGTGCGACGAAGCCACCAGCGCTCTGGATCCCATGACCACGCAAAGCATCCTTGCTCTTCTTCAGAAGATCAATCAGGAGCTTGGCATTACCGTGGTTCTGATCACGCATGAGATGGCGGTTATCCGTCAGATCTGCAATAAGGTCGCCATTCTTGACGGCGGCGTGCTGGCTGAAGAAGGCACTGTGGACGATGTGTTCATGCACACCAAATCCGCAGCAGGACGCAGGCTTTTCGGCATTCTGCCAGATCAGGAAGAAATTCCTCCTCAGGCTGCCATCCGCATCGTCTTTGATGGTGAGTCTGCCGAACAGCCCGTAATCAGCAAACTGGTCAAGGATCTGGCAATCGACGTGAACATTCTTTCCGCCGATATCCGTCAGCTCAATCAGAAGGCTTACGGTCAGATGATGATTGCAAGGCCCAGTGATCCCGCGGAAGTCAAGCGCGTGATGGATTATCTTCGTAAGCAGAACATCACTGTAGAGGAGGTGCATGTGCCGTGACCTGGGAAAAGCTTCTTCCGCTTCTGTGGAGCAGCACGCTGGATACCCTGTACATGACCTTCTGGTCCAGCCTGATCGCTTATGTGGTCGGTCTTCCGCTGGGCGTGCTGCTGGTTGTAACCCGCAAGGGCGGCATCATGCCGGCTCCCACCTTTAACGCCGTACTGGGCGTGGTAATCAACTTCCTTCGCTCGATCCCCTTTATTATTATGCTGGCAGTTCTCTTCCCCGTCACCCGTGCAGTGATTGGCACAGCCATCGGCACCAAATCGATTGTCTTCCCGCTGATTATCAGCGCATTCCCCTACATCGCCCGTATGGTGGAAGGCTCGCTGGACGAGGTTGACCACGGCATCATCGAAGCTGCACAGTCTATGGGTTCCACTAACTGGCAGATCATTTACAAGGTTCTGATTCCGGAAGCTGTACCTTCTCTGGTAAACGGAGCTGCCATCTGCGTAACCACCATTCTCGGCTACACTGCCATGGCCAGCGCTGCCGGCGGCGGTGGACTTGGTGCTTTGGCCATCGTCAAGGGTCTTAATGTTCGCAAGTTTGACATCATGTATTCTGCAAGCCTGCTGCTCGTTGCCCTTGTACAAATCATCACTGTCTTCGGCGGACGCCTCACGCGCCGCCTGGACCATAAACATCGTTAATATTGAAAGGAGATACCACCATGAAGAAAATCCTCGCTCTGGTACTGGCCCTGGCTCTGACCCTGTCTCTGTCCACCTCTTTCGCTGCTGAGAAGATCTCTGTGATCGCCACCGAAAATCCCCATGCGGAAGTCATGGAACTGGTGAAGGACGATCTGGCTGCTCTTGGCTACGAATTGGAACTGACCGTCGTTTCTGACTACGTTGTTGAGAATCCCGCTACCTCTGCTGGCGACGTGATGGCCAACTTCTTCCAGCATGTGCCCTATCTGGCTGGCTACAACGCTGAGGTTTCCGAAGCTGAGCAGCTGGTTGCTGTGATCTACACCCACTTCGAGCCCATGGCTCTGTATGCCGGCACCAAGACCAGCCTTGATCAGATCGCTGAGGGCGACACCATCGCTGTGCCCAACGACCCCGTCAACGAGAACCGCGCCCTGCTCCTCCTGCAGAACGCCGGCCTGATCAAGCTGCCCGAAGGCACCACCCTGGAGAGCACCTGCACTCCCCTGGACATCGTTGAGAACCCCTACAAGCTCGAGATCGTTGAGCTGAACGCTGAACTGATCCCCGGCGCCCGCGCTGACGTTGCCTACGCCGTTATCAACGGTAACAACGCCACTCTGGTTGAGCTGATCCCCAACGTTGACGGCCTGTATGTTGAGGCTGCCGACAGCGAAGCTGCCAAGGCTTACGTGAACATCGTTGTTGTAAAGCCCGAAAACGCCGAGGCCGAGTGGGTCAAGGCTCTGGAAAAGGTCATCTACACTCAGGAAGTGTATGATCTGATCGTGAATGCTGGCTTCGCTCCCACCTTCACCGTTCCCGCTGAATAATTCAGTCATACAAAAAGCCGCAGTCATCGACTGCGGCTCAGACTGTCAAAGAAGCCACTTTGCCGTGTAGCAAAGTGGCTTCAATCATGTGAAAAATCGAAGAAACAAGCAAGCGCATCCACTTGTGGATGGCGAGCTTTTTCAGATTTAGCGCAGTGAATTTGAGCTTCACCCATGCCGTAACGGCGGGAAGCCCTCTGTAGGGTGTGTAACGCATAGCGTGTTTTTCCTTGGCATCAGCGAAAACGCGTTCAA
>JAGBBE010000102.1 GCA_017938645.1 Clostridia bacterium
AACTGATCAGAAAGCCCCATAGATTCGATCAGTGCCAGAACTCTGGTTTCCAGCGTAGAGTCGAGACCGTCAATGCTGCCCAGCAACTGTTCTATCTGGCTGGTCGTATCCTCAGGCGCAGGAGACCATGTGGTGGGAATGCAGCCTTCTTCCAGCTTGCTCTTCACATAAGTCACCGTATTTCCGTCCGTCTGGTGCATCAGCCCGCAAAAAAGGTACAGAGACCAGTTACCGTCCGTGTCAGGAACCGTAAAACGGAATACTTGTTTTTCATCCGAGACATTCAGTGTTCCCGTCATTGCATTGGAGCCGGTGTCCTGATTTGCGAGCGCCCACGAGGTCTTCGTGGCCGTACCTGCATCCAATCGCACCTGATGCACAGAAAATGTGTAATCCTGTCCTGGCGTCAGCTCGTCCGCTGCGATCCAGTAGGTATTTCCATCGGTATCGGCAACGGTATGACCGGCGCTGCCCGTAATGAGGTTGACGCCGCCGACGTCCACCTCATTGATCTGATCCCATCCCGTACCATTGTACCTGTACAGCTGTGGCGGAGTTTCAGACGTGTTCAGCCACAGCATCCCGGTGACAGGGGCGGCCGGAGCCGTCCCCTGCTGAATGGGATCATTGAGATCAACGATCGTCCGCTGTCCCTGAGCAATCATCTTACTCCACCTCGCAGACGAAGACCGTCTTGCTGTCCACGTCGTCGCCGTCCACGAAGATTACCTTGCCGGTAGCAAAGGCGTTGCCGTTATCCAGAGGATTGCCGTCCTTGTCGCGGCGGTACCAAGTATAAGTCTTGGCATGACCGTAGGTAGCATTGTCGGTGACGTCTACCCATTCGGACCCGGAATAGCGCATCAGCGCCGTGTTGGGCGTGGATTTGGTCACCTTATAGTAGAAGTCTCCGGTTGCGGGACTGGAAGGTGCAGTTGTAGAGTAGGTCGTACTCTTGAGCACGTCCGCCTCCGCGCCGTTCTGCCAGAGTCGTGCGACCAGGATTGTTTCGCCGACGCCGTTCTTGAAGATCTCACCAGCGGTACTGTCAATCTCCAGCGCATAGTTGTCAGTTTTATCCGTAAGAGTAATGACGTCCTGATAGCTTTTTCCGTTATAGGACATGGTGCAGCGATAGCTGGCCATGCTGGCGACGTCCGATCCGGATACGGTGAGCGTGCTGCCGGTCTGCCCGGAAATGGTCGTCCAACTGCCGCTTGCGTACTTGGCCCAGGCATAGGTAGCGCCGCTGGTGATCGGCGTTGAGCCATTGTAAGCTGCAACCTGAATGGGCAGCGTGCCCTCGCCGTTGATGAACACCGTTCCGCTGGGTGCATAGATCGAAAACACAACGGCATTCTGTCCGCTGGCGCCGGTCGCGCCGGTGTTGACCTTGCTCCAACGGATCGTAAGCGTGGTGCTCACGGGTGCAGTCACCGGAATAGACAGCGTACCCTGCTGCTGACCGCTTCCGCCCAGAGTAGCATTTGCGGCAATGGTAATCGTGATAGGGATCTCATTATTAGATGCATTTCCCTTTGTGACAGTCATACCCGTCACAGCGCCAGAAACCGTCCCCACCGTGGGCGTCACCTTGCTAGTTCCAGTATAAGCTACCACATTGCAAGTCACACTCGTCGCAGAAACCTGACCGGACGCATTGGCAGCAAAGGTCACATTCTCATTAGAAAGGAAGACGACCGAAGCATTCTTGCCTGCTGCACCGGCATTGCCATCCGCGCCATCTGTCACTTTATAAATGTTTGTGGTATCGCCGATATTATCATCGCTGGTAGTGATTCGGATCGTTGCAGCATCTCCCACCCAGATGGCATGGGAAGGCTTGACTACCAGCGTAGTACCGGTGATGCTGGCATTGTCGCTGGTAGTGGGATAGTCAGTCCAGCTACCAACCGTGAAGACATTTCCTGCCTTGAAGCCAACAAACTCACCGGCGACTGGTTCACGGTAAAGCAAATGGCTGAGGCACGAAATAACGGCCACATGGAATCGTGGAGTGCGCTCTGCTTTGATAAACTGCTTGCAAAGGAGGATGAAGAGTGATGGCGATCATTACCGGCGTACAGCTCGATGTACCGACCGTAACCAATGAACAGGGTGGCAGACAGTCAGCAACGCCGTATGCGTTTCATTTTCTTCCGCCTCATGCTGTGTTTGCTGCGGCTGAGGTCGCAAAATACGGTGCTGAGAAGTATGGTGAGACACTGCTGGACAGAAATTACAAGAAGATTTCCGCAGAAGAGCATGTCAATCACGCCATCCAGCATCTGTTTGCTTATCTGGCAGGAGATGAAAGCGACGATCACCTGAGTCATGCAATCCTGAGGACCATGTTTGCCTACGAGGTTGATCATGAGAGAGACAGAACAGACGGCTACGCCTGATCGGCTGAGGATTTAGTGTGCTGACCTTTCTCTGAGATGCCCTGGATTTGCCATCATCAAACTTGAGGCATCCAGAGCCTCTGTAGAGGCCTTATGGCATCTGGAGGATCGTTCTCCCACCTCATCTCATGGAAAGCTCCTGAGTGGCATATACGAGCTTTTGTGCTCGATTTCTGATGGAATTGATGTATTCGTCAGAGAAAAGGCTTTTTCAAGATTTCCCAAGGAAACACAAGCCATATCGAAAGTTGTGGGGATAGCTGATTAGACCGCCTGGCAGAAATGTCAGGCGGTCTATCATGAAATATCACCCACTACCATTAAAAAGATGATTACGGGCTCGGGAAAAGCCAGCAAGCAGGATGTTGCAGACTCTCTTGAACGGTATGTTGGAAAAGTACAGTATGGTACAGATGACGAAAGCGATGCTGTTGCCGTAGGTATTGCCTGGCTGATCGGAGAAGATTATCTGAAAACGCAGGAGCATTCCGCTAATATGGAGGATTAAGATGGATACAAGCTAGGAAAGAGAAAAGCTGTTGACAGGCAGTTTGAAAGTGGATATCATAGATGGCAAGAAGGCCACCGTGATCGTAAACGAGCAAAAACTGGCTCACTACATCCGCTGTGTTCTTCTTGATGCGAACCTTGATAACAGCACAGTTGGTACGCAACCCTCTCAAGAAGGAGAGGATTGTATGTTTCGCGGACGTGTTCCCGTAGGTATCAATGAATTCAATGTACCCATTATGAAGCAAGTCAAGGCCAAGAACGAATACGAGTTCATGCTCAAAGCGGCTCAGATTATTCTCGAATCTGGCCTTATTGGAGACTATGTACTTCGCAATGATTCTACCGAAGTCAAGCGCCCAAAAGCAATTTCCTTCAGGGATATGGCTGAATGGTGGTTTAAGGTCTACAAACAGGACAATACCAAACTGAAGCCCGCCACCATTGATGACTATCGTCGAATGCTTGACAGAGTCATCTACCCTGCTTTTGGCGATAAGCCGATCAACGAAATCACAACCACCAATATTCAGGAACTGCTGAACGATAACAGAAGTATTGCCGCATCTACGCAGAACAAACTTCTGATCACTCTCAGGCAGATCTTTAATATGGCAATTCAGGAATCGTTGATCGTGATCAATCCTGCAAAGGGTAAGTTGACCAAGACAGGTGCAAACAAGAAGGAAGGTCGTGCCCTGAGTCAGGACGAATGGCTGCGCGTACAGAGTCTTCTCCCCCAGCTCAACGAATCTGACCGCGTTCTGGTTGCTCTGATGATGTACGAAGGACTGAGACGAGGCGAGGCGCTTGGCCTTACTTGGGACAATGTGGACTTCGAGGAAAACTGCATCCATATCACCCAACAGGCTGCTTTCAACAACGGAAGCAACACCGCCACTATCCAGCTTCCCAAGACGAAGAAGAGCATTCGAACGATCCCGCTGGTCAAGCCGTTGAAAGCTATACTGGAAACGATCCCTGTTCGTGGAGATTATGTTGTCGGCAATAGCAAGGCCCCTTATACGAAGTCAATGCTGCGAAAAGCCATGGATCGAATCAAGAGAATTCTTGAGATTGACGATCTCCATCCGCATATGTTCCGCTATAGCCACGCTACTGTTCTTCATGAACTTGGCGTAGACGACAAGACAATTCAGCACTGGGAAGGCCACGCCAATCAGGCAACGACTGCAAATATCTATATTAAGAATACGCAGACGATGACTGATCGCGCTGAAGCAATTCTGTCGGATTTTGCATCTGCAAATGCTTAAAAACTTCATTTTTCCCTTCCAGAGAAAACGTGATTTTTAGCGTTTGTGCCCCATTTTGTGCCCTTTTTCAAAAATGGGTTTTGAGCTGATTTGAGCTTCATGTTTTCTTTACCTTTGCCCGGCTCTTTTTTGTGTATATGTACAAAAATACCGGTTCATGCGACAGGTGCAGTTGATATTGGTGAACGTCATTTGACGGGAACTACAGAAGAGAGAACCAATATCAATGAACCGGGAACCAGTTCGGACGCGGAAGAACTGGGGGAATTAAATATTGCGAACAATTTGACGATTACCTATACCAATGACAATGGTGAAATGAATGGTGCACTCAGAATTCTGATTACATTAACATTAATCGCAATCGCGCCGACTCTTATAATACTTTTAACATCATTTACCCGTATTATTATTGTTTTGCATTTTACAAGAAACGCTTTAAATACTACGTCAGCACCGCCGAATCAGGTAATTATAGGACTGGCGTTGTTTTTGACTTTCTTTATTATGAATCCGGTAATTACACAGATTCGTACAGAAGCTATTGAACCATTTGATGCAGGTATAATTACACAGGAAGAAGCTCTGGAAATAGCTATGAATCCCCTTAGGGAATTCATGTATCGTGAGACACAGACCAAGGATGTGCAGATGTTTATGGATATTTCGGGGACGAAATGGACAGGAAGCTTAGAGGAC
>JAGBBE010000103.1 GCA_017938645.1 Clostridia bacterium
GTGGATCAAGAGACATTCCAACTGGGATTTTGCCGGGATATTTTATGATTTTGGCATTACCGGAACAAAAGCGGATGTTCGTGACGGATTGCAGGCGCTGATGTATGAATGCCGTATCGGACGCATCGACTATGTGCTGACGAAGTCGGTGAGCCGCTTCTCCCGAAACACCACGGACTGCCTGTCGCTGGTGCGAGAGCTGCTTTCTTACAACATCCCGGTTTACTTCGAGAAAGAGAATCTGGATACCGGGAGCATGGAGAGCGAACTGATCTTATCAATTATCAGCGGAATGGCGCAGGATGAATCGGAGTCCATTTCCAAGAATGTAAAATGGACGGTGCAGAAGCGCATCGAAGCCGGAAAGTATAAATTCGGTTATCCGCCATATGGGTACGGACGCGATGAAAACGGCATGATGGTGATAAACCCGGAGGAAGCAAAACACGTTCGTCAGATCTTTGATTGGGCGCTCAGCGGTATCGGCACATTTAAGATCGCACATATGCTCGAAGAACAAGGTGTTCCGACACGAAAGGGCAGCGCTTGGGCAGCATCAACAGTTAAGGGTATTCTCACGAACGAGAAATACTATGGTGCAGCAATGTTTCAGAAGACCTACACCGACAGCAGCTTTAAGCGACATCGCAATCACGGTGAAGCCGACAGCTACTTTGTTTCCGGGCATCATGAAGCTATTGTCAGCGAGGAAGAGTTTCATAAAGTGCAGGAGATCATAGAAATGCACATTAAAGAAAAGAGCATCGTACGAGGTACCGGAAAGTACAACAACCGGTATCTGTTCTCTGGCATCATTACCTGCGGAGAATGCGGCGATACTTTTAAGCGGCAGACGATTTCCAGCGGCATAAGCTGGTGCTGCAAGACGCATCTGAAAAACAAAGCGAAATGCTCCATGATGTTTATCCACGAGGAAGCATTCAAGGCGGCGTTTGTTACGATGCTCAATAAGCTGGTCTTTGGCGGCAAGCAGGTGCTTTACCCTTATTATGAGATGCTCCGGATTACCAATTCTGACGAGAATATTCAGCGGATTCAGGGAATGAAGCAAGAGCTGCAGCGTTATGCAGAACGGAAAGATACAATCCGTCAGCTTCGCGCAAAGGGTATCATCGACAGTGCGGTCTATAATCAGGAGATCGGCAGCATAGATAAACAGTGCGAGGAATTAAGGTCGAAGATAACCGCGCTGCAGCAATCCGATGCAAGCGCGGTGCTCATCGAGACGGAAGCACTTCTGCGTTTTAGCGATTCTGCCGGGATGCAGACCGAGTTCAGTGAACAGCTTTTTGCATCCTTTGTTGAGCGTATCATCGTGTACACAAGGAAAAGCGTCGGATTCAAGCTGAAATGCGGACTGACTTTGAAGGAGGAATTATGTACGGATACAAAATAGAAAACGGGACAATCGTTGTTGTAGAAGATGAGGCAGATATCATCCGCAGCATTTTCAAGAATTATCTGTCTGGTATGAGTATGCGAAAGGCAGCAGATGCAACTGGTGTTAATTTTCCGCATAGCACCGTGAAAAAGATCATCCGGCAAAAACGGTATATCGGGAACGAATTCTATCCTGCGATTATCGAAAAGGATGTATTCGCAAGAGCCAACGGTGAACTGCTCCGCAGAGCTTCTAAGCATTGCAGGGGAAAGCGCCTGAAAGAGCCGCCGATTTTCACCGAGTTCAAAATGTTTGTGCCGAAGCAGCAGTTCAGTGATCCGGTTCAGCAAGCAGAATACATCTATAGTCTGATCGAGGTGAAACGATGAATGTCATAAAAATACCTGCAAAGCCGCAGAAAGGCAATGCGGCAGCAAAGGAGGAAGTGAAGCGCCTGCGGGTGGCAGCATACTGCCGTGTCTCAACGGACAACGAGGAGCAGGCTTCCAGCTACGAGGCGCAGATCCAGCATTATGAGGAATACATCAAGACGAATCCGGAGTGGGAGTTCGTCGGGGTGTATGCGGATGAGGGTATCAGCGCAACCTCGACCAAGAACAGAGAACAGTTTAACGCCATGATCGAGGACTGCAAAAGAGGGCTGATCGATATGATTCTGACCAAGTCAATCAGCCGATTTGCCCGCAACACTGTTGATTGCCTGAATTATATCCGTATGCTGAAAGGCATGAATATTCCTGTTTTCTTCGAGAAGGAATCAATCAACACAATGGATGCTAAGGGCGAGGTGCTGCTTACCATAATGGCATCGCTGGCACAGCAGGAATCAGAGTCGCTCAGCAAGAATACGAAAATGGGAATCCAGTACCGCTTCCAGCAGGGGAAAGTAATGGTAAACGCCCGAAACTTCCTCGGCTATGACAAGGACGAGTCGGGGCATCTGATCATCAATCCGGCAGAGGCTGAGATCGTCAAGCGTATCTTCCGGGAGTATCTTGAGGGCGCAAGCTGTCAGAAGATCGCCAGAGGGCTGGAGCGTGACGGTATCCGCACCGCAAGGGACAATCCGCGCTGGCACGACAGCACCGTCCGCAAGATACTGGAGAACGAGAAATACATGGGTGACGCGCTCCTGCAAAAGACCTACACCATAGACTTCCTGAACAAGAAGCGTGGCAAGAACAACGGCACTCTTCCGCAATACTACATTGAGGACGACCATGAACCGATCATCCCGAAGGATATATTTCTGAGAGTGCAGGAGGAAATGGCGAGGCGGAGCACCGAGAACAGCAGAAAACGCCGGTTCAGCTCCAATCACGCTTTTTCGCAAATCGTTTTTTGCTCTGAGTGTGAGGAAATCTACAAGCGGCTGCACTGGAATAATCGCGGAAGTAAGTACATCGTCTGGCGCTGTTCGAGCCACCTGCACGAGAAAAAGACCTGCAATTCACGGACAGTCAGGGAAGACGTTTTGCAGGAAGCCTTTCTGGAAGCGGTCAATCAGATCGTCGGAAACAGCCGGGAATACCTGGAAATACTGCAACAGAACCTTGAGCTTGCGATCAAGCAGGTGAATCCGGCTTCTGTTGAGTACCTTGACGCACGAATGGAAGACCTTCAGCGTGAGCTGATCGACCGAACAGAGCGTCACGAGAACTACGACGATCTGGCAGAAGAAATCCTGCGCCTGCGGCAGCTTCGGGAGCAGACGGTGATGGACGATGTATCGAAGGCAGAATACCAGAGCCGTATCAAGGAACTGCAGGCGTTCATCCAATCCCAGCCGAAACGCTTGACCTTTGACGATACACTGGTAAAGCATCTGCTTGCAAAAATCACGATATTTCCGGAGCATCTGCTGTTTGAGTTCAAGTCCGGCGTAAATATCACGATCGAAAAGTGAATAGATAGAGCGAACCCCGCATCACTGGTGATTCAGTGGAGCGGGGCTGTTTTTATTTTTCCTCGACTATAACGGTCATACCTCCCTTAAAATCAATGTGACATTTCTGTCAAAAATATGAAACCTATGTGAAAATTAGCACTCTCCCCTTGACAGTGCTAATTCAGAGTGCTATAATATAATCAGAACAAAGGAACAGAGAAGCACCAAAGGATCCGGGTGCTGAACCCTCCGTCCCCTTGCTCGAAGCAATGGAAACAACGTGACGAGTAAAAAGGAGGACTGACCTATGTTGTATCCTAGCATTTTCGGTGAAAACTTATTCGATGATTTCTTCAGATTCCCTGA
>JAGBBE010000104.1 GCA_017938645.1 Clostridia bacterium
ATCTTGCGATGACGGGACACCAGCTCATCCATGTGAGAGGCACGCACGAGGGTCTTGTAGAAATCAGCCACGGAGAAATCCGTCGCGCTGCCCTTGTGCTCCCATGTATCGCCGCAGAGGGTATAGTAGTGCAGGGTGATGGCATCCATGAAGCGGCCTGCGCGCTTCATCAGCACATCCATCCACTCGTAGTCATCGGAGTTGGGACCGCAGGCGATGCGGAACAGTTTGTTGGAGCCATAGTTGCGGCAGAAGGTCTGGAAACGGCGGTATTCGTCGGCATAGTATTCGGGACGCATGTTGCCGCCGCAGCCCCAGTTTTCGTTGCCAACGCCCCAGTATTTCACGCCCCAGGAATCCTTGCGGCCGTTGGCCCAGCGCTTCTGAACCACGGTGGAATCGCCGTCGGAGTTGAGGTATTCGACCCATTCGGCCATCTCGCGCACGGTGCCGGAGCCGACGTTGGCATTAATGTAGGGTTCGCAGCCGATCTGATCGCACAATTCGAGGAATTCATGCGTGCCGAAGGAGTTGTCCTCCACCACGCCGCCCCAGTTGGTATTGACCATGCGCTTGCGGTTTTCGCCGATGCCGTCTTCCCAGTGATACTCGTCGGCAAAGCATCCGCCCGGCCAGCGCAGCACGGGCACACCGATCTTCTTCAGCGCGTCAACGACGTCCTTGCGCATGCCGTTGACGTTGGGAATGGGACTGTCCTTTCCGACAAACAGGCCCTGATAGATGCAGCGGCCCAGATGCTCGGAGAAGTGGCCGTAGATGTTTTTGTTGATGACGCCGCGGCTGCGTTCAGGGTTCAGATGAATCTTGTGCATTTGTGCGACCTCCAGTTCTGATTCGTATTTTGATTCGTATTTTGATTCGTCAAAGTTCGTATGCTTCCCACAGCGTATCGGCGCTTCCCAGCTGCAGAATGTGCCGGTAGCCCGCCTTGCGGATCAGCTCCTCGGTCTCTGCGTATCCGTAGGTGAGGAGATTTTTGTCGTGGCAGTCGGACGCAAGGGTCACTTCGCCGCCCATCTCCCGCCATGCGCACAGCAGTTCAAACGTTGGATAGGGCGTTGGCAGATAACCGCGCGCCATGCCTCCGGTGTTGACCTCCAGCACAGCGCCGGAGGCAAAGGAACGCTCCAGCGCGTTCAGGGCTATTTTGCGGTAAGCGGGATCGTTTTCATCAAACAGTCCGATGGAAGCGGCATGCTTGCGCACCAGATCGAAGTGGCCGATGGCATGCGGACGGACGCGGATGAGAAAATCCGCTTCCAGCTGATAATACGCCTCAGCAAGTGCGATTCCGTCGCCGGCAAACCAGCGGTCGCAGTGAGCGCGGAGCGTATCGGCAAGGCCGTCCACCGCTGTGCGGCTCCCATCTTCGACAGGAGGCAGGTAATGCGTGGAACCGAGCAGATAGTCGGCATTGGCAATGGCGTCTGAAAGCTCGGCTTCACCGGCCAGCGCGTCCAGTTCAAGGCCCATCCACAAGCGCGGGAAGCCTGATTCCTTCTGCAGGGCGCGGACTTCTTCAAAGTAGCGGTGCTGTCGAGGAAGCGTCATGGAATAGCTGCTGTCAAATCCCTGCGCCGCATGGCCGGAAAAACCGAAGCTGGTAAATCCCAGTTCACGCGCAGTTTCAAGCATTTCGCGCAGGGTGTGTCTGCCGTCGCAGTGGGTGGAATGGTTGTGGCATCCGCTCAGATAGGGCATAAAACGGTTACTCCTTTGGACATGACAGGAGCGGCCCGAAAGGGGGCCGCTCCGGAATTTGATTTGATATGAAGGTCAAGGCGACCAGAAAGGATCAGGCTTCCGGCTCCATCAGACCCAGATCGCCGTCCTTGCGCAGGTAGAGCACGTTGGTGCGGTCGGTTTCCACGTTCACGAATACGAAGAAGCTGTGGCCGAGCAGTTCCATCTGCAAAACAGCATCCTCCACGCTCATGGGACGTACGGGGAAAGTCTTGTTTCGCACGATCTTGCGCGCCACTTCTTCCTTCTCCACATCCTCGGCTGCGCCGGCGTCGTATTCCAGATCGGCCGGATTGAAGGCGTCCTCGCGCAGACGCTTATCCAGCTTGGTGCGATGCTTGTGGATCTGACGTTCCAGCTTGGCCAGCGCCTGGTCGATGCTTACGTAGAGGTTGTCATCGTTGGTGGCCTCGGCGCGCAGGGTAACGCCGCTGACGGGCACGGTGATTTCGCAGGTGCGGCGGTTATTCTTTTCCTTGGTGAGACGTACAAATACCTCGGCGTTGGGATTGAGGTAACGGCCCATCTTGGAGATCTTCTTCATAACGCGTTCGGTGATGCCGGGGGTTACTACCATGTTTTTCGCGGTAATGGTCGTCTTCATATTTTTCTCCTTATTTTCTCTCTATTTCAGCCTCCGGATACGATGAAGAAAATGTGCGGGTGCCATTGGAACCACGCTCCTTTCTGAATGCTGAATAAGCAGGGTGACCCTCACCCGGCTCGTATTTTGCTTCTTTTCACTCACTTCTCTGTGTAGTCTATTATTTCGACGCGCGGAGGAAACATTCCTGCTATGAAAGTGTGAAGAATCTGTAAACGGAACTTTGGCGCTCAAACCCTCGTCTGGATTGACTTTCCCCGCTTTCTGCGGTATGATATCATATTGGGAACGGATGGATGCCGTTTCCCGGTTGAACCCATATTTGTACAGGGGGATGAAGACAAGATGTCTGTTTTGAAGCAGAAGATTCTGGATCGCACTGTTACCCTCGGCGTGGTTGGCCTCGGCTATGTGGGTCTGCCTCTGGCTGTGGAAAAGGCCAAGGCCGGCTTCAAGGTCATCGGCTTTGATGTGCAGAGTCAGAAGGTTGATATGGTCAATGCCGGCCACAACTACATCGGCGACGTTGTGGACAGCGATCTGGAAAAGATCGTGAAAGAAGGCTTCCTGCGCGCCACCACCGATTTTGCCTCCGTGGCCAGCTGCGACTGCGTTTGCATCGCCGTGCCCACGCCTCTGGATGCGCACCAGCAGCCTGATATCAGCTACGTGCGTTCCTCTGCCGAGAGCATCATGCCTCATATGCACAAGGATATGCTCATCGTGCTGGAATCCACCACCTATCCCGGAACCACCGAGGAGCTCCTGCGCCCCATTCTGGAGAAGAGCGGTCTGAAGTGCGGAGAGGATTTCTATCTGGCTTTCTCGCCCGAGCGCGTCGATCCCGGCAACCTCATCTACAAGACCAAGAATACGCCCAAGGTCGTCGGCGGCATCACGCCCGAGTGTACCGACATCGCCGCTACGCTGTATGAAGCCGTGCTGGAAGCGCCCGTGCACCGCGTCAGCTGCCCCGCCGTTGCCGAGATGGAAAAGATCCTCGAAAATACCTACCGCAACGTCAATATCGGTCTGGTCAACGAGCTGGCGATCCTCTGCAACCGCATGGGCATCGACATCTGGGAAGTCATCGACGCTGCCAAGTCCAAGCCCTACGGCTTCCAGGCGTTCTATCCTGGCCCCGGTCTGGGCGGCCACTGCATCCCGCTGGATCCCTATTACCTGAGCTGGAAGGCCCGCGAGTTCGGCTTCCATACCTCCATGATCGAGTCCAGCATGATGGTCAACGACCGCATGCCCGAGTACTGCTGCGACCGCGCCATGGGCATCCTCAATGAGAAGAAGAAGGCCATGAACGGCGCGAAGATCCTGGTGCTGGGCGTTGCCTACAAGCAGGATATCGACGACTACCGTGAGTCTCCCGCCATCCGCGTGGTGGAAGCGCTCAAGAAGCGCGGCGCTGTGGTGACCTACTACGATCCCTATGTGCCTGAGTACCGCGAGAACGGCGTGGTGGAAAAGGGTCTGCCGGAGCTGACCGAAGAGGCGCTGAAGAACGCCGATCTGGTCATGGTGACCACCGCCCATACCACTGTGGATTATGATTTCGTGGCCGAGCATGCCGATCTGGTCTTTGATACCAAGAACGCCATGAAGAAGGTTGCCAAGCGCGAAAACATCCGCAAGCTGTAAGAGGACAAGATGAAGAAGCTTCGTTATGCGCTGATTGGCTGCGGCCGTATCGCGCCCAACCATATCGCAGCCTGCATGAACAATGCCGACGAGCTGGAGCTGTGCGCCGTGTGCGATCCCATTGAGGAGCGCATGGAGGAGGTTTTGAAGCCTCTTTCGGAAAAGGCGCGCGCTCAGGTCAGACGCTATGCAGACTACCGCGAAATGCTGGAAAACGAAAAGCCCGATCTGTGCGCGCTGGCAACGGAAAGCGGCAAGCATGCCGCCATCGGTCTGGACGTGCTGAGGGCCGGAGCGAATATCATCATTGAAAAGCCCATCGCGCTGTCTTTGAAGGATGCGCGGGCGCTGATTGAAGAGGCGGACAGGCGCGGACTCAAGCTCTGCGCCTGCCATCAGAACCGCTTCAACAAGTCCATCCGCAAGATCCGTACCGCTGTGGAGGAAGGCCGCTTTGGCCGCATGCTCCACGGCGCGGCGCACATCCGCTGGAACCGAGGCCCGGCCTACTATGAGCAGGCCAAGTGGCGCGGAACGTGGGAGCAGGACGGCGGTGCGCTGATGAACCAGTGCATCCACAACATCGACCTGCTCAGGTGGATGATGGGCGACGACGTGACCGAAGTGGTAGCCTACACCGACAACCTCGAGCATGATTACATTCAGGCCGAGGATCTGGGCATGGCGCTGGTGCGTTTTGGAAACGGCTCCTACGGCATCATCGAGGGCACGACCAATATCTATCCTCACAATCTGGAGGAGACGCTGTATCTGTTTGGTCAGGACGGAACGGTCAAGGCCGGCGGCAAGAGCGTCAATATCATTGAAGAGTGGGATTTCCGCGACGGACGAGGTGATCCGGCTCTGATCAAGCAGCACTACGGCGAGAACCCGCCCAATGTGTACGGCTTCGGCCACACGCCGCTGTATGCGGACGTAATCGACGCCATCCGCACCGACCGCGCGCCCTATGTGGACGGCCGTGCCGGCATGCGCGCACTCGAATTGGTTCTGGCCATCTATAAATCCGCCGCGGAGCACCGCCCGGTGCAGCTTCCGCTGGAGGATTGCTCCACCATGGACTTTGAAGGACGGTTCGGACGATGAGCGTTTATGTGCATCCCACCGCTGTGGTGGATGAAGGCGCGAAAATTGGCGAAGGCACGAAGGTATGGCATTTCAGCCATGTGGAAGGCACTGCGCGTATCGGCGAAAAGTGCTCCATTGGCCAGAATGCCTACGTGGGCCAGCACACGGTGATCGGCGATGAGTGCAAGCTGCAGAACAACGTGAGCATTTATGAGGGCGTCACCCTCGGAAACGGCGTTTTCTGCGGGCCCAGCTGCGTGTTCACCAACGACCTTACACCCCGTGCGCGCTTTCCCAAGGGACATGAGAATTTCGTGCCTACCATTGTGGAGGATGGCGCGTCCATCGGAGCCAATGCCACCATTGTGTGCGGCCATCGCATCGGACGCTGCGCCATGATCGGAGCCGGCGCTGTGGTTACGCGCGACGTTCCGCCTCATGCGCTCGTGCTGGGCGTGCCGGCACAGGTGAAAGGCTTTGTGTGCACCTGCGGCGAGCTTCTGCACGGCGAAAAAACCTGCCCCAGATGCGCGCGTCGTTTTGAAACGGACGGCGAAGGACTCAGGGAGGTCGGATAAATGCAGTTTCATGATCTTGGGGCGCAGTATCAGGCGCTGAAGAGCGAAATCGACGCCGGCATGGCGGAGGTGCTCGCAAGGGGTCAGTTCATCCTCGGTCCGCAGGTGGCAGAGCTGGAAAGGCAGCTTGCGCAGGATGTGAAGCGTCCCTATTGTGTGTCCTGCGGCAACGGAACAGACGCGCTGGTGCTGATCCTCATGCTTTGGGGAATCGGACCCGGAGACGCGGTTTTTGTGCCGGACTTCACCTACTTTGCTTCTGCCGGATGCGCCAGCACCGTAGGTGCCGAGGTCATTCCTGTGGACATCAGGACGGATACCTTCAATATTTGTCCGGATGCGCTGGAAGCCATGATCGAGCAGGTGGAGAAGGAAGGCAAGTACCGTCCCAGCGTGATCATCGCTGTGGACCTCTTCGGTCAGCCTGCTGAGTACGGACGCATTGAAGCCATTGCAAAGAAGCATGGCATGCGCGTGCTTGAGGACGCAGCGCAGGGCTACGGCGGACGGATCGGCAGCAGAGACGCATGCGCTTTTGGCGATGCTGCGGCGACGTCGTTCTTCCCGGCGAAACCGCTTGGCTGCTACGGCGACGGCGGCGCGATCTTTGTAGACACCGAGGAAGAGGACGCTATCCTGCGTTCCCTGCGCGCCAATGGCCGCGGTGTAACCGACAAATACGACAATCAGCGCATCGGCATGAACTCCCGTCTGGATACGCTGCAGGCGGCGGTGCTTCTGCCCAAGCTCAAGGCGCTTCGCTCCTATGAAATCGCTGCGCTCAATCAGGCGGCGAACAAGTATACGCAGGTGCTGGCAGGCGCGGTCAAAACGCCCACAGTGCTTGACGGTTACGAAAGCAGCTGGGCGCAGTACTCCGTGCTTTTGGACGATGGAAGCAGACGCGGCGCAATCCAGCAGATGATGAAGCAGGACGGCGTGCCGACCATGGTATACTATCCGCGCGGAGTGCATCAGCAGACGGCCTATGCCCACAAGCATTTCCCGGATGAATGGTATTCCGGAAGCATGGCTGCTGTCAGCCGTGTGCTGGCGCTGCCGATGCATCCGTATCTGACGGATCAGGACATCGACTGCGTAACGGAATCGCTTCTCAAAGCGCTGAAGAATGCATAACACAGGCGGACGCAAAGCGCGTCCGCTTTTTTCATGAAGGGTGTGAGACCAATGATGGAAATCAGACCGCTTGAACCGGGGGATGACTTTCTGACCGTTGGACGCGTATATGAACGCAGCTGGAAGCACAGCTATCGAAGTATTCTGCCGCAGGCGTTTCTCGACCGTCTGACGCCGGAACGCTTCAGCTCAGCACTTCGCGCCGAGCCGGAGAAAACCCTCGTCCTTTATGAAAACGGCGTTCCCGCCGGAGCCTGTACCATGGCCTATTCGCGTACCCGCGAGGACTGCGGCGAGATCGTCAGCCTCTATCTTCTGCCGGAAAGGATGGCCAGAGGATATGGCAGGCTGCTGATGGAAAACGCGATGGAACGCTTTCGCCAGGATGGCTGTGAAACGGTCTGTCTGTGGGTGTTCGATGGAAACGAAACCGCAATGCGCTTCTATGAACGCCTGGGATTTTCATTGACTGGCTGTGAACAGATGGAAAGCTACGCCGGAGAAAATGTGAAAATGCTGGAAATGATGCGCAGAATTGTGCTATGATGGTTTCAGAGAAAAAAGCATGTAAGGAGGCCTGCCGATGTTTCGCCGGATCGCCGCTGTTTTTTGTGCGCTGATGATGTGCCTGTCCCTTGTGCCGGAGGCAAATGCAGCCAAGGCTAAAACGCTTACCGTATCCTTTCAGGTGACAACATATCAGAACCGCGCGCGTGCGCTGCTCAAGGAGATTAACCAGTACCGCAAGGCGAACGGCGTGGGGGAGCTGACCATGCTTGCCGACCTTGAAAAGGTATCTATCCAGCGTGCAAGCGAATTGTTTGTGTTCTTCGACCATGACCGTCCGGATCTGACTGGCTACGAAACGGCCTATGCGGATTACAAGAGTCTGAAGGACTGTCAGGCTGTGGCCGAGTGCGTGGCCGCAGGCTACTCCAAGGCTGACGAGGTGTTTGCCGAATGGGAGGATACGGCGGCGGACAATCTGCTGGACGCAGACTTCACTCATGCGGGCCTGGCCTGCGTATATCTCAAGGACAGCGCCAACGAGTATTACTGGGAACTGTACCTGATGCAGCTGCCTGAAAATGTGTCTGCAAAGAAGGCGGATTCTTCCGCTAAAGCAGGTACGGCGAAAAACGTGAAGGTTGAAATTGCCAAAGGCATGTACGAACGCGCGGACAACAGTCACAAGCGCTTCGAACTGCGGGTGGACAACCTCAGTCTCAAAACCAAGACCTCTGCGCAGCCGACGGTGTATCTGTATGACCGCTATGATGTAAAGATCGGCAAGTGCGAGCTGGAGGATCTGACCTTCAAAAGCGGCAGTACCGCCGTTTTTACCGTGGATGCCGAAGGAACCGTGAAGAAAAAGAAAAACGGCACTGCAACGCTCACGGTGAAATCCGCAGGACTTGAGGACGCCCAGTGCACCGTGACCATCGGCAATGCCTCCTCCGACGGCAGCGTAACCACCGCTACCATCGGCGACGCCAAGCCGGAACTCAAGGCCAAAGAGTATACCAGTCATACCAATCTGTCGGTGTACCTCAAGGGTTCCTCCGGCTATGTGCTCTACCGCTCCACCACCAAAACCGGCACCTATTCCAAGGTGGATGAAGAGGCCACCACCAAAACATGGACGGTGAAAATCGAGGACAAGGATCTCAGCCGTTCCTATTATTATAAGGTGCGTGCCTATAAAAACTCCGGCGGAAAACGCGTCTACAGCGAATACAGCGATCCTGTGCGGGTCGAGCCCTGATGAACAATCCGTAAAATTTCGGAAATGGTTTGCAAACGTTGCACATTACAGGTATAATGAATAAACACGATGTGCTTTTTTGCGCACACAAGTTTTTTCATGGAGGATTCAGAATGTTCAAACGGTTCCTTTGCTGCCTTTGCTGCGTGCTTATGGCAGTTCTTCCCGTCGCTTCCATGGCGGAAGCATCCTTTACCATGGCCGGGTACGACGGCGAGGACAGCTCGCACGACTGGAACACCAACGCTTTCTTCACCCGCATGCAGGAGCGCACCGGGATCAGCTTCACCTTTGCGCAGTACAACAAGGAGGCTGACTGGCAGAAGGCCAAGGAAGCTATGTTTGCCGAGGGCGGCCAGCTGCCGGACGTGCTGTTCAAGGCTTCTCTGACCACTCCTGAACTCATCCGCTACACCGAAAGCGGACAATTGATCGATCTCAAGCCTCTGCTGGAAGAAAACGCTCCCAACCTGTGGGCTCTGCTTCAGCAGAATCCTGAGTGGCTCAAGGCCATCACCCTGCCCAGCGGCAAGATCGGCGCGCTGCCCTCTATTCAGGAGGTCGGCCCGCAGAACGGCATGTGGATCAACCAGACCTGGCTGGACAAGTTCAACCTCGAAATGCCCACTGACATGGAAAGCCTGCGCAATGTGCTCACTGCCTTCCGCGACCGCGATCCCAACGGAAACGGCAAGAAGGACGAGGTGCCTATGGCGTTTATGGGCCCGTGGGAATTGAAATTCTTCTCCCATGCATGGGGCGTTGCGGCCAACGACTACAACATCTATCTGGATGAAAGCGGCAAGGTGCAGTTCTGGCCTGCTGACGACCGTTTCCTCGATATGGCCAGGACTTTGCGCAGCTTCTTCGCCGACGGCCTGCTCGATCCTGAGGGCTTTATCACCGCCGACACCCTGCGCCGCATCACCGACGACAAGGCGGATCAGATCTACGGCGCGATGTTCTCGCCCACGCCCATGAACCTTGTTACCTACGATATGTCCGAGGCCTTTGTAAACATGCCGCCCTTCGTTTATGAAGGAAAGCAGGTGTACCGCGATCTGTTCGGCCACATCACCCGCGGCACGTTTGCCATCACCTCTGCCTGCTCCGATCCCGCAGCACTTCTGCGCTGGGTGGATGTGCTCTATACGCAGGAGGGCGCCATCGAGGCCATGGTCGGCATCGAGGGCACGGACTACGAGGTCAAGTCCACCGGCAGGTGGGACTGGATGGGCGGCGTGAGCAACATGGACGTAACCAAGCTCAGCCAGCTCAGCGTCTATGATACCGGCAACATGCCGTGGATTTTTCCCCGTGAATTCTACAACAATTACGCTGATGAAAGCGTGCGCCGCGTGAATCTGGAAATGGAAAAGGCCGCGGAATATGCCGTGGAGCCGTTCCCCACCTGTTACACCCTGACCGAAGCGGAAGCTGAAGAGGTTACTGCGATTCAGAATGACCTCGGACGCTATGTGGACGAAATGCTCGCCCGCTTTGTACTTGGCGAAATTGAAGTCAACGAAGAAACCGCCGCTCAGTTCCATGAAGGCCTCAAGGAACGCGGTATGGACGATATGGTAGCCTTCTGGCAGACGATTGCCGACCGAATTCAGGACTGACTGCTTCAAAAATCATCATAAAAGGACGGGAAGACGATGAACAAGTACGCCCAGATGCTCAGCATGCTGAAGACCCCTGAGGTTATGAAACAGTTCACCTATCTCTACGGCCAGCGCGACGGAATGCTCGTAGCCCAGAGCACCCGCTACGCGCAGTTGATCAAGCGCCATGAGGAAATCGTGGGCAAGCCCGACGGCCTGCGCATGGTAAGCGCTCCCGGACGCACCGAAATCGGCGGCAACCATACCGACCACAACCGCGGCAAGGTGCTGGCGGCTGCCGTCAATCTGGATACCGTGGCTGCTGTCACGCCCCGTGAAGACGGCATCGTGAACATCCACAGCGAAGGCTATGCGCCCATGTCCCTGTCTCTGGACGATCTGAGCGTCCGTGATGACGAAAAGGGCTCCACCGCAGCGCTGGTTCGCGGCGTGGCAGCTGGTCTCAAGGCGGACGGCCTGAAGGTGGGAGGCTTCGACGCCGTGATGACCTCCACCGTGCGCGGCGGCAGCGGCCTGAGCTCCTCCGCAGCTGTGGAAGTGCTCCTGTGCGCCATCTTTGACGAGCTGTACAACGGCAATGTGCTCACCGCCAAGCAGCGCGCGAAGATTTCCCAGTACGCTGAAAACGTTTACTTCGGCAAGCCCTGCGGCATGCTGGATCAGATGGCTTCCAGCCTCGGCGGACTGGCCTATATGGATTTCAAGGAAGCCGATCCCGAACTGCAGGCCGTCAGCTATGATTTTGCAGCCAAGGGATACTCTCTGGTTGTGGTCAACACCGGCGGAAGCCACGACGACCTGACCGACGATTACGCAGCCGTTCCTGCCGAGATGAAGGCCGTGGCCGCTTTCTTCGGCGAAGAAACCCTGCGCAGCGTTCTGCCCGAGCGCTTCATGCAGGCTCTTCCGCAACTGCGCGAAAGCCTGAAGTTTGCACATGCCGACCGTGCCATCCTGCGCGCCGCGCATTATTTCGCTGAAAACCGCCGTGTCACCGAGCAGGTTTCCGCACTCAAGAACGATGATCTCAACGAGTTCTTCCGCCTGATTATTGAGAGCGGCCGCTCCAGCTACTGCTATCTGCAGAACATCTTTGCCAAATCTGACCGTCAGGAGCTGTCTTTGGGTCTGATGCTTGGCGAGCACAAGCTTAGCGGCGTGGGCGCGTGGCGCGTGCATGGCGGCGGCTTTGCCGGAACCACCCTCAATTTTGTGCCTCAGAAGAGGCTGGAAGCGTTTGTCCGCGATATGGAGGCGGTGTTCGGCGCGCATAGCTGCAACATTCTGGATATCCGTCCCGTAGGCCCCGCCTGCATCAGGCTGGGTGAATAAGTCAAATTTGCCCGCGCAAGGCGCGGGCAAATCCACATCAAAAGGAGGAAGTCTGTGAAGCGAGTATTTCTGGTTGTGCTGGACAGCGTCGGCGCAGGTGCTCTGCCGGATGCTGAGCAGTACGGCGACCTTGGCGCGAATACGCTGGGACATATCATTGAGCAGGAACATCCCGATCTTCCCAATATGGAAAAGATGGGCCTTGGTCTGATTCCAAACGTGGGCGGCAACCTGCCCGTGGACGGCGCGGGCGCATATGGCCGTGCCATGGAGGTTTCTGCAGGCAAGGACACCACCACCGGTCACTGGGAAATCACGGGACTGAAGCTGGAAAAGCCTTTCCCGACTTATCCGGACGGCTTCCCGGCAGAGGTTATCGAGGCCTATGAAAAGGCCATCGGCACCAAAACGCTTGGCAATTATGCCTCAAGCGGCACTGTAATTCTGGATGAGCTGGGCGAGGAACATATGAAGACCGGTTATCCGATCGTCTATACTTCCGCTGACAGCGTGTTCCAGATCGCCTGCCACGAGGATCTCTATTCTCCTGAAAAGCTCTATGAGCTGTGTGAGATTGCGCGCAATCTGCTTCAGGGCGAGCATGCCGTGGGCCGTGTGATCGCGCGCCCCTTCACGGGTCCATGCAAGGGTCAGTTCAGCCGCACGCCGCGCCGCCGTGACTTCTCCTTGCAGCCCACCGGCAAAACCGTGCTCAACGCACTTCAGGACGCCGGAATCCACACTGTAGGCATCGGCAAGATCGAAGATATCTTCTGCATGAGCGGCCTTTGCGAGAGCGATCATGCCTCTGGCAATCCCGCTTGCGTGGACGCCATGATCCGGGTGATGAAGAAGGAGTTCACCGGACTCTGCTTTGTGAATCTGGTGGATTTCGACTCGGTCTACGGTCATCGCCGCGATGTGAAGGGCTATGCAGACGCGCTGGTGTACTTCGACAACCGTCTTGACGAGATCAAGGCGCTGATGAACGAGGACGATCTGCTCATCCTCACCGCCGATCATGGCTGCGATCCGGCACACACCGGCACCGACCATACCCGCGAGTACATCCCGCTTCTGGCATGGCGTCCCGGCATGAAGGGGCTGACAGAACTGGGTACGCGCAAGACCTACGCGGATATTGCCGCAACCATTGCTGAAATCTTCGGGCTGGAGGAACGCTTCGGTGCGGAATCCTTCGCCAGCCTGCTCTAAAGAAGGAGGAACTGTCCAAATGGAAGTCAAGGCTTATATGGATGTCATCAATACCGCTGCCAGCGCTATCGAGGCTGTATGCGGCAAGGCGGATATCGCCGTTGTGCTGGGCAGCGGTCTGGGCGATTATGTTGAGGCGCTCGAAAATGCCAAATCCCTTTCCTACGCTGATATTCCCGGTTTCCCGGTTTCCACCGTTCCCGGCCATGCCGGCCGCTGGTGGGTAGGCACCCTCCATGGCAAGCGCGTGTACATGATGCAGGGCCGTTTCCATTCCTACGAGGGCTATGATCAGCAGACGGTTACCCTGCCCATCCGCGTGATGAGCAAGCTTGGCGTCAAGACTCTGATTGTAACCAACGCCTCCGGCGGTGTGAACACCTCCTTTAACCCCGGCGATCTGATGCTGATCAATGATTTCATCAACCTGTCTGGCAAGAATCCGCTTACCGGCCCCAATCTGGATGAGTTCGGTCCCCGCTTCCCCGATATGTGCCATGCCTATGATGTGAAGCTCCAGCAGCTTGCCCGTGATGTGGCCAAGGATCTGGGCATCAAGCTGCAGGAGGGCGTGTACTGCTGGATGAACGGCCCCACGTTCGAATCTCCTGCCGAAATCCGCATGGCCCGCATCATCGGCGCGGATGCGGTCGGCATGTCGACCGTTCCGGAGACCATCGTAGCCCGTCACTGCGGCATGGATGTGCTGGGCTTCAGCTGCATCACCAACATGGCAGCCGGCATTCTGGATCAGCCCCTCAACCATGAGGAAGTCATGGAAACTGGCAATCGCGTGAAGGATACCTTCCGTGCGCTGGTGGACGGCGTGATCAAGGCAATGTAAGAAGAAACAAAACTGCGCATCAGGCAAGGCGTCTGATGCGCAGTTTTTATCTTTGAATTTGGAAGCCAGTCAAATGCCGGACGACTGTCTGCGGTATTCGCTGGGAGTAAGGCCGAACTTGCGCTTAAACTGTCGTGAAAAGTAATTGGCGTCCTCAAAGCCGCAGCGATGTGCAATTTCATCAATGCGGGCATCTGCTTCGCTGAGGTAACGGACGGCACGAGAGAGCTTGGCATCGTTAATGTAGGCAGCGGGCGTCTGGTGAAACTGTTTTTTGAACACACGGATGATATACTGCCGCGTGTAGCCGAAATGTGCGGACAGCATCGAAAGCGTTGGCTGGAGACGGATATTTTCCAGAATAAAGTGCTCAATTTCGCATGCCAGCGTGCGCTCCGGCTGTGAAAAAGAGCGCTCGGCAACGTGGGTAAGCGCATCAAAAAAAGCCAGATTCATCCGAATGCCGCTGCAGGGATCGATGCGAGGCATCTCCTCCAGCACCTTTTCCAGACAGTCGCGAATGGCACTGTTTACCGGGAAGGTTTCCGGAATATGAAAGATGATGGGAGAAGATGGGATTTCCGCGCTGTAACGATAGCTGCATCCAAGCGGCGCGGGCTTATCCGTCGTTTCGATTTCGGCCCGGAAATGAAAGTACTGATACCGGCATCCGCTGGTGGTATATGGAGCATAAAAGGTGTTCTGAGGTACGATGATGGCTTCTCCAGGGTTTAATTCTATGCGATTGCCGCCCACGAGAAACGCGCAGCTTCCCTCGTCGACCACGCAGAGAATATTGCGGTCAAGCGCATGGCCGGAATGACTCCATCCTTTTGCTTCTGAAAAACGGCCTGCCATTTGAAGCACCGGCAGACGATCAAAACGGATTCTGTACATGTGATCACCCGGAAGCATTATAATCCGTTTCGGTGCTTTCGTAAAGAGGATTGTTTCATATTGTCCGGATGCTGTTTCTGTTTTTTCTATTGCGGACACGCGGTTTCAGTGTATAATGAAGATAACAAAAAAGATGAGGGGAGTGCTCCCAACATGGTTGAATACAAAATTCAGGATTTCGGCGCTGTGGCGGATGGCGTAACGCTGAATACGGAAGCCATTCAGAAGGCGATCGACGAGGCGAACAAGCAGGGCGGCGGCAAGGTTGTTGTGTCCGGCGGTACGTTCAAAACCGGCGGACTGACGCTGAAAAGCTTTGTTGAACTGCACATCGCTGTGGACGGCGTGCTGCTGGGCTCGGAAAAGTGCGAGGACTACATGGAGCATACCGACGCCAAACACGTTGACGTTCCCATGCTGCCCCGCTGGCGCAGCTCCTGCCTGATTTTTGCCGACGAGGCTGAACGCATCGCCATTACCGGCAGCGGCACCATCGACTGCAACGGCAAGCATTTTGTTGAAAAGCGCGAGGGACTGTTCCATGGCTGGGCCTACACCCGCAAGTCCGAGCCCACGCCTCCGCGCGCGGTGTTCTTCACCGGCTGTTCCCACGTGCGCGTGGAGGACGTGACCATGATCAATCAGCCCTCTGGCTGGTCGTACTGGATTCACGACTGCGACTATGTACACATGACCCGTCTGGACATCATCGCCGACGTGCAGTATCCCAACAACGACGGCATCCATATCAACTGCAGCCGTCACGTCACCGTGTCTGACTGCAACATCACCTGCGGCGACGACTGCATCATCCTGCGCGCCAACAGCGTCTCTCTGAAGGAAAACAAGCCTTGTGAGTTTGTGACCATCACCAACTGCAACCTCACCAGCTATTCCTCCGGCGTGCGCATCGGTTGGACCAATGACGGCGTGATCCGCAACTGCACGCTGTCCAACCTGGTGATGATCGACTGCTCCACCGGCATCGGTCTGCATCTGGTACCCTCCGTCCGCAAGGCTGAGATGGATCACAGCAACTCCGCCGGTTCCGACGTGGGCCGCGAAGCCACGCTGGTGGAGAACATCTCCTTCTCCAATGTGATCATGGACAAGCAGTGCGGCTATCCCATTCATATCCAGCTCAATCCTGCGCCTCATGTGAAGGTTGCCGCCGTGCGCAATCTCTACTTCACCAACGTGCATTCCCGCGGCCCTGAGTTCCCCTGCTTTGAAGGCCGCGAGGACTGCCCCATTGAGAACATCTATCTGAACAACTGTTCCTTCGAGCAGACAGACGGCTCTGAGTTCGAAAACATTGCCGTTCACGGCCCCGTTCATTCCGCTGCTGACGGCTCTCATCCCATGAAGTTTGAGCACATCAAGGGCCTGCATATGAACAATACCACGTTCACCGCCTGAGTTTTCAATGATAATTCACTCCTTCCGTGCGTATGCTGTTTCCAAAGAACAGCTGCCATGGAAGGAGTTTTTTTGATGAAGAGAGGATTGTGCCTATGGCTGGCGCTCATGCTTTGGACAGGCACGGCATGGGCTGCGCCGCTGGAAAACGGCGTTCCGGTGGAACTGACATCGCCAAGCGCGATGCTTCTGGAGGCGGAAACCGGCACGGTGATCTTTGAAAAGAATGCGGATGAAAAACGGCAGGTGGCAAGCATCACCAAGCTGATGACGCTGCTTTTGTGCTTTGAAGCGCTGGAAGGAGGCGAAATCCATCCGGACGATCAGGTGACGATCAGCCCGGAGGCTGCGGGACAGATCGGCAGTCAGGCACTGCTGGACTCGGGCGCAATCTATCCGCTGGAAACGCTTCTGCATGCTACGATCATCGCCAGCGCCAACGATGCGGCCTGTGCGCTGGCGGAACATATGGCCGGATCAGAGGCTGAATTTGCCCGGCTAATGAACGAGCGAGCCAAAGAGCTTGGCATGAACGATACTTTTTATGTCAACGCCACCGGCCTGCCGGATGACCGCCAGTATACTACTGCGCGCGATGTGGCGATTCTCTCGTGTGAAATGTGCAGGCATCCGGAGTATTTCACCCATGCTTCCGTGTGGCTGGATACGCTCACGCATCCCAGCGGGCGCACGACCGACCTGACCAATACCAATCGCCTTGTGCGGTTCTATGACGGCTGCGACGGACTCAAGACCGGCAGCGCAGATGCTTCGAAATACTGCCTGAGCGCAACGGCGCAGAAGGATGGACTGAGGCTGATTGCCATCGTGCTTGGAACGCCCAACAGCCAGACGCGCTTCAACGAAGCCCGCGCCATGCTGGACTATGGTTTTGCCGGATACAAACGGGTCACGGTTCTGCACAAAGGCGATCTGCTCGGCAAATCGGTTCCGGTGAAACTGGGCATGCAGGAGACAGTTGAAATCGCCGCCGGAAACGGTATGAGCATGCTCCTCAAGCCGGGCCAGGAAAAGCAGCTGTCCATCGAGGTGGAACTGCCGGATGAGGTGCCTGCGCCGGTTCATGAAGGCGATGCGCTGGGCATCATCCGTGTCAGGCTCTCCGACAGCGTTATTGCCAAAATTCCCGCCGTGGCCGCCTGCGATGTGGAAATGCCCGGGCTGCTTGCCGCGTTTGTGAAGCTTTTCAAAAACTGGAGATAAGCAAAATGGACTGCCGCAGAAATGCAGCAGCCCATTTTTGATGGGAAATTACTTGACCACCTTGAAGAAATAGCGGCTGACATAACCGGTTACACCATCGATTTCAGCCTTGCACCATACGTCGCCGGTTTCGAGTACCTTGATCTCCTTGCCGACCGGATGCGCCTTGATAACGGACGCATTCAGCCCGGGAGCAGTACGGAAGTTGACAATACTGTTGCCGTTGGGGTTGATCAGCTTGGCGGTGAAGGGCGTCTGGGGCAGCGCGGAGGAGGAAGAAACGGAGATGAACTTCTTCATCATGTAGCCGTTTTTTCCGCCGACGGTTACTTTGTAGAAGTCGCCGCTTTCGCCGAGGATCGTCACCTTCGTGCCGTTGCGGAACTGGCCGATCACACGGGCGTCGGTCGAGGCGGTTTCACGCAGCAGAAGCACCTGATTGGCGCCCGGATTGCTGACCGTACCCGTCTTGTGGGTGGTGGAGCTGCCGCTTCCGGAGGAACCGGTGAGGTACTGCGCGGACATGTAGCCAATCTGTCCGTTGACGCTGACCTTGTGCCAGCTCTGACCGCGCACAAGAACGCTTACGGCAGTGCCGGGCTTGAAGCTGGTGATGATGCTGCCTTCCAGAGAGGGCTCATCGCGCAGGTTCAGGCCGCGGCCGGTGTTGGTGCGCACATGGAGAGTGGAAGCGGCGTTCTCGTCCTTGAGATACTTGCTCATGACGTAGCCTGTATTGCCGCCGACCTCCACCTTGCTCCATTCGCCTTCCTCGCTGAGCACGGTCATCCACGTGCCGGTGGGGTACTGCTTGATGACCTTGGCGCCGAGCGAAGGCTCCTGACGCAGGTTCAGCATGCCGCCATGAACCACCTTGTGGGTTTCAGCCATGGAGGAAAGCGGCATGGCCAGCGCCAGCGCAAACGTGCCTGCCCGGAGGCATCTTTTGTACAGATGGGTCTTTTGCATAGTGGGGATACCTCCTTGATATGTTGCGGCAGAGGGAACCTTTTTCCCGCTGCACATTCATCCTACGAACGCTTTTTTGAATTCCATGCGCAGTTTTTTGCCAATGTATGCCTCTGAAAGGGCGGTTTTCCGGTGTTTGCCATAGCAGCGCTTCCAAAAGGTTGATTTCATGGGAAAGCTGCTGAGGGTTGCTGGAAGAAACTCACATACGTTTCCTGCGCTGCCATGCTTTGCTTGCTCTCAAATCCGGAATGCAGGGCAACCTAGCGCTGTGCTTCAGGAAAGGAGCGTGCAGCATGCTCACAAGTCTCAGACAGCTGGTTGGAATGCCGGTCATCTGTCAGAACAGGCAGTTGGGTTATGTGGAACAGGCGGTTGCCCAGAAGACAGAGGGCAGGCTGGAAGGCGTCGTCATCCGCAGGGGAATCGGAAGCGCGCGCTGGTGCGCGGCGGAGGAGATTCTTTCGGCTGGACCGGAATGCCTGGTGGTTGCGCGCAGGCCTGTCGGTGCGGCGCATCCGTGCGAGCATCTTCCGGGACGAGCCTATCTGACCACGGGACAATGCATAGGCGAGGTGACGGACTGGATTTTTCAGCCCGGAACATTCCGTTTTGCCGCGCTGGAGGTAAGCCCGGGGCCGATCTACCGGCTTATGGGACGATGCGCCTATGCATGCGAATTCCGCGCCGATCCAAAGTCAGGCAGCGTGATCGTGCCGCAGCTCCTCAGCTGGACACAGCTCAAAAGGCAGCTTGGAGAGGAGGACGACGGATGAATATGGTCAAAGCCGCTGCTGTGGGTGCTCTTGGATTTGCCATGGGCGCGGGCGCAATGCTCATGCCCGGCAGCCAGAAGTTCAAACGGCAGGCCCAGCGTCAGGTGGACAAGCTGGTAAAGATGACCCGGAGCTGGTAAGTGTGAATCCTGCGGCTGAAATACAGCCGCAGGATTCTGTCAGTCTTTCCGGAAAGGAGCGGTGGAATGCAGACGCGCATACGCTGGCACAATGCAGCACGGCTTGCGGCGCTGGCTGCTTGTGCCGGTCTTTTGTGGTGGTCAAGGATATGGCTGTGGCAGGCTGCAGGCCAGCTTTTCCGGGCGATGGTGCTTTCCTTGATTGCTCTCCCGGCAGCAAAGCGGCTGGAAAGCCGGATGAGCGCGGGAGCATCCGCAGCGCTGGCACTGGCGGGCGTACTTCTAGCGCTGACAGGAATCGTGATGCTGTTTGCGCCGCCGCTGATCCGTCAGGGACGGGAGCTGGGAGAAATGCTGCCCGGTCTGTATGAACCGCTGGCGCAGCTGGCTGAAAAGGTGCAGGGCTTTTTGGGAAGAATCGGCCTTGTCTGGGAAGACGGCCTGCGCGATACGCTGTTTTCCAAAGGACAGGAATGGCTTGGCGCGGCCATTCCCGCAGCCGCCGGATGGCTCAGCGGCGTAGCCGGCAGCATAGGCAAGTGGATGTTGGTGCCGGTGTTCTCCTTTTATTTCCTGCGCGACCGCAAGCTTATCGGCAGATGGCTGACGGCACTGCTTCCTGTAAGCTTGCGCAAAGTGACGGTTCGCATTGTACGAGAGATGAGGCGTGAGACGGCAGGCTATCTGCGCGGTCAGCTCATGGCTTGTGCCGTTGTTGGAGTTCTGACTGCCGTAGGGCTTCTGTTTTGCGGCGTACCGTCGTGGCTGTTTCTGGGTTTTGCCATGGGAGTGCTTGAGTTCATCCCGTATGCCGGACCTTTTGCCGGAGGGGCGCTGGCGGTGCTGTTTGCACTCCCGGGAGGCATGGCGCGCACGCTTTGGACGCTTGGAGTGGTCATTGCGGTGCAGCAGTTGGAAGGCATGATTTTGTCGCCCAAGCTCATGAGCGAAGCAACGCGCCTGCATCCGCTGGCTGTGGTTTTATGCGTAATGGCAGGCGGTGCGGCGGGCGGGTTCAGCGGGGTGCTCCTAGCGGTTCCGCTGGTTTTGTGCATCCGTGCTGCACTCCGCGTTCTGAGCCTCAGACGTTTTGATCAATAAAGGGAAAAACGCTTTTCAAAGCCGGAGAAATGGTGTATAATGATTTCGTATCACCTATAGGGGAGGTATCCGTGATGACGGATATGAACGGTACCACGAAGTTCTCGCCGATCGTGGAAGGCGCCAGCGATGCAGGGAGCATTCTCAACCATGTTTATCGCGCTCTGCAGGCCAAGGGCTACGACCCTGTGACCCAGCTGGTAGGCTACCTGATTTCCGGCGATCCCACCTATATCACCAGCTATGCCCAGGCCCGCAGCATGATCTGCCGGTTGGAGCGCGACGAGATCATGGAGGAGCTCGTGCGGGTTTATCTGCAGGAGCTGGACAGATGATCGGCCGCATCATCGCGCTGGACGTGGGCGACGTTCGCATCGGCGTGGCCGTGAGCGATCCCACGGGAACCATCGCCCAGCCGCTGGAGGTGTACAAGCGCGTGGGCTTCGGCCCCGACAGCCGCTATGTGCTTTCGCTGTGCGACCGGTTTCAGACGCAGAAGGTGCTTCTGGGACTGCCGCTGAACATGGACGGCTCCCTCGGCCCTCAGGCGCAGAAGGCGCAGGCGTTTGGCAATGTGCTGTCTGAAAAGGGGCTTGAGGTGTTTTATCAGGATGAGCGCATGACCACCGTTACAGCCGAACAGGTGCTCATCGGCGGCAATGTTCGCCGCGAGGACCGCAGGCTCTATGTGGACAAGCTGGCGGCAGCGGTGATTCTGGAACAATGGCTGGCGTCTCAACGCTAAGCAGAAAGAGGAATTTGCAATGGAAGAAAACAACAATCTGGTTCAGCTTCAGGATGAAAACGGCAAGGAAATCAACTTCGAGCATCTCATGACCGTCGAGTACGAGGGCAGCTATTACGTCGTGCTGGAGGCCACTGAGGATACCGACGACTGCAAGGAAGGCGAAGCTATCATCCTCAAGATCATCCGCGATGAAGAAAGCGGCGACGACGTGTACGCCACCATCGAGGACGAGGAAGAGTTCAACGCCGTGTTTGACAAGGTGATGGCCATCATGGAAGAAGAGGATGAGGCTGCCGCGCTGGAGCTTGACATTCTCGACGGCGAGGACGAGGAGTAATCCATGCCCAGGGTGCTTGGCGAGCACATCATGCTGCGCGAATACCGTGCCGAAGACATCCGCGCCATCCGGGGCTGGATCAACGACGAGGCCACCACGCGCTATCTTTCCACGCGCTTCTGGCCCGCGCAGACCTCGGTGGACAGCGAGGAATACCTCTCCCGTATGCTTCAGAGCAGCCACAATGCCTGCAACTTCGTGATCGCTGATCTTCAGGATGAGCGCTATATCGGTCAGATGGATCTGTTCCGGCTGGACTGGCGGCTGAGGCTGGGTGAAATCGGCATGCTGATTGCCGATCCCAACGAACGCGGCCGGGGAATCGGGCAGGAGGCGCTCGGGCTTTTGCAGCGGTACGCATTCCGTACACTGGGGCTGGAAAGGGTCGAACTGGAGGTGCACATGGACAACGCGCCTGCGCTGGCCTGTTACCGCAAGGCGGGCTTTACGCTGGAAGGCGTGAAACGCCATGCCTTTTTCACCGACGGACGCTTCTGCGACGTCGGCGTCATGAGCGTTCTCCGGGAGGAATACGAGGCGCGCGCCTGACACCACCGTCTCTCAAATGGCATATTGTAAACCATCCCGGTAGCTTCGGGGTGGTTTTTGTTTTGTCGAAAGGCGTCGGGGATTGACTTTGGTGCCTGCTTTCGGATAGAATAGAGCCCTGCGAGGCATGCAGCCGCGCACAACTGGAGGGAATGACTATGGGTAAGATCGTGACGAAATTCGGCGGCAGCTCTCTTTCGGATGCAAGCCAGTTTCAGAAGGTAAAATCCATTCTTGATATGGATAAACGCCGCTGTTATGTGGTGCCCAGCGCACCTGGCAGGCGCTATGACGGCGATGACAAAATTACCGACCTTTTGTATAAATGCTACCGCATGCGCAAGAACGGCGAGGACATCCGTCCTGTTTTCAGGCTGATTCGCGAGCGCTTCTGCAGCATCAAGGAAGAACTCGGATTGGAAATCGAGATCGAGGAGTATCTCGACGAGGTGGAGCGCGATATTCTGGCTGACGCCAGCGCTGATTACTGCGCCAGCCGCGGCGAATACCTGAATGGTCTGCTTCTGGCTGACTATCTGGGCTTTATGTTCCTTGATCCCAAGGACTTCATCTTCTTCAACAAGGACGGCACCTTTAACAGCGAGCGTACCAACGACGCGCTGACCGCCCTGCTCAAGTACTGCAAGAAGGCCGTCATCCCCGGCTTCTACGGCAGCCTTGATGAAGAAATTCATACCTTCTCCCGCGGCGGAAGTGACATCAGCGGCGCCATCGTCGCCCGTGCAGCCAAGGCGGAGCTCTATGAAAACTGGACTGATGTAAGCGGGTTCCTCATGGCCGATCCCCGCGTGGTTCCGGGCGCCAAGAGCATTTCCAATGTGACCTACCGCGAACTGCGCGAGCTCAGCTACATGGGCGCCAGCGTTCTGCACGAGGACAGCGTGTTCCCCGTCCATCGAGCGGGCATCGACACCAACATCCGCAACACCAATGCGCCTGAGGATCCCGGCACGCTGATTTCCCACAGCCTGCCTGAAACGGAAAATCCCGACGTCATCACCGGCGTGGCCGGAAAGCTTGGCTTCAGCGTTATTTCCGTTGAAAAGGCCATGATGAACGTCGAGCGCGGCTTCGGCCGCCGCGTGCTGCAGGCCATTGAGGAAAACGGCCTGTCCTTCGAGCATATGCCCACTGGCATCGACACCATGTGCGTGGTGGTCGTGACGGCGGAACTCGAACCCGTGCGCCAGCAGGTGATCAATCGCATCATCGAGCTTACCGAGCCTGATACCCTGACCATTCACGATGACATGGGCATCATCGCCACCGTAGGCCGCGGCATGGTTCACAATCCCGGTACCGCTGCGCGCCTGTTCTCCGCACTCAGCCAGGCCCGCGTGAACGTGCGCATGATCGATCAGGGATCGAGCGAACTCAGCATCCTGGTCGGCGTGGACAGCGGCGATTTCCAGGCGGCCATCCGTGCGATTTATCACGAGTTCGTTAAGGATTGATCCATCATCCGGGAGAGAAATGCCAATGAAGAACCTTTTCCAAGGTTGTCAGCAGACCAGCTGGCGGAGCCGCGCGCATCAGGCGTGGTTCCGCCTGTGTTCGGTCTGCCTTTCTGTTTATATCGGCTATATCACGTACTTCGCGCACAGCAGTGTCTTTACGGGAACAGCGCAGACGGTGCTGGCGCTGGTTTGTTTTGCGCTCCTGTCTGGAGGCGTATATGTGCTGATGAACATCGCCTGCGCATCCCTGAGCCGCTTTGGCCTGAAAGCGAGGGCGCACAGGGAACACATCGACCTTCGCGTATTCCTGGCGGCGTTTGCAATCGCGCTGGGCGTCTTTGGATGTGCCTTCGCTGCGTGCTATCCCGGCGGCGTCAACTACGACGTATCCAATCAGTGGAGACAGGCGCACAGCGGTGAATTCAATAACTGGCATCCGCTGATGCATACGCTGCTGATTTGGCTGATTACGCAGGTGAAGGACAGCTATCCCTTTGTACTGCTTGTTCAGATCATGCTGTTCTCACTTGCGCTGGCGTATCTGATTTCCACGCTTCACAGGCACGGCGTGCCTGCATGGCTGGCTCTGGCGGCTGAAATGCTGATCGCGCTTTCTCCGATTGTGCGCAATACGCTGATGTACGCCGGAAAGGACAGCGCTATGACCATCGGCGTTCTGGTGCTGACGGCTTGGTCTTTTGAAATTCTTTTCACCAAGGGAGCATGGCTGAAAAAGCCGCTGCATGCGGTCGGGCTTGGGCTGCTTTTGGCGCTGACCACGCTGCTTCGCCATAATGCGATGCTGTGGACGTATGTGCTGATCGTCAGCATCTTCTTTTGCTATCGGCTTTGCCGGAAACAGGCCGCGCTTGCGGCTGCGGTGATGGCTGCGGTGCTTATCATTGTTCAGGGGCCGCTGTTTGGAATGCTCAACGTGGTGTATCCAGATAACTTTGTGGATGAAAGCATGGGCGTGCCCATGACCATTCTGGGTGACGTCAAAATCACGGAACCTGAAAAGCTGGATGATGAAACCGCTGCGTTCCTTGCCACGCTTGCCACCGACGAGGAATGGCAGTCCATCTATCGGCTGCACAACTACAACAGTATCAAGTTTACCTTCGACCGCGAGTATGTGGCGCACAAGCCGGTGGGAGAGATCCTCGGCATGACCGTACGTGCAGCCATGGCTGCGCCGCGAACGACGTTTGAGGCGGTAAACGGTCTGACGGATCTAGTCTGGGGCATCACCGGGCAGAACGAGAGCAATGTGACCGTTCGAAATTCGGGCGATATTCCGGAAGTCAGCTTCAAAAGTGCCAGACTCAACACGCTCGGCGGTTATGCTGTCAATGTGTTTGACCGAATCATCGAGCTTGCACCGCTTCGCTGGCTTACGCAGAATGTGGGCGTGCAGTTTCTGCTCCTGCTTCTTACAACGCTGTGGGCGCTTCGCCGTCATGGTGTGAAGGTTCTCACACTGACGCTTCCGACGCTGGTTTACAATCTCGGAACCATGATGCTGCTGGCCAGCAACGACGCGCGCTTTTTCCAGTTTGCCATGACAATTTCCATTCCGCTGATGCTGGCGATGCTCTTTCTGCCCAAGGAGGAAGACGTATGAATGTGACGCTTGAAATGTTTCTGATTGTCTGTCCGCTGGCGCTGTTGGCCGGATTTGTGGATTCCATCGCAGGCGGCGGCGGACTGATCTCGCTGCCGGCCTACTATCTGGCCGGTCTGCCTGCTGCAACTGCCGCCGGTACCAACAAGATGTCCGCCTGCATGGGCACTCTTCTGGCCACCGCTAGCTTTGGCAAGGCCGGCTGCATCGAAAAGCGCATCGGCATGTTCAGCGCCATCGGTTCCTTCATCGCAAGCGTTCTGGGCGTGCTCGTCATGAAGCAGCTGTCCGATCAGGCGATGCGCACGCTGGTTTTGTGCTGTATTCCGGTAGCGGCGGTATTTACCCTGCGCGGCCATGGAAAGGTGGAGCGCAAGGCGTACGCTCCTGCCAGAGAAGCGGTGCTTGCGCTCATCATCGGTCTGCTCATCGGATTCTATGACGGTCTTGTCGGCCCCGGAACAGGCACGTTTCTGATTTTGCTGTTCGTCAACGTTTTTGGTCTGGACGATGTTCGTGCCAGCGGAACGGCCAAGGTGGCCAATCTCAGCAGCAACATCGCTGCGCTCACAAGTCTTTTCCTTTCCGGAAACGTGCTGTGGATGCTGGGTCTGCCTGCCGGAATCTGCGCCATGACCGGCGCTGCGCTTGGCAGCCGTATGACCATCAGAAAAGGCTCGAAATTTATCCGTGGAATGATGTTATTTGTTTTGACATTACTTCTTGTCAAAATGATTACGGATATGTTACAATAAAAGATGCACTAACATGTGCATTTTCGGAGGTGCTTGCGAATGAATCAGGCTGATACTACCAGAAGTGTACAGCTCACCATTCCGGCGGATAAGGCGTATGTGCCGGTTGCCTCGCTCACGCTGAGCGGACTGGGCATGATTGCCGGGCTGGATGTGGATTTGCTGGGCGATTTAAGAACGGTTGCAGGCGAATGCATGGATTGTCTGCTCAATCAGGCCGGAAGGCCCGAAAGCATCGGCCTGACTGCGGGCGTCAACGAGGGCAGACTGTATCTGCGCTTTGATTCCCGCGCGCGCAAACGCATCCAGCCGGATGATCCCATGGGTCTGGAAATCACCCGCGGCGTTCTGGAAACCCTGATGCCGCAGGTTTCTTTGCACTCTGACGAAGACGGCGTGCATGGCATCGAATGCTCCATGCCGGTGTGAGGACCGATATATGAATGATGAAGTATTGATCCCCATGCTGGAACGCTACGCCATGACGCGCGATACCGCGCTGAGGGACGAGCTGTTCGAGCAGTATCTGCCGCTTTCACGTGCCGTGGCGCGCAAGTTCATCGGGCGCGGCGCGGAACTGGAGGATCTGGAGCAGGTGGCGGCGATGGCGCTGCTTAAGGCGCTGGAGCGCTTTGAGCCCGAACGCGGCTACCGCTTCGTGACCTATGCGGTTCCCACCATCACCGGCGATGTGCGAAACCATCTGCGCGACAAGAGCGGGCTGATGCGTATGCCGCGCGATTCCCGGCAGCGCCTCTATCAGCTTTCCAAAGAACAGGAAGCCTTCGAACGCGAATATCTGCGTGCGCCCACCGCTCAGGAACTGGCGCAGAGAATGCAGATTTCCGCAGAAGAACTGCTTTCGCTGCTCAATATGCGCCAGCAGAGCAGCTATGTGTCGCTGGACACGCCGGTGGGCGAGGAAGGCGATACGGTGCTGCAGGACATGCTGGGTTCCTCCGACGACGGATTTGAGCGCATGGAGCGCAGCGAATGGATGGAATGGATTCTGTCCAAAGTGAATGATACCGAGCGCGAGCTCCTGCTTTTGCGCTATCGGGACGGTTTGGGTCAGCGCGACACCGCCAAGCGTCTTGGCGTATCCCAGATGCAGGTGTCCCGTCTGGAGCGCCGCGTATTGAGCCGCCTGCGCGCGATTGAGCAGGCATAAGAAAAACGATCTGCGAAACGGAAGGAAGTGAATGCGCATGCAGTCGGATCCCAATCAGCCTCAGGGCCCTTTTGATCCCTATCAGCAGCAGTGGACGCAGCAGCCGCAATGGCAGCAGCCCATGCAGCAGGGTCAGATGCAGTGGCAGCAGGACCCGATGCAGCAGCAGTGGGCACAGCAGCAGCCCCAGTGGCAGCAGCCCTGGCAGCAGCTTACGCCGGAACAGATCCAGCAGATGCAGTATGAGGCCTATATGCAGCAGACGCCGCAGATGCCCACTATGCAGCAGCCCGTGCAGGAGGTTCCTCAGAAGCGCAGAAAGAAAAAAGTCAAAAAATCCGGCGGTGGCGGCGGACTGAGCTGGTGGAAAACCGCGCTGGCGCTTGTGCTGATCGCCGGTGTTGCATGGTATTTTCTCAAGGATATGATCGGTCAGCCGCAATTGAGCACGGCCGTGGTGGAAATGGGCTCGATTGGCGAAACGCACACCGGCGACGCGCTGATCGTTCGCAACGAGACTGCCTTTGACGACGAAGGCGTGCAGAACATCGAGTATGTGGCGCAGGAGGGCAGCGTGGTGTATCGCGGCGACGTGATCTGCTACGTCTATTCCACCGGCTACAGCACCAAGGAAATGACCACCCTGCAGGATTACCGCGATCAGATCAAGGACTATCAGCAGACGCTGCTCAAGAGCGAAACCGCCTACGACCAGAAGATGACCCGTCTGGAAAGCGAAGTCGTTCAGCGCGGTCTGGAGGTTCGCGCGCTTGTGCAGGGCGCCCGCGGCAACCTGAGCAATCAGGAAACGATTCTGAAAACCGCAATCACCCAGCGTCAGGCCTATTTCCGCAGCAAGTATTCCAGCGATATGCGTCTCAACCGTCTTTTTGACGACGAGAGCACCCAGCAGCAGCGCATCGACAGCTGGATCAAGCAGAAGGTCGCCACGCAGGAAAGCATCGTCAGCTTCTATACGGACGGCTATGAGTATGCGCTCACACCGTCGGAATATGAAAAGTACACGCCTTCCCAGGTGCGCTCCATGATCAATGGCCAGCGCCCGGAAACCTCCACCGCTGCCCGCGGACGCACGGATCTCTACCGCCTTGTCAGGCAGAACAATTACGCCGTGCTGATGCTCGTCAAGGACAGCGACTGGAACCCCGTGGAAGGCACCACCTACAAGCTTGTGCTGGAACAGTTCACCAACACCGTGGTTGATGCGCAGGTGCTTTCCTTCACGCGCTCCGGCGGTGAATTGCTGCTGCGTCTGGCGGTCATCGGAGATGTGTCAGATGTGCTGTACATGCGCACCTGCTCGGCACAGCTGGGCGAATATGTCGACTGTCTCAAGGTGCCGCAGAGTGCGCTGTATGTGAAAAACGACGCCAACGGCGTGGTTCTTGTCACGCCTGACCAGCAGGTTTTTGTACCGGTCAACGTGCTGCGCAAAGAAGGCGGAATGGCGTACATCACCCCTGTGCAGGGCGGCACGCTTTCCAGCGGAAACACTGTGCGGCTGTTCAAGTGAGGAGAAGAAAAAATGCCTCAAACGCTTGCAAATCCTCTGCTGACCGACGTGCCTGCAGAGGTTCTTGCAGGGAATGTGGAACGCATCCTTGCAGGACTTCAGCAAAACCGTTATCAGGATCAGGCTGCGGCAAAGCTGATTGCCGTCACCAAAACCGTTGCTCCCAATGTCATCAACCAGCTCAAGCCGCTGGGACTTCTCGACATCGGAGAGAACCGGGCACAGGTTGCGCTGCCGAAATTGCCTGAAATTGCGCCGGAATTTCGTTTACACTGGATTGGACGGTTGCAAACCAACAAAGTCAAAGGTATAATAGACCATGTATATATGCTGCATTCCCTCGACCGTATGGAGCTTGCGCAGGAGGTAGAACGCCGCGCGGGCGAAAGAGGGCGCATTTTGCCTGCGCTTGTGCAGGTCAATATCGCCGGAGAGGAGCAGAAGGGCGGGCTGAGTCCTGAGGAGCTTCCGGGCTTCTTAAGGCAGGTAAAGTCCTTCAGTCACATCCGCATTGAGGGTCTGATGAGCATTATGCCGCTGGGCGCATCCGAGGAGGAACTCACCGCGCTGTTTGGCGGCATGCGCACGCTGTTTGAGCGCATGCGCAGCGAAGCCATCGAAAATATTCACATGAACGAGCTGTCCATGGGCATGTCCAACGACTATCTGATCGCAGCGCGTGAAGGCGCAACAATGGTACGGATCGGTACGGCGCTTTATCGCTGACCGGGTTCATTTATAGGGGGTTACTCGAATTGGGGATCTTTGGTAAATTCGGAAAATGGCTGACGGAGAAGAGCAACCGCTTCATCCGCGGAGAAGAAGACGAAATGGATATGGAGTTCGAAGAGGAAGAAGAGGAAATGGAATCCGTGCGCGAGCCGCTGGATCCCTTTGGTCACGGCGACGGCGAATACGGCGGACGCGTTCCTTACCGCAGCCGTGAGGATCTGGAGCGCGAACGCGAGGAGCAGCAGATGATGAAGGCGCAGCAGCGTCAGCAGTATGCGCAGCCTCAGGCGGCCCAGCAGCCCCAGTATCAGCCTCAGCAGTACCATCAGCAGCCGCAGTATCAGCAGCCCCAGCAGCAGTATCAGCAGTATCAGCAGGGCTACCAGCCGCAGATGGGTAATGTGGTCACCTTTCCCGGCATGCAGCAGACTCCCGATGGATCCACCTATGCTCATGTGGAGTACGTGGTGCTTCTGCGCAGCCGCAATGAGTGCAAGGACGTGATTGCCTACATCAAGTCCAACGCCTCCGTGTTCCTCAATATGGAGTTTATCGCTTCCGACAGCGAGCGTCAGCGCTGCGTGGATATGCTTTCCGGTGCCGCCTATACGCTGGGCTGCGCGCTTAACAAGATTTCTCCCCGCGGCATTTACCTGATTTCCTCTCCCTCTGTGCGTGTGGTGCTGGATTCTGCTATGCAGAAGTTCACCGCCACGGCTGAACCTCAGCAGAGTTTCGGTCATCAGCGTCAGGAGGAAACCAGCCAGCAGTACCAGCAGCAGGCGGAACAGGCCAATGAGTCCGTTATGGCTGGTGCCTACACCACCCGCTTTCAGGCGCAGGCCGCGCAGCGTATGCCCTCCAGTTTTGGCAGCGTGATGGCCGGAAATGCCACCGGCATGTACACGCCTGTAGCCGCTACCGGCCGCTTCCGCGCCGTGCAGCAGTAAGGAGCAAGGAACATGATTGGTTTTTTGCTTGGCATTGCAAGTCTTGCATTGCGCGTTGTCTCTCTGGGGATGCTCATCTATTGCGTGATGAGCTTTGTGATGCCGCAGAGTGAGATTTACTACAAGCTTTCCGCCTACATTCAGCCGATTCTCAATCCGGTAAGGGCTCAGCTGTACCGCTGGTTTCCCTCGCTGCGCAGCATGCCGCTGGATTTCTCTCCGCTGGCCGTGTGGCTTGCGATTGATATCGCTGAAATGCTCATCCGCGCGCTCGGGAGGATTTTCTGATGCGCGGCGAAGAGGATGCAGCGCAGGTTCAGCGCAGGCTGGACGAACTGGCCACCCGTGCTTTCCGCACAGGCAGGCCGTGCTATACCGGCTTTCTCTCCCCGGCGGAAGCGGAATGGGCTTATGCCTCCTCCCGCAGGCAGCATGTGAACGTTTCCTTTGACGGTGGATTCGAGGACGCTGAGCGGCGCATCGCCTGTTTCTGGGATGAAGAAGCGCCGGAAGAATACCCGCTGGAGGCCATTGAACTGACGTGGCCGCATCAGTCTGCGCCGGGACACAGGGATGTGCTTGGCAGCGTGATGGGACTAGGGCTCAAAAGGTCGCTTGTGGGCGACATCGTACTTCAGGGCGAACGCGGATATCTGTTTGCAGAAAAGCAGATGGCGCAGCATATCGTCCAGACCCTGACCAGCGCGGGCAGAACGCAGCTCCAGCTTCGCCTGCTTGACGAGCTTCCGCAGTTGGAGCCGCCCAAAGGCGTCGAGGTGCGCGACACGGTTGCAAGCCTCAGGCTGGATGCGGTCATTGCAGGCGGCTTTCATCTCTCCCGTACAGATGCGGCGGAGCTGATCGCAGCCGGACATGTGAAACTTCGCCACCTGCCCACTGAACGCAGCGATGCGCGCGTACAGGAGGGCGACGCCATTTCCGTGCGCGGATATGGCCGGCTGGTGGTGGAACAGGTGGGATCTCCCACCAAAAAGGGCAGACTGCCCCTTGTGTTGATGCGATACGGTGTGAACCGATAGGCATACTGATTTGGACAATGGAAAGGAGCTTGACCATGGCACTGACGATCGACGATATTTACGACAAAGAGTTTGGCCTTAAGGGCGGCGGATATGACCGCAACGACGTAGACCAGTTCCTGGATGAAATTTGCGACGAAATGACCAATATGCAGGAGCATATTGAAAAGCTCGAAAAGGCCCTTCAGCAGGCCCAGATGGAAGTGGAAGCTGCGAAGGCCAACGCTCAGCAGGCTGCTCCCGTGGTCGTGAAGACCGAGCCCGTGGCCCGCACCAGCGAAACCCTGGAGGGCATCCTCCTCAGCGCTCAGCGTCTGGCCGACGAGGCCGTGGAGAACGCCAAGAACAAGGCCGACGGCATCGTGAAGGAAGCTCAGGACAAGGCCGGCCAGATCGTGGACGAAGCCCGCGCCGAGAAGGAAAGCCTCTCCGGCGAACTGGAAAGCCTGCGCGTGAGCGTTGCCGAGTACAAGGAAGGCTTCCTCAAGCTGATCAACAAGTACAAGACCCTGCTGGAGGGCGAAAAGTTCCCCGGCAAGTAATCGTTTATGCGATGAAAAAGAGCCGCCCGGTTCGGGCGGCTTTTTTGGAATCAGGCCATGCTGCAGCACAGCACGTGCATGTGAATGGTGATCTGATCCAGAGAAAGCGTATTCAGCGCTTCTTCAGGAACGGAGAAGGTCATGGGCGTCATGCGCAGGAAGGCGCGGGACTGTTCAGGTGTGAGCGGCGAGCTGTGCCGGATTTCGATTTCGTCAAGCACCTGCGCGTTCTGCCGCAGATGCTCCATCACACGTGAGTTGTCATAGCTCTCGCCGCTGCGAAGCCATGGCGAAACGGCTTTTCTAACTTCGCTCAGATACTCCGCGCCGGGAATCACCTTGATCAGCCTGCCTTCAGGCTTCAGCACGCGGCGGAATTCGGCGTAGTCGGCGGGCGTGAGCACGTCCATTACCGCGTCGATGCTGTGATCTTCAACCGGCAGATGCTTGAGATCTGCGACCATCCAGTTGGCACGGCCGGAAATGCGCGCGGCAGCAGTGATAGCGTCGCGGCTGATGTCAAGACCGAGAATTTCAAGCTGAGGGAAACGATCCGCCAGCATGCGTGCGTACCAGCCCTCGCCGCAGCCTACGTCCAGCGCCACAGCGGGCGTTGAGGGCAGGAAACGGGTGATGGCTTCCATCACAGGCGCGTAGAAGCCGCTTTCAAAGATCAGACGGCGGCTCTCGAAAAGGTCGGCAGCATATTTCTCAGCAGCCTGATCGTGCCCCGGCGCGAGGTTGACATATCCGCGCCTGCTCAGATCGTAGCAGTGCCTGTTTGCACAGATCAGACTCTGTTCGGTCAGCTGAAACTGGCTGGCACAGCGCGGACAGCGAAGAATTCCCATAAGCGGCTCGAGTCGCTTGGCGAGTACGGCAGGTTTCATAATGCACATCCTTATCGGCTCAATACGATCTCATTTCGACATGCGAGCCTTTCGTCCCTGCTGATAAACCAGAGAGAAGGAATGACAAATGATCCTTTGCAAGGATAAGAAGTTTTACAAAACCGCCGCAAGGCTCACGGCATTTATCGCGCTGCAGAACGTGATCGTCTGTTTTGTGGGTCTGGTGGACAATGTGATGATCGGTGCGTATTCGCAGGATGCGCTCTCCGGCGTTGCGCTGGCCAATCAGGTGCAGTTTCTGCTGCAGATGATCATGAACGGCGTGGGCGAGGGCATGGCCGTGATCGCAGCCCAGTACTGGGGTACGCGGCGCATGGAGCCCATCCGGCGCGTGGTGGCGATTGCGCTGATCATTGCGGCGATTCTGGGTGCGCTGTTCCTTGGTGCGGCGCAGTTTGCACCCGAGAACATCCTCACGCTGCTCACCTCCGATGCAGGCGCGATTGCAGAAGGCGCCAGATACATGCGCATCGTCAGCCTCAGCTATGTGTTCTTCGGAGCAACCATGGTACTGCTCTCCGCACAGCGCAGCATCGAAAATGTGCGCATCGGCATGATGTCGTCCCTGACGGGCCTCGTGGTCAATATCGTGCTCAACTGGCTGCTGATCTTCGGACGTTTCGGTCTGCCCCGCATGGGCGTGAGCGGCGCTGCAGTGGCGACGCTGATCGCGCGTATTGCAGAATTCAGCGTGGTTGCACTCTTTACCTGGCAGATTGATAAGAAGCTCGCCGTCAAAGTCCGCGAGTTTCTGCACATCGACAAGCGGATGTTCCGCGATTTCATCCGCGTGGCTGTGCCTGTGGTGCTCTCCGGCGCCAACTGGGGCATCGCACAGGGCATTCAGACCAGCATTCTGGGGCATATGGGTTCTTCCGCCATTGCGGCCAATTCTATTGCCAATTCGCTGTTCCAGGTGGTATCAGTGGTCATGTACGGCCTTGCGAGCGCATCCAGCGTAATGATCGGCAAGGCCGTAGGCAGCGACGATCTGGACAGCCTGAAGGGATATGTCAACTCGCTGCAGCTGATGTTTATCGGCATTGGTCTTGCAACGTCAGCAGTGCTGTTCTCTTTGCGCAATGTGGTGCTGAGCTTTTATGCAGTCACGCCTGAGGCGATCGACATGGCCCGCACCTTTATGAACGTGCTGTGCGTTACCGTGGTAGGCAGCGCCTATCAGGTGGCCTGCCTGACCGGCATTGTGCGCGGAGGCGGCAACACAAAGTTTGTTTTCTACAACGATCTGATCTTCCAGTGGCTGATTGTGCTGCCCATCAGCGCGCTTTGCGCGTTTGAGTGGAAGCTCAGCCCGGTTGTGGTATTCTTCTGCTTAAAGAGCGACCAGCTCACCAAATGTCTGGTCGCCATATGGCAGGTCAACAGCTACCGCTGGGTGCGCAAGGTGACCCGGGAAGCGGAAAAGTAACCAAAATTCCTCGGGAAAACTTCGGTTTTTTCTTGACATTGGATGCCGAGTCCGCTATACTAGAGTAGTTGTTTTGTGGTATCCTGCGTGTTGTGCGAAAGGCCACGCGCAACGCCATACATTGAAACTGCAAGGAGTGTTCACAGATGTTCCGTACTTATCAGCCCAAGAAGCGTCAGCGCAGCAAGGTGCACGGCTTCCGTGCCCGCATGTCCACCAAGAACGGCCGCCGCGTGCTGGCCGCCCGCCGCCGTCGTGGCCGCAAGGTGCTCAGCGCCTAAGCGTAAAGGACGAATGCTCATAGCGTGAATCGGTAAAGCCCGCCCCATTTCTGTATCGGGTGAAGTGGGTACGGGCTTTTCCGATGTCACCAAATCCCCAAAAATACGCCGAAAGGACGATGGCAGGCTTTGCAAAGGCAGCACCGATTGGGCCAGACAAGGCAGTTCAACTATGTGTACCGCCGCGGTAAACGGGCCTCCTGCAAGGAACTGAGTCTGCTGTTCGTCAAAAACAGTCAAAAGCGCGTCGGCTTCTCGGTAAGCAAGAAGGTCGGCGTTGCTGTTGTACGCAACCGTACCAAGAGACGGCTGCGCGAATGTGTCCGTCCGCTTCTGCCGCAGATGCGGAATGGTCTTTATGTTTTCGTAGCGCGCCCGGCCGCTGCGGAATGCAGCTTCGATCAGCTCAATGCGCAGGTTAAAAAGCTGCTGCGTAAAGCTGAAGCGCTGGGCAGCCCCACGGAGGGAAATAAGCGTACATGAAACGGATCTTTCTGGGATTGATCCGCTTTTATCAGAAAAGCATCAGTCCGAATACGCCGCCTGCCTGCCGTTTCAGGCCTACCTGCTCCCAGTATGCCTACACCGCCATTGAGCGGTATGGTGTTTTCAAGGGCGGTTGGCTTGCTTTTAAGCGGCTTTTGCGCTGCAATCCTTTTTGCAAGGGCGGATATGATCCGGTACCTGAGGATCTTACCACGACATTAAGGAGGGAGTAACTCCCAATGAGCGAACTTCTGGCCAAAATTCTGTATGGCATTAATTCCGTCATTAACAGCTACGGCTTGTCCATGATTCTCTTCACTCTGATCGTTAAGCTGCTCATTCTGCCGCTGGATTACAAGAGCCGCAAGAGCATGCGCAAGATGTCCATTGTGCAGCCCGAAATGCAGCGCCTGCAGAAGAAGTATGCTGATGATAAAGAAAAGCTCAACAAGAAGATGGCTGAGCTTTACCGCCGCGAGGGCGTGAGCCCTACTGCCGGCTGTCTGCCGATGATCCTGTCCATGGTTGTGCTGTGGTTCATGTGGGGCGCTATGCGTACCGTTGCCAATGCTGAACTCGTTCAGCAGTGCATCGAGCTTCTGACCACCGGCACCACGGTAAATGAAGGCTTCCTGTGGATCAAGAACATCTGGATGCCCGACAGCCCCTTCACTCCCGTCATTGCTGACCACAACAGCCTGATGATGATTCAGGCCACTGACTGGGCCAAGGCCTTCGCCGCTTTGACCGCCGAGCAGGTGGCCAAGCTGGCTGAGTTTGGTATCGACGCTGCCAACTTCAATGGCGAAACCGTCTTTGCCGCGCTGCAGACCTTGCCCATCTACGCTGAGCAGACCCAGCTGTTCCCCTACCTGCCCAGCCTCAACCTGTTCATCGTCAACCTCAAGATCTACGCCAATAACAACGGCTGGTTCATCCTGCCTGTTCTCTCTGCCGTCACTCAGTTCCTGATGACCCAGAGCCAGCCTCAGCCCGCTGCTGATGCTTCGCAGAACAGCACCAACAACTTCATGAAATACTTCTTCCCCCTGTTCTCGCTGTGGATCTGCTCCAGCTACAACGCTCTGTTCTCGCTGTACTGGGTCATCAGCAACGTTTTTGCCTGGATTCAGAGCATCGTGCTGAACAAGATCTTCGAGAAGATGGAAAAGGAAGCTAAGGCAACCACGAAGGAGGGTACCCTGAAATGAGGTCCGTGGAATCCAGCGCCAAAACGATGGAAGAGGCCATCTCCCTGGGCTTGGAAGAGCTGGGCGTTTCCCTTGCTGATGTCAAGATCGACATCATCGACGAGGGCAGCAAAGGCTTTCTGGGCATTCTGGGCAGCAAGCCTGCCGTCGTTCGCCTGACCGTCAACGAGGAAGAGGATGAGGCAAACGAAGTGCTTTCTTCCTTCTCCATCGAAGAAACCGAGCAGGCTCCCGAAAAGAAGCCGGCCCGCAAGCGCGCTGAAAAGCCCAAGGCGGAAAAGGCTGAGAAGACTGAGAAGACCGAAAAGACTGAAAAGCCGGTCAAGACCGAGAAGGCTGAGAAGCCTGCCAAGGAAAAGACCGAAAAGCCTGCGAAGGAAAAGGCCGAGAAGGCCGAAAAGCCCGCCAAGGCTCCCAAGGCTGAAAAGCCTGCCAAGAAGGAAGAAGCACCCAAGGCTGAAGCGCCTGCTGCTGAAACCAATGAGTGCGATCCTGAAACCGCTGAGGGCAAGGCTCAGGCCTTCCTGCTGGACGTGACCCGCCTGATGGGTGTGGAAGTTACCGTCAATGCCCGCCGCGATGAAGAAGGCAACGTGCGCGTGGATATGTTCGGCGATACGCTGGGCATCCTCATCGGCCGTCGCGGAGAAACGCTGGATGCTCTGCAGTACCTGACCAGCCTGTATGTCAACCGTGGTCAGGAAGGCTACACCCGCGTTACGCTCGACACCGAGAACTACCGCGCCAAGCGCGAAGAGGCTCTGCGCCGTCTGGCCAATCGTATGGCCAACCGTGCGGTCAAGACCGGCCGCAAGGTCGTGATGGAGCCCATGAATCCCTACGAGCGCCGCATTCTGCACAGCGCGCTGCAGCAGAACGATGCCGTGACCACTCACAGCGAGGGCGAAGAACCCAACCGTCACGTGGTCATCACCCTCAAGCAGGGCTGATTGTGAAACAAAAGCCACGGAGCAAAAAACGCTCCGTGGCTTTTTTGAGGGCATTTTCTTGTGAAAAAACTGTCAGTGTGATATAATATACGGTACGAAATTACACAGCAATGGCATGTGAGGCGCCGCCAACGCTTCGCTTGTTTTGAGGCCGGATGAAGAACCGGAAATGGGGGAACGTTCATGGCAGGTTATGTTTCCGAGGCGGTTATCAAAAGACTGCCCGCTTATTATCGTCATCTCAAGGAACTGGAAGCAGAAGGTGTAACGCAGATCTCGTCACAGGGATTGGGTGACCGCATGGATTTTACCGCTTCTCAGGTAAGGCAGGATATCAACTGCTTCGGCGGCTTTGGCCGCCAGGGCTTTGGCTACAGTGTATCTGCGCTGCGGGAGCATATCGGTCACATCATGGGTGTGGATCAGCCGCACCGCATGGTCATTCTTGGCGCGGGCAACATCGGACGCGCCGTTGCACTGGCGGATTCGTTCCCGCGCAATGGTTTTATGACCTGCGCCATTTTTGACAGCAGCCCCGAAAAAATCGGAATGAAGGTCGGCGAGATTGAGGTGCAGGATATTGCGCATCTCAAACGTTATCTGGATGAGAACCCTGCGGATATCGCCGTGCTTGCGCTGCCGGTCAGTTGTGCACAGGAGCTCGCAACGCAGATTTATGAGTATGGTATCCGTGGTTTTTGGAATTTTGCGCCCCTGGATCTCAAGCTGCCCAAGGACGCCTCTGTGGTCAATGTCCATCTGGATGAAGGTCTGGAGGTCCTGAGCTACCGCATGACGCATCAGGGCTGACGCAGCAAAAGGGAGGCTTATGGAATGGCGTCTGGGCGATATGATAACAGGATGTACAGCGAGGAAGGCGAATTCGGAGCCCCCGTTCGCCTGAATGCGGTCAGCTACGAAAGCATGCTGGATGCACAGCCTGATTCTGAGCCTGATACGGACGGCTTTCTTTTTGATGATGATCCGGGATGGAATCAGCCGCTGTCTGCTGACAATATGCGGCGCAATGAATCTCCCGGACGCACACAGCCTTCCAAACAGCCGCAAAAACGCAGAAGCAGACGACGCGGCGGATGGAAATCCTACGCTTGCGTGCTTGTAATCGCATTGAGCCTGTCAGGTATTCTGGTTCTCGGCGTGATGATGATGCCGCAGCTGGGCGGTTTCTTCTGGAAGGACTTTCCGAACTTCGCCTTTATCAATGGCGAACTGATGATGTATGACGCGCAGACGGTTGCTGCCTATAAGCAGTACCGCGCGTATATGGATCGCGACGTCATCTATCCCGGCGTGTTTGTGGATGGCATTCATGTGGGCGATATGACGATGGACGAAGCGCGAGCCGCATTGACAGCGGCAGGCGCTGATCTGCCGAATCCGTTCTCTGTAACGGTTTCCATTGGCGATAAAACATGGACGATTGATCCCTCCAACGTCCCCGCTACACGCGATCTGGGCAATGTGCTGGAAAAAGCCTATGCGATTGGCCGTACGAACACCACCATGATCCAGACCACCATGCAGACGCCTTTCCGTCAGCGAACCAATGCAGCGGTGGCTTTGCGAACGGAAGGCGTAAACCTCACCACTACTGCCAGCTACGACAAGGAAGCGGTGCGACGCATCGTTTCGGAGATCGCGCAGTATGTCACCCGTGATCCTGTCAATGCAGAAATCCAGTCCTTTGATTACAACACGCGTACGTTTACATTCACCACCTCTCAGCCCGGTGTTACGCTGGATCAGGAGGTGTTGTACGAAAAACTGACGGCCGCGCTGGATCGCTGGGAAAATGGCGTAACCGTTACTGCTGAGCCGGTGATTACGGAACCGACCGTAACCACGGAGCAGCTGGCGCAGAATTTCACCCTGATATCCGCCTACACCACTGAAACCACCAGCGACAGCAACCGAAACACCAACATCGATCTGGCCTGCCGTGCCATCAACGGCACCGCGCTCATGCCGGGTCAGACCTTCAGCTTTAATGAAACCACTGGGCAGCGAACCACCGCCAAGGGTTACAAATCCGCCGGAGCAATCGCCGCCGGTCAGAGCATTGAAGAGGTTGGCGGCGGTATCTGTCAGGTGTCCTCTACATTGTTCAACGCAGTTGCACGAGCCAATCTCGAAATCACCTCCCGCAGTCCGCATGCGTGGCCCAGCACCTACGTCAATATCGGCGAGGATGCCACGGTGAACTGGCCGAATCTGGACTTCAAGTTCACCAATAATACCGACAGCCCTATCTTTGTGATCACGTACTACAAGGATCGCCGGATGAGTGCCGAAATCTGGGGCATGTCGCTGGGCGAAGGCGTGAGCATTGATCTGGAATCGGTGATTGTCCGCACCATGGAGCCGCCGATGGACGTCAAGTATGTCCTGAATCCCGAGCTTGCCTACGGAGCAAGCGAAACAACGGTGAAACCACGAACCGGATATGTGGTCGAGACCTACAAGATCTGGTACAAGGACGGCGCGGAAACCAGCCGTGAATTGATGCACAAGAGCACCTACAAATCCTATCAGCAGGTGGTTGAGTATAACTATTGATGCTGATTTAGCCCCGGCTGCCCGGGGCTTTTTTGCATCTTTTTGAAATTCGCTGTTACGTTTTTGGACTTTGTTCCGTCTGATAGACAGAAATCTTCCAGGAGGTGAGGCGTTTGAATCGTACGGAGCTGGATGAAGCTATCTGGGCGCTGCATGTGCCGATGCTCAGGCTCGCCTCAAGCATCCTCAGACACCCTCAGAATGCAGAGGATGCAGTGTCACAGGCGGTCGTTACGGCGTATCAGAAGATCGATAGCCTCCGTAATCCCGATGCCTTCAAGCCGTGGATGATGAAAATCACCGCGCGATGCTGTTATGATTTTCTGCGCCGCGGAAAGAGAGAACTGCCATCGGCGGACCCGATCGCGCCGGAAGCCGGAGTGTTTGTGGAGCCGCTGCAAGATACGCTGTACGCCAAGCTGCAGCAGCTCTCCGCCGGACAGGCGCGGGTGCTGACGCTGTATTACTACGAGGGATTCTCCACAGAAGAGATCGCGCGCATCCTCGGCATTCCCAGAACAACCGTATCCATGCGTATGAGCCGCGGACGGGCGAAACTGAAGGACATGATCGAGGAAGAGGAAAGAGAGGCGAGATGGAATGAATCATCAGACTTTTGACGAGCGCATGCGCAAGCAGGTGCAGGCTGAAAGCTTTACCCCAAGCGTACATGCGCAGCAGCGCCTGCAGCAGGCTATGCGCAAGGGCGCTGCTGTGATGGGCAGAAACACAGGCCGCATTGCATGGCGGCGCATCATGGCGTATACGGTGGTTGCGGCAATGGCAGCGGCGGTAATCCTTGTGATTCAGCCGCCTTCCGACCAGTGGAACCGAAGTGCCGTCACCTCCGAGCATCTGACGGCGCCGACGCCCATTCCGGTTACGGTGCCGGAAGCGTTCTTCGAAGTGTCCGTTTCCAACCGCATGCTTAACACCAAAGCGACTTTTTCAAACCATACGGGCGATATCTGGCTGATCAAGTGGAACGCCGAACCTGCAATCAGCGCACAGGACATGAAGGAACCTACAGATCTGATCTGGCTGGAAACAGGTATCACCTTTAGAGACGATGCAAGCTGGAAGTTGGCCGGAGGCTGGAACGAGCAGACGCTGGAAACGGAGTGGGACTACACCGCCTACCGGGTTGCAGACAAAATGCTTCACTGGATCGAAGGCGAATGGCTTCTGCCTGGCAGCGAGGGCTACGAGGAGCAGCAAATGCTTATTGAGGACGCTTTTGTCAACGGCGCGCTGATCCTTTCTCCCGGCGATTGGCCGGATGGAACTTCCGGCGAAATGCAGCTGGTGCTGCCGGATAGCTTTCAGAAGGAGCATCCTGAGATGGATCCGCTCACCTATTACGCTCAGAAGGGGCTCCTGATCCCTGATGCACAGGGTCAGGGTGTGGCTTCTGCGCATCCATAATTTGATTTGAGCAGCGGAAGTCAGCGATGGCTTCCGCTGCTTTTTGCCAGAATTTTGATGCCTTTTCTCTTTACAAATCAGTACAGCGGTGTCATAATGAGGGCAATAAGCCCAATGGCTTCACTAGATCGTTACAGGAGAATAGGCTATGAGAAAGTATCTTGAAACCTTTTTGGCGATGAAGGACGAAAAATTCCTGCAGACGCACACGCAGAAGTGCTGGGAACTGGAAATGCCCTGTACCACTGCAGCCAAACATCGCTCGGAGGACTATGTGTATAACCTCCTGATTGAAAATGGCATTGAAGCAGAACGGCTGAACATGATCGCAGATGGCAGGACGGTCTTCCATGATAAAATTGCGCCTGTATGCTGGGATGTAAGCGTGGCCCGGTTGACCGTTATGTCCGATTGGGATGGCGATCCTGTTGTGGCGGACTATGACAGGCATCCTTTCCATGTGATTCAGTATTCCACCTCTATGCCTGAAGGCGGCGTAACGGTCAGGCTGGTACCATACGAGCGGATGGAAGCAGGTGAAGATGTTCGAGGAGCGATGGTTCTTCTTCCAGAGGGGCAGCTTCCTATTGAAACGGCACTTGTGCCGATTCTGGACGCCGGCGCGATTGGTCTGGTGAATGGCACAGCAACCCTGACAAGCGGTGCTGTGATGGATCCTGACAGTCTCCTGTGGGCCAACAACTGCACCGAAACCAACTGCTGGCATGCGACCGAGGGCGATCGTCCGTTTGTTGCCTTCTGCGTAACGCCCGGAATGCGCGACAGGCTGGAGAAAAAATGTGCGCAGGGCGATGTGATGCTCAAGGTTGAATGCGACGGTAAGCGCTACGAGGGAACACTTCCGGCTGTTACGGCCTTCCTGCCGGGCGAAAGCGAGCGCGAATTCTGGCTGATTGCGCACAATGGCGAACCGCTGGAGGATGACAACAACGTCGGTGTAATCATCTGCGTGAATGCGATGATTCAGATTAAGAAAGCGATTGAGGAGGGCAAGATTCCGCCGCTGAAGTATTCCATCCGCTTTATTTCCGCTCCCGAACTCAATGGTCAGGCAGCGATGGCCGTGCATTTTGGCGGCTATCTGGGTGAGCGCTGCATTGGCGCCATCAATGCTGATGGTGCGCCTGTTCGTCCGCTGACAGACGGCGCAAACATCCAGTCTGCACCGCCGCCGATTCCCTTCTATGGCAATGCACTGCTTCGCGGCGTATGGGATGAATACAACTGGATGACCGGTAATCCGCCTTACGTGAACGTATGGAAGGATTACTGGTGCAGCGACAGCTTTATGTCCGATCCGTCTGTGGGGCTTCCCACGGTGAGCGTCTATCAGGATCAAATGGCTTTCTGGCATAACTCCCGCCAGCGTCCCGGATATCTGAAATATGACAAGGTAGCCAACATTGCTGCGGTCTATGCCGCTTATGCTGCGCTGGTTGCTGCGCCCGATCCGGAGATGCTGCATCGCTTCCTGCCGATGGCTGCATCCAATGCCATGCGCAAGCTCGCACAGACGGCGTCTCTGCCTCCTTTGAGAGACGGCGCTGACGCCAAAGCCAAGCTTGCGCACAGGCTCGAAATTGAACTGGCGGATCTCAGGGCGTTTGAGCTTGCCGGAGCTGATACTCAGGACATCCAGAATGCATGCGACGCCGTCAATAACTTTGCAAAGACGCTTGATCCCGTTCCCTCTGCACCCAAAAAAGAGGAAACGCCTGCGTTTGACGCCTTTGCAGGCTTGATTCCGCGCAGAACATCCGTCGGCGTGCCGCACGATCTGGCACGGCTCCCATTCCGTCAGCGCAAGCAGCCCATGATTCCCACCATGATCAGCCGCGTTTTCGGCGCGATGGATGGCAAGCGTGATCTGTGCGAACTCATCACGCAGGCTGAATTTGAGGAAGGCGTGGTGTGGAGCGAAAGCGTGATGGAGGATTTCTATAAGATCATCCATCTTTTGGCTGAGTACGAATACATCGCGCTGGAAGAGCGTAAATAAAAAACAGGGAAGACGTTCAAGCGGCGTCTTCCCTGTTTTCAAGGTAAAGCAAATATAATCAGTTTTGCGGAAAGTGAAGGTATAGGATTTCGCCTTCATTAACCGTAACCTGATGATCCGCAGGAAACTGGGCAACATAAATCCGTCCATCCGGAAAAACCATTTCATTCCCGTGCTGATCCAGATAGCGGGTGACCGATGAAACTGACTCCTTGATCCACATCCCTTCAATCATGACGCCGTCGATGAAATAATCCGCTTTTCCGCTCCCGACACCAGTGAGAACCGGCATCATGCGGCTGGGCCATTCGTACTTCGAATGCTGCACAATAACGCTGTCAAAACTGAGGTGTACAGCCTGTTCCGCTGTACGTTCCTGCGCCGATGGATAGGAGTAAAACGGCGCGCTATTCCGGTTCATCATGTATTCGGAAGAGAGCGCATCATAATGCAGCTGAACAGACCATTCCCTTGCACCACAGTCAAGCGAAATATGATTCACTTCAGTTCCATCAAATGTAGGTGTACCACGCTGAAAAACAGGATTTCCACCACTTTCCAAGCCGGAAGAAACCCCTGCGACATCAACACTCAGATTATCCGGGGCCTTTACACCCTTTTCACGGCGGACCCACTGATGTAACTCCTGATTGCGCTGCCTGTCCAAAAACAGAGACGATCCCCGCTTTATTTCCGGCATCAGCTCCCATGCAGCCCCGCCATTGTACACAAACGCTGCATCCCATTCCTCGCGCAGAAAGAACTGACCAATGCGTGCAGAACGAACCGGCCCGACAGCCTCCGGGAAAGAACGCTGAAACACACATCCCAGCCGCGTCTGACCGTTTTGAAACATCAGGCCTTCATAGATTACATCAGCTTCGTGAATGCCCCATGGCGCTCTTTTTCCAATGCCGGCAGCCTTCACACTGCGCCCGTTTACTTTGCTCTGTGCAGAAGCTAATCCAACCGATACCAGCACAGGCCTGTGCTCTGCCAATCCGCACACCGGTATCATCAAAGCAACCAAAAAGCAGAACAATCGCTTCACATTGAATTCCTCCTTCTGCCTATCAGACGCAGCTGCATCGCAAAAAGTAACATATCCAACAATGGGATTCTCAAGGGATATTGTCCCTTGAGCGGTGAGGATACAAGGAGAGGCAGCGCCTCTCCTTGCCCGCCGGAGGCACACAAAAAAGCCTGCCGCCGAAGCAGCAGGCTTTTGGTATGCATTAGTTGTTGTAGGTCAGCAGGCTCTCGGGCGGGAAGTGGGCGATGAAGGTCTTGCCGCGGGTGAGCTGGATCTCGTTGCCCTGATCATCGAAGAACACGGTGGGAGACTCGATGGACTCGCGTACCCAGTAGCCGGGGATGTAGCGGCCGCCGATGAAGATGTCGGCATTGCCCTGACCAACGCTCTGCATAACAGGCATGATCTTGGAGTTGTTGGTGTACTCGTAGCCAACGCGCTGGATGATGACGTTGCTGAAGGCCAGCTGCTCTTCGTTGTCCTCGGAGCGGTCGTCAGCGCTGGCGAAGGTCATGTAGGGAGCGTTGCCGGAGAAGCGCAGGTAGAGGTTGTTGGCCTCGTCGTACATGAAGTGGGAGATATAGCGCTTGTGGCCCCAGTCGAGGTTGATGTTGTAAGCCATTTCATAACCGTCGGTGTAGGGGCTTACGTCGGTGAACAGCCAGGGATGGGGAGTGGCAACGGTAGTGGTGGGAACCAGAGCACGGATGCCCAGCAGGTTGACGTTATAGTTATCGGGAGCCTTTACGCCCTTGACGCGATTCTTGACTTCCTGATACTTGCCGTCCAGCAGGTTGAAGGCAACGCCCTTGTCGCTGGCGCCGAGCTCGGCGAACATGGCGGCAATGTTGTTTTCTTCAGCGCGGGGGCCGCCGGCATACACGATGCCGCCCTGCCACTCTTCACGCAGCAGCACGTGGCCGATACGGGCAGAACGCACGGGGCCAACGCTTACAGGCAGGCCTTCGGCGAAGCTGTCGTTAAACAGGAAGGTGATACGGGTCTGGCCGGAACGATACAGAATGCCTTCGTAAACCACGTCAGCATACTGGCCGCCCCAGGGAGCGCGGTCGCCGATGCCGGCAGAAGTAACCTTCTTGCCGTCGATCTTTTCGCTGCCTTCGGGATTGCTGATCTGAACCAGCATGGGCAGGTAGAGCGCGTTGTTATCGTAGGGCATGCCGGTGGTGGGGCTTTCGCCTTCGACGATGGGGTTGATGTCGATTTCACCGGGCTGGGGGCTGATGCCGCGGTCGGCTACGTTCTGCAGAACCACAGCGCCCTTGGTGTCCATGGTGTAGTCGGTGCCGGGATCAACTTTCTTTTCCTTGGCGGCCATGGCGGGCACGGAGGACAGCAGCAGGGCTGCCATCAGCATAATGGCAAGAATCTTCTTCACGGGGTAACCTCCTCAAAGTGTTGAGCAAAAGTACAGAAAATCCAACGTCTTTTATTATAACATTTTTCGAAACTCGCTGTCAACGTAATACTTGCGTAATGTTTGCAACGATTTCCAGCGCTGTCCTTTCGTACAGATGCCTGTATCTATCAGACGGATCAGAAGGGTGAAAAGTTCACACAAAGCGAAAAATTATTTTTCCTGCAATTCTTTTTCCTTCAGTTCTTTGAGCACGCCCAGCGAGAGCGGAACAGAGAGCGCAAAGGCAAGCACATCGGCCACGGGCTGTGCCATTTGCACGCCGAGCAGGCCAAAGATGCGTTCCAGAATCAGCACTGCCGGAATAAAAAACAGTCCCTGCCGGGCAATAGCCAGAAGCGTGGCGCGCCCTGCGATGCCCATGGTCTGCAGCATCATGTTGGAAATGCAGGTGAAGGAGAACAGCGGGATGAAGATGCACTGAAGCCTGAGCGCGAGTGCGCCAATGCGCTGCACGTCGGGATCAGCCGCCAGAAACAGACCGACAATCTTCGGAGCAAAGGTTACGGCAAACACCGCAAGACCCACGAGTACGAAGAAGCAGATTCTTACGCACAGCCAGAATGCCTTGCGTACGCGGCCAAAGAGCTTTGCGCCATAGTTGAAACCGCAGATGGGCTGGAAGCCCTGCCCGAAGCCGATGATGGCGCTTACGGTCATCATCATGATGCGGGAAACGATGCTCATGGCTGCGATGGCCGCATCGCCGTAGCCGCCGGCCGCCAAATTGAGGCAGACAGTAGCCAGGCTGTTGAGGCCCTGACGCGCCAGAGAAGGAATACCGCCGCGCAGAATTTCGCCAAAGGTGCGAAGCGTGGGTGTGAAGCAGCGCAGCTTGATACGGATGTTGCCGCCTTTGCAGGTTCCTATCAGCAGAAGAACAAAGCTGACCATCTGGCTCAGACTGGTCGCAAGCGCTGCGCCTGCAACGCCCATGTTCATCCCGAAAATGAACAGCGGGTCTAGGGCGATGTTGAGCAGCGCGCCGGAAGTAATACCGATCATGCCGTAGAACGCGCTTCCCTGGAATCGCAGCTGGTTGTTGATCACCAGACTGGAAATCAGAAACGGCACGCCGGGCATCAGATAGCGCATGTATTCCTGCGCATACGGCGCGATGGTAGGCGTAGAGCCGAGCAGATATACCAGCGGTTCGGAGGCAAGAAGCCCTGCGAGCATGATGATTACGCCTGCAATAAACGCGCTCACAAAGCCGGTGGCGGCCATGCGTTCGGCGTCCTCCGTCCTGCCTGCTCCAAGGACCCGCGACATGTGATTGCCCGAACCATGGCCGAACATGAAGCCCACAGCCTGCATGATGGCCATCAGCGGCGCAATGACGCCCACAGCGCCGGATGCGCTCGCAGAGCCGATCAATCCCACAAAGTAGGTGTCGGCCATGTTGTAGAAAGAGGTGATCAGCATGCTGATTACCGTGGGAACGGACAGGGACACGATCAGCCGGGGAAGCGGCGTCTGCGTCATGCGGATCAGCTTTTGTTCGGCGGTCATCTGCTTTTGCATGGTATTCTCCTTTGCGTTTACACGCGGTCGTTGCCGGTGGAAAGCGGCTTGCGTCCGCTGCGGCTGCGGCGGATCATATCGGCATAGCTGCGCTCATGCTGCTGGGCAGCGCGCTGCGCACGGGGTTCAGGCTTCTGAACAGCTTTTTTCGGCGCAGGCTGCACAGGGCGCTCCAGCGGCGTGGCTTTCGTGGCAGCAGGCTTTGCTGCCGGACATTCCGGCGTTTTGGACACAGGCGTAACAGCTGCTTTTTCAGGCGCGCTGCGCTGCGGACGGGGCTGCTTCACGGTTTCCGTAAAGACCTCCATGGGCCATTCGCTTTCTTTGCGCGGAATGGCCTTGCCGGTCAGCTTTTCAATCTGTCGCAGTTCCTTCATTTCATCGATACAGCAGAAGCTGATGGCGGTTCCGTCCAGTCCGGCGCGGCCTGTGCGTCCAATGCGGTGAACATAGGCTTCCGGCTCGTTGGGCAGATCATAGTTGAAAACATGACTCAGCCCAGCGATATCGATGCCGCGCGCGGCGATGTCGGTGGCTACCAGCACACGAACCTTGCCGGACTTGAAATCCCCCAGCGCCTGCTGGCGGGCGGACTGGCTTTTGTTGCCGTGAATGGAGCGCGCCTCGATGCCTGCGCGGGACAGTTCGCGGACAATACGATCTGCACCATGCTTGGTGCGGCTGAAAACCAGCGCATTTTCAACGGATTTGTCCTTGAGAAGCTTTGCCAGAAGATGCTTCTTGTTGGTCTTGTCGACCATGTAGAGGATCTGATCAATCCGGTCAACGGTGCTGGAGACGGGATTGACCTTTACTGTGACGGGATCGGTAAGCAGGCTCTGTGCCAGCTTTTCAACCTCAGTGGGCATGGTGGCGGAGAAAAAGAGCGTCTGGCGCTTCTGAGGAAGCTTGGCGATAACCTTCTTCACATCGTGGATGAAACCCATGTCAAGCATGCGGTCTGCCTCATCCAGCACAAAAACCTCCAGACGATCCAGCGTGATATGTCCCTGACCGATCAGGTCGTTGAGTCTTCCGGGTGTAGCAACCAGAATATCTACGCCGCGTCTGAGCTGTTCCACCTGCGGCTGCTGGCCGACACCTCCGAAAATGACGCAGGGACGAAGCGGCAGGTTTTTGCCATAGCCTTCAAAGTTTTCATAAATCTGCAGGGCCAGCTCGCGCGTCGGCGTCAGAATCAAGGCACGGATCGGACGTTTTTTGCCCTCGGGCTTTCCTTCTTCAAAAAGTCGCTGCAAAATAGGCAGCGCAAAAGCAGCCGTCTTGCCGGTTCCGGTCTGTGCGCAGCCCAGCACGTCGCGTCCAAGAAGCACCGGCGGGATGGTCTCCCGCTGAATCGGCGTGGGCTCGGCGTAGCCGCAGCATCTGACCGCAGCAAGAAGCTGCTTGTTGAGATGTAGCTGAGAAAATTCCATGTGTTCAGTCCTATCTGTTTGAATGCGATCAGTGGCGCACAGGCGCGCGCCCCATACGCTTTCTGGGTTTGGGCGGCTGAAAAAGCCGCTGCTTTGATTCGTGCTCTTTCATGAGAATCTCCTTTCGGGCATGTTGTCAGCATGCCCAAAAGAATCAGAGCGCATGCACCTGCTCGGTCAGCGTCAGAGGATCAGCAGAAGTGAAAAACGCAGTGCCCATAACCAGCACGTCCACGCCGCAGGAGACAATCTCGCGCATATTGGCAGGACCCACGCCGCCGTCGACTTCGATTTCACCGGCAAAGCCCATGGCACGAAGCTCGCGGGCTTTCCTGAGCGCATCCATCTGGATGGACTGTCCGCCAAAGCCGGGTTCCACGGTCATCAGCAGCACGCGGTCGAGCTGCTGAAGATGGCTGCGCAGGACTTCTGCGCCGGTTCCGGGACGCAGAGAAACGCCTGCTTGAAGTCCGAGCGCGCGGATGCGTTCAACAGCGGCGGCAAAATCGTTGGCCTCTGCATGCACGGTGATGATGTCTGCACCGGCTTTGGCAAATGCATCCACATACTTTGCGGGATCGCTCAGCATGAGATGCACGTCGAAAGGTATATCCGTCAGCTTCTTGAGCGCAGAAAGGATGTGAGGACCAAAGGTGAGATTGGGCACAAAGTGGCCGTCCATCACGTCGAAATGCAGTTCATCGCAGCCGCACTCTACGGCTTTGCGTACTTCATCGCCAAGGCAGGCAGCATCAGCAGCCAGAAGGGAAGGGGACAGTTTAATCATAGCGGTTTTTCCAGGCCTCCTGTGCTTTTTTGAGAAGCTGGTGATAGCGCTCCAGCCTCGCGGCGCTCACTTCACCCTCGCGGGCAGCGGAAAGCACGGCGCAGCCGGGTTCGCTGAGATGATAGCAGGGTGCAAAACGGCACTCGCCTTCATAGGGGAGAAACTCGGGATAGAATTCCTTGAGCTGAATAGGCTCCAATCCCTCCCAGAGTTCCAGCAGGCTGAAGCCGGGCGTGTCAAGCACCTGATATTCGCCGCTGAACATGAGCTCGGCGTGGCGCGTGGTATGACGTCCGCGGCTGATTTTGCGGCTGATTTCACCGGTCTCCAGCGTAAGCCCTGTGGCGGCGGACAGAAGGGTGCTCTTGCCCACGCCGCTCTGACCGGCCAGACAGCAGATGCCGGTTTTGAGCAGATTCTGAAATGTTTCCAGACCTTCGCCGGTTTTGGCGCTGACTTTGAGCACCGGCACATTCAGCCCGGCGTAATCCTTTGCAATCTGGTCGAAAAGGGCCTCGTCCAGATCGCATTTGTTAACCACGATGGCAGGCTGAATGCCCTGCTTCAAGGACATCACAATCAGCGTGTCGATCAGCAAAAAATCCGGCGCAGGCTGGGGCGCAAACACCAGCACGATATGGCGGATGTTGGCCACCGGCGGACGCACGAGCTCGCTGTCGCGGGGCAGGATTTCATCCACCCAGCCGTGCTCGTCGCCGCTGCCGGGTGTGAAGTGCACGCGGTCGCCCACCATAGGCGTGATCCGCTGCTTACGGAACTTGCCCTTGGCGCGCAGCACATGGACTTCCCCCTGATTATCGCGCGCGTAGTACAATCCGCCTACGCCTTTTACGATCACGCCTTCAGGCGCGATAGACTGCATATGATAGAACCTCCTGTTTGTCAGCGCAAAGTGACTGCTTCTTCTTTGAAGAGTTCGCCGTCCAGATAGATGCGGCAGGGGATTTCTCCCGAAAGCGTTGCGCTGAGCGGAATGAGCATCACGTTTTCGCTGCCGGCGGCAAGCGTGCCCTCGTACTCGGTGGTTTCCACGTCGTTAATGAGCAGCGTGACGCGAAGGGAACGGTCTTTGTCGGCTGCCGGAATAGCCAGACTCAGTTCGCCCTGATAGGGCTGGCTTTCGATGCCAACCGTCAGCGTGATGGGCGCGCCGAGCACAACCATGTTGCCGGAGGTGGGACTCTGTGCCAGCACCTGACCGATCTGAGCCGGATCGCTGGTTTCAACAGAAACCGGTTTTGCAGCGGTGAGGCCGTTTTCGCTGAGCATGTTGAGCGCTTCCTCCAGCGTGCGTCCTACGAATTCAGGCACCATGGCGGAACCGCCGGAGATCGTCAGCTCAACCGTCTGACCGGGCGTGTAGGCTGCGCCTGCCTGCGGAACCTGTTCAAGCACGGTGCCGGTGGGCGAGGTGGAAACGACCTTCATGGCGATGGTGCCGCCAAAGCCGCGCTCCTTGAGGCGATTGGCAGCGTCCTCATAGCCAAGTCCGCGCATGTCAGGCATGGTGGAGGCTACGGGGCCAAGGCTGACGGTCACCAGCAGGCTGTCGCCCTTTTCCATGGCGGTATCCGCCTCGGGAATCTGGGAGATGACCAGCCCGGCTGCGAGGGTGTCGTGGTTGATGTCCGTCTGCTGCCAGTTGAGGCCTTCGCGGCGGGCAAGCGCCATGGCGTCCTCTACCGTCAGGCCGATGACGTCGGGTGCGATGGCCGTCCTGCTGGCTTCCTCCACGATGCGGATTACACCGAAGGTCAGCAAGCCAAGCGCAGCTGCGGCCACCAGAATGGTGATGACCAGACTGCTGATCTTGTAGCGGATTCGTCTGCGGGCCGGTGTACGGCGGATGGTTGAGCCGGAACGACGGGGAGGCGTGCGGGGACTGACCTCCTGAACATGCGGCGGCTGAGGCGGCTGAGGCACGGGAATGCGGCTGACTTCGGGGGTAATCAAAGCCGGATCAAGCCGTCCATCCTTGGCCTTCATCAGCGCTTCGGCCATTTCGCGCGCGGTCTGGAAACGGTTCTTGGGATCCTTCTCCAGCGCTTTCATCACGACTGCCACCACGGCAGGAGGCGTTTCCGGCGCAAAATCGGTAATGGGCGGCGGCGCATCCTGGATGTGCTGCATCGCAACCGCTACCGGCGTATCGCCCACAAAGGGAACGCGGCCGGTGAGCATTTCGTACATGACCACGCCGGTGGAATACAGGTCGCTGGTGGCTTCCACCACAGAACCGGTGGCCTGCTCGGGCGACGAATAATGCACTGATCCAACGACTGTGTCGCCCTTGCCGATGGTCGCGCCGCCGGTCATGCGGGCAATGCCGAAGTCCGCTACTTTGACGTGGCCGTCGGCATGAATGAGTACGTTCTGCGGCTTGATATCGCGGTGGATGATGCCGTTATCGTGCGCGTGCTGCAGGGCGGAGAGGATGCGGATGGTCACCTGAATGGCCGTGAGATAATTGATGCGGCCCTTCTGGCGGATGACGTCCTTGAGGGTGTTGCCGTTTACATATTCCAGCACCAGATAGCGGTATTCGCCTTCCACGCCCACGTCAAGCAGGTTGACGAGATTGTGATGGCTCATCAGGCTCGCAGCCTGCGCCTCGCGCTGAAATCGTTCGAGAAATTCCTTGTCGCTGTTGTATTCGCTCTTGAGGATCTTGACCGCCACGCTGTGGCCTGTGCGGATATCCACAGCACGGTAGACCAGCGACATGCCGCCCTGGCCGATAAAGTCCTCCAGCTTGTAGCGTTCGGCGAAAATCATGCCTTTCATCATACCGCATCCACCTCCGGAACACGGCAGAGGACGAAGGTGATATTATCCGTGCCGCCGCCTTCCAGCGCAAGCTGGAGAAGCTCATCAGCAGCGGTTTCGTCGCTTTCTGCGTTTTCAAGCACCTGTTTGAGAACGTCGTCAGGAACCATGTTATACAGTCCGTCCGAACAGATCAGCCACAGGTCGCCGGGCTGAAGGTCATGGGTGAAAAGATCGGCCTCTACGGTGGGGTCAACACCCACGGCGCGGGTAATGACATTGCGGTAGGGATGCGTGCGCGCAGCCTCGGCGGTGATCACGCCCGAGCGCATGAGTTCGGCAACCACGCTGTGATCCTGCGTGACCTGCTTCCATTCGTCCTTGCGCAAAAGATAGACGCGGCTGTCGCCTACATGGGAGATGAACACCTCTTCGCCGTTTTCCCACAGGAAGGTGAGGGTGGTTCCCATGCCGTTTAAGGCGCTGTCGTGACGGGACATGTCAAAGATGCGGCGGTTGGCGGCTTCTATGCCCACTTCAAGTGCGCGCTGCTCGGGCTTTTTACCCCTCAGCGCATTCCTGATGACCTGAACCGCCACGCGGCTGGCTGTTTCGCCGCCCTTGTGGCCGCCCATGCCGTCGGCAACGCCGTATACGCCTGTATCCATCAGCACACTGTCCTGATTGCTTGCGCGCACCAGTCCCTGATGTGTCCTATGGCAGACCCGCATCGCTGTGTCACTCCTTTGGTAATGGTTCGTTCTGTCCCTCAAGATGCCTGCGCCTGAGCTGACCGCAGGCGCCGCCGATATCCGAGCCCATCTCGCGACGCACGGTTGCGGAAACATGCTCCGCTTCCAGCGTCCTGAGGAAGGTCTGCACCGCCTGAGGGGAGGCGGGCATCAGGTGGCGTTCGTCCACGTAGTTGAGGGGAATGAGATTGACGTGGCACTGCAGGCCGCGCACAAGCTTTGCAAGCTCGCGTGCATGCTCCGGAGTGCTGTTGAGTTTGTCGATGAGCGCGTACTCAAATACCACACGGCGTCCGGTATCGGCCACATAGCCGCGTACCGACTGCATCAACTCGCCGATGGGATAGGTTTTGGCAATCGGCATGATCTCGCGGCGGATGGTATCGTTGGGCGCATGAAGCGAAATGCTCAGCGTTACCGGCAGACGCTCGGTTTTGAGCCGGTCGATCTGCGGAACGAGGCCGCAGGTGGAAAGAGAGATGTTTCTCAGGCTGATGTTGAGACCCTCGGGATCGTTGACCAGACGCAGGAAACGCACGACGTTTTCGTAGTTGTCCAGAGGCTCGCCGCTGCCCATGAGCACGATATGCCCTACCTTGCCGCGCTCGCCAAGAAACTTGTTGGCCAGAAGCACTTCAGCCATCATTTCACCGGCGGTGAGGGAGCGAACGCAGCCGTTGAGCGTGCTTGCGCAGAAGGCGCAGCCCATCTTGCAGCCGATCTGCGTGGAGATGCACAGCGAATAGCCGTAATGATAGTGCATCAGAACGCCTTCGATGATGTTGCCGTCCCAGCAGGCATAGAGGAATTTGACCGTATCGTCCTTCTGGGAAGGAAAGGCCGCATGCAGCTCCATGGGCAGGTCAAAACATTCAGCGCTGAGCTGATCACGCAGCGCGCCGGGCAGATTGCGCATTTCAGCAAAGGAAGCGCCCTTGTGCAGCCAGCCAAACAGCTGCTTTGCACGGAAAGCAGGCTGACCGATGCCCAGCAGGTACTGCTTGAGCTCGTCCTGCGTCATATCGAGCAGGATCTTTTTGGCCTCCATCAGCGAACCCTCCGCATGCGGGCGATGAAGAAGCCTTCAACGCCGTCGCGGCAGCCCAGAAGCTGCACACCGAAGGGACCCTGCAGCTTGCGCAGCTCCTCGGGGAAGGAGGCGGGCAGGGTTTCAAGCTGATATTCGGGATGGCGCTCAAGGAAGGATTCGATCTGCCTGGCGTTCTCCTCCGGCAGGATGGAGCAGGTGGAGTACACCAGCGTGCCGCCTTTCTTGACATAGCGGCATACGGTGTCCAGCAGGCGCTTCTGGCTTTCCACGATGGCGGGGATGTCCTCCGGCTTCAGGCGCAGCTTCACGTCGGGCTTCTGGGCCAGAACGCCCAGACCAGCGCAAGGAGCGTCGAGCAGAACAGCGTCCAGCGTGCTTTCGAAATCCTCGCGGTATTCGCCCGCGTCGCGCACGGAGATACGCATGTTGTCAAGGCCCAGACGGCGCTTCACGCCTTCCAGCAGGAGGGCGCGCTTTTCATGCAGCTCCCAGCTGAATACGCGGCCGGTCAGCTGCATCTTTTCGCACATGTAGGCGCTCTTGCCGCCGGGCGCAGCGCAGGCGTCCAGCACCTTCATGCCGGCCTTCACCTGCATGGCTTCGGCAGCCAGCATGCTGGACTGACCCTGAATGGAAAACAGTCCCTTGGCGTAATCGGGATCGAAGGTGATCTCCTGAGCGCCGTACACCAGCCAGGCATGGGGTGCAAGACCACGCTCCACACGCCATTCCTTTTTGGCAAGCAGCTTTTCAAACTCCTCGTCGGAGATCTTGTTGAAGTTGGGGCGCACCACGATGGGATGCTCGGTTTCGCGGTAGAGGATCAGGCGCTCGGCCTCTTCCTCGCCGTAGTCGGCAAGGAGACGGTCGACCAGCCACATGGGCATGCTTCCCATGATGTGCAGGTAGGTGCGCAGATCTTCTTCCTTCCTGGGCCATTCAATTTCGGCCTTTCCGCGGCTGAGGTTTCGCAGAACCGCGTTGATGAAGCCGCTGGCGGCTTCCATGTTCATGGCCTTGACGAGCTTGACGGCCTCATTGACGGCGGCGCTGTCGGGCACGCGGTCGAGGAAGAGAATCTGATAGGCGCTCATGCGCAGAATGTCACGCTGGGAAGGCTGATGCGTGGGATGATCCATCAGCTTGTCAAGCGCGTAGTCGATACGGGCTTCGTTTTCGAGGGTGCCGTAGACGATGCTGGTGACCAGACGGCGATCCTCAGGACGCAGCTTCGCGGCGCGGAGCTTTTCATCAAGACTCAGGGAGGCATATGCGCCGTTCTGATGCACATCGCACAGGACGTCCAGCGCAACGCGGCGCGCATTCATGGTAAGACCGGTGGTTTCAACCGGAGCGTCCTTGACCAGACGGCCAAACACGCGCTCGCCTTCGGCTTCAGGCTTCTTGGGAGCGGGCTTGCCGAATTTGCGGTCGCCGGCAGACTTGCCATAGGGCTTCTTGCCGCCAAAGTCTTTCTTCTGGCCGTAGGATTTCTTATCACCGAAAGGCTTTTTGTCGCCATAGGTTTTCTTAAAGGGTTTCTTTTCATTCGTGCGCTTTTCCGTCATACGCGTACCTCTTTCAAAAGCTTGCCTTCTTCAATGGGATGACCAAGCAGGAACGCTTTGGCGTCCATGCGCTTGGCGTTGGGAGCCTGAATTTCGCAAAGTTCAATGGCGCAGTCGGAAGCGGCTACAACCAGACCGTCCTTTTTGTTGGCGCGCAGCACCGTTCCGGCAGGCGCGTCGCAGGAAATGTCTGATTTCTTTGCGCGCCAGATCTTGAGCACGCCCTCGGAAAGCTCGGCAAACGCGCAGGGCCACGGACTCATGGCGCGCACGCGCAGCAGCGTGTTTTCGGCGCTTTCTTCAAAGGTGATGCGGCCCATTTCCTTGTCGATCTTGGGATCGTAGGTCATCTGGCTTTCGTCCTGCTTTTCACGCGGGCACACGCCGCGTTCGAGCTGATCGAGCGTTTCAATCAAAAGCTCAGCGCCCATCACTGCAATGCGGTCAGTGAGGGTTCCGGCGGTATCGTCTTCGGAAATCGGCGTTTCAGCTTTGAGCAGCATATCGCCGGTATCGATGCCCCGGTCGGAGAACATGGTGGTCACGCCGGCCACCTTGTCGCCGGAGAGAATGCTCCACTGGATGGGAGCAGCGCCGCGATGACGGGGCAGCAGGGAAGCATGGACGTTGACCGTACCCATGGGCGGCACATCCAGCACATCCTGCGACAGGATCTGGCCGAAAGCAGCGGTGACGCAGATGTCAGGCTTGAGATCACGCAGCGGCTCAAGGCCGTCCAGACGCATTTTGAGCGGCTGGAAAACAGGAATGTCATGCTTGAGCGCCAGTTCCTTGACGGGACTCATCTGCACCTTGCCGCCGCGTCCCTTGGGACGGTCGGGCTGGGTAAAGACGCCCACCACGTCATGTTTGGAATCAATCAGCTTTTGAAGCGTGGGCACGGAAAAATCCGGCGTGCCCATAAAGACGACTCTCATTCCTCGTCCTCCTCTTCCTCATCGGAACCGTATTCCTCGTCGCCGGGGAAGATTTCGCGATCCATTTTGTCCACATAAATCACGCCGTCGAGATGATCGATCTCATGGCAGAAAGCGCGGGCGAGAAAACCCTCGGCGGTGGCTTCGTACTCGTCGCCGTTGCGGTCCTGATAGCTGACGGTGACCACATTGGGGCGCGTGACTACGCCCGAGCGGCCAGGCACGCTCAGACAGCCCTCGGGGCCGGTCTGCTCGCCTTCGGAATGAATGATTTCGGGGTTGATCATTTCAATCAGGCCGTCGCCGATATCCACCACCACCACGCGCTTGAGGATGCCCACCTGAGGGGCGGCAAGACCCACGCCGTTGGCCTTGTACATGGTATCGGCCATGTCCTTGAGCAGGATGCGCAGTCGCAGGTCGAATTTGTCCACGGGCTTTGAAATTTTGCGCAGCTTTTCCTCGCCGAGCTCCACGATCTTACGGATTGCCATCGTTGTTCTCTCCTTCGTCGGGTCGTGCTACATCATGGTAGCAGGGTTGATTTCACAGTAGATGCGGCAGCTTTCGCCGCTTAAAGAGGTCATTTCCGACATCAGCGCCAGAAGCGGCGCGGTGTCCGGATGGTCGAATACCTTAAAAAGCACATGGTAGCGGAACTGACCGCGGATGCGCTTGACCGGCGCTTCATCCATGCGCACAAGCAGGGTGCGCTTTTTCTGCGCCGGATGGCTGATCAGATAGGTCGTAACGGTGTTGTACAGCTGTTCAGCCATGAGCTTTGCGTCGTTTTCGCGCTCGCTTTCGACCAGAAGCCGCGCAAGCAGCGTAAACGGCGGATACAGTCCCGCGCGGCGGCGGCTGAATTCCATTTCAAAGAAGGCGCGGTAGTCCTGCTGAGCAGCTGCCTCAATGCAGGGATGATCGGGCTTGTAGGTCTGCACAATCACTTCGCCCGGCTGCTGGGCGCGGCCTGCGCGTCCTGCCACCTGCGTGATCAGCTGAAAGGTTCTCTCCGGCGCGCGGTAATCCGGCAGATTGAGGGTCATATCGGCGGCTACCACACCCACCAGCGTCACCTTGGGAAAATCGAGTCCCTTGGCGATCATCTGGGTTCCGATGAGCACCTGCGCCTCGCCGCGTCCGAATTGTCCCAGCAGTCTGGCGTGCGCATCGCGCTCACGGGTGGTGTCGATATCCATGCGCACGGTTTTGATATGAGGAAACAGCTTGTGCATTTCCTCTTCCACGCGCTGGGTGCCGCTGCCGAAATAACGGATGTACTTGCTGCCGCATTCGGGACATACGTCCGGCGGAAGCTTGGTTTCGCCGCACATGTGGCAGCGAAGCTCCTGCGGACCGTCCTCGCCGTGCTCGCGGTGCAGCGTCATACTCAGGTCGCACTGCTCACATTTGACCACATAACCGCACTTGCGGCAGGAAACAAAGGTGTTGTACCCCCGACGGTTTAGGAAAAGCATGGCCTGCTGACCGTTTGCAAAGCATTCGGTGAGCTTCTGGATGAGCAGACGGCTGAAAATGGAGCGATTGCCGATTTCCAGCTCGTGCCGCATGTCCACGATGGTTACAGCGGGCATCGGACGGTCATTGACGCGGCGGGGCATTTCCACCAGCGTATAGTCGCCGCGCCTTGCCATGGCAAAGGACAGGATGCTGGGCGTTGCGGAACTGAGCACCACGGCTGCGCCTTCGCGCTTTGCACGGCTCATGGCGATGCGCCGCGCGTCGTAGCGGGGATGCTTGTCGCTCAGATAGGTCTGCTCGTGCTCTTCATCAATGACGATGAGACCGAGCTTTTCAACGGGAGCAAAGATAGCGCTGCGCGCACCCACAACCACGCGCGCCTGTCCCAGACGGATGCGCCGCCATTCGTCATAGCGCTGGCCGTCGGTGAGGCGGCTGTGCAAAACAGCCGTTTCCGGGCCGAAGCGGGATACAAACCAGCGCACCATCTGCGGCGTGAGCGCGATTTCCGGCACAAGGATGATTGCGCCCTTGCCCATGGCGAGGGTTTCCTCCACCATGGAGAGATAGACTTCCGTCTTTCCGCTGCCGGTTACGCCGTGCAGCAGAAATGCGCCTTCGCCTCTGCGCAAAGCAGGAAGCATGGTATCCAGCGCATCGCGCTGGTCGCCGGTCAGAGGCGGTGCAATGGTGCGATCGATCTCATCCGTGCCGTCGGGTGCGCGGAAGATCTCGCGCTCCACAAGGGTGATCAGCCCGGCTTTTTCCAGTGCTCGCAGCGCCTCGCGCGGTTCGTTGACCAGCGCAGCAAGATCTGCAACTGCCTTGGCGCTTCCATCGGACAGAAGCCTGAGCAGCGTTGCCCGCTTGGGTGCGCGGCGCTGTTTTTCGGCCTCTTCCGAGGCGCTGACGCCGGATACAAGCTGGGCATACAGCGCTTTTTTCTGCTGGATGCGGCCTGTGCGCATGGCGGCGGGCAGCATCAGCCGCAGGGTTTCAGAAAGCGGACAGTGCGATTCCAGCGCCATCTCCTCTGCCAGTTCCAGAAGCGGAGGCAGCAGGGCGGGATAGGAATCCAGCACCTTCAATACAGGTTTGAGCTTTGAAACGGGAAAATCCAGCTCTTCTTCGGAGGAAAGGCCGACTACAAAGCCGTCCACCTTTCGCGGCCCCAGCGGTACCAGCACGCGGGAACCGACTGTGAGTTCCATGCCGTCCGGAATCAGATAGGAGAAGGGCTTTGCAACGTTGGAATGAATCACGTCCACGATGACCTGAGCGACCATGCCCTTCCTCCTTCTTTCGTTTGATTATTGATACCAGCGGTTCTTGGGCTTGGGCACACGGCTGGGTCTGCCCTTATGATCCTTGTGGAAGAGTCTGAGGAGAATCTTTACGCCCAGAATCACACCGCCGACCGGCAGAAGCAGGAGCATCACCAGTTCCACAGAAAGCGGCGGGAAAGGATTGGGATCAGAGTAGACCAGCGCCTCGATTTCCTCCAGCGTAAGCGGCGCGTTGGCTCGTCGGGCGATGGAACGCGTGGCGACCAGGTCATAGGTTACAGGACCGCTGCCGTCATTGGGATAATAGGTCATGCTGCCCATGACTTCACCCTCGGTGATCGGGGTGATGAAGTCGCGGGTATACTCGATGAGCACCGTCTGGCGCAGGTTGCGCGCCATGGATTCCATCTCAGACTTGGTAGCTACGATGTAAACCGGCTGCGACCCGGCGCGCGCCTGCACGCCAAGCTCCAGCCTGCCAAAGCCTGGATCGTCCAGCGAGAAGCCGGAGGTTTCCACAGTGATCGGGTTCTCGCGGTACAGCTGCTGCGGCGTCATGCTCACGAATTGCGAGAAACCGTAATCCATCAGCTTTTTGGTATCCGTCCAGCGTCCGTTTTCAGTGGTGTAGAAGACCACGGAAATCAACTCGATGCCGTCACGCTCCGCAGAGCCGACAAAGCAGTAGCCAGCGCGGGAATGATAGCCGGACTTGATGCCGGTGGCGTAGGGATAGTACGCGTCGTTTTCCTCAAGAGACGGGTTGAAGAATTTGCGCGAGGAGTGCGTCAAGACGCGCGCGCGGTGCAGATTGCTCTTGGGCAGCGAATAGGTGTAGGTTTTGGCAATGCTGCGGAATTTCTCGTTTTCCATGGCGGCGCGCGCAAGCGTTGCGATATCGCGCACAGTGGAATAGTGGTTGTCGTCGTGCAGACCGCTGGGAGTGACGAAGTGCGTGGAGGTCATGCCGTACATGGCGGCAGCCTCGTTCATCAGATCGGCAAAGGCTTCCTTGGAACCGGCGATGGTTTCAGCAATCAGATTGGCGCCTTCGTTGGCGCTTCGCACAAAGGTGCCGTAGAGCAGATCCTCAAAATTAATGCTTTCGCCGACTTCCAGATCCATCACTGCTGCGCCCTCTTCCAGATCAGCCATGGCGCTTTCGCTCAGATACACCGTCTGGCTCAGATCGCCCAGCGTCAGGCCCAGGAGGATCGTCATGATCTTGGTGGTGGAAGCGGGGTACATCACGGCGTCGGGGTCTTTTTCGAAGATCACCTGTCCGGTGGAGGCTTCGATGAGGATGGCGGATTTGGCGTAGAGCTGGTTTTCCTCCAGCAGTTCCGGCGTTTCGGGATTATAGGGTTCCGCATCGGCAGGAAGCGTGGGCGCGATGTAAGGCACTTCTTCAGCAGCGGCGCATGAGAGGAACGGCATCAGCGCGAAAACGGCGCAAAAACACAGACAAAGCCACTTGCGTATGGACATCAGCACGGTTCCTCCCTTCCTCAAAAATGTGTCCTGTGATGAAATGGACATAAAACCCACATCATAACAGCTTATTATACCACCAAAGGGATGAAATGCACAAGCATGCAGGCACGTTTTACATCCTAACGATTTCTCATGGAATTCTCATCCTGTTTTCAGCGGATTTCCCTTTTGGCACGAAGAAAAAACTGCTATAATCATTTCAGCCAAACGGCAAGGAGGAGAAGAACATGTCCGATTTTGATGGACTTGGCCCGGAGGGCAGCTATTACGAGGCAAAGGCACGCAGGGAAGAGGAGGAGAAAAGGCGGAAGATGGACAGCGCATATCCGCTGCTGATTACGACGCTGTATCTGATTCTGGGATTCGGATTCCATCTGTGGCATCCGGGCTGGCTGGTGTTTCTGACGATTCCGCTGCATTATGTGCGTTTCCGCTCCGGCTGGGACCGGCTGACGGATCCGATGATGATTACGCTGATCTATCTGACCATCGGCTGTATCTTCGGCATATGGCATCCGACGTGGATGCTGTTCCTGCTGCTTCCAATCGGCAAGATCCTCAAGAAGTGAATTCTGAAAGGCGGACGGTATTTCGTCCGCCTTTTGCCGTGCTTGATGAGGCGGCAGGCATCATGATATAATCAGCACAGTATTGAGAAAACCGGGAGGCGGCTGCAGATGAAGTACACCATCCGAAAACTTCTGGAAACAGAGGTTTCTGTGCTGGATGAATTTTTGTATCAGGCCATTTTTGTGCCGGAAGGAACAGAACCGCCGGCGCGTGAGATTATCCGTCAGCCGGAGCTTCAGGTGTATGTGAAGGACTTTGGTCAGCAAAAGGACGATTACTGCCTGGTTGCCGAGGTGGATGGAAACATCGTCGGCGCGGTATGGGTACGCATCATGGACGACTACGGGCATATCGATGATGAAACGCCGTCGTTCGCGCTGTCGCTGATGCCGGAATACAGAGGACAGGGGATCGGAACCGCTCTGATGAATGAAATGCTCGCACTCCTGCGCCGGAATGGTTACCTGCACGCATCGCTGGCTGTGCAGAAGGCAAACTATGCTTTGCGGCTGTATCAGAAGGCCGGATTTGAAATCGTTGATGAAAACGAGCAGGAATACATCATGCTTGTGAATCTTCAGCGCGATGGAGGAAACAATGATGGAAATCACCCGTGAACAGCGCCTCAACCGCATGGCGCTTCTGCTGGATGAACAGCAGATGGAAAAACTGCACAACGCGCATGTGATGCTGCTGGGTCTTGGCGGCGTGGGCAGCTATGCGGCGGAGGCGATTGCACGCGGAGGCGTGGGGAAGATGACCATTGTAGACAACGATGACGTGGCTGTCTCCAACCTCAACCGTCAGCTTCCGGCGCTTTCAAGCACCATCGGCCGGATGAAAACCGAAGTGGTTGCGCAGCGGCTGCGCGATCTTGCGCCCGACATGGAGCTGACGGCTATCAACGCCTTCTACCTGCCGGAAACGCCTGTTGCCATTCCGGAGGATTGTACGGTTGTGATTGACGCCATCGACACCACCTCGGCCAAGCTTCATCTGGCGCAGGTCTGTCAGGAAAGAGGAATCCCCCTTATCAGCTGCATGGGCATGGGCAACCGCCTTGATCCCACGCAGATCCGCATCGGCGATATCTACGAAACCACCGGCTGTCCACTCTGCCGGGTGATGAGGCATGAGCTCAGAAAGCGCAATATTTCATCGCTTCGCTGCGTCTATTCCACCGAGCCGGCCATCACGCCAAGGCACACGCCTGATTCGGAAAACAAGGGCTCCCGCCCGGCACCCGGATCAGTCAGCTTCGTGCCTTCGGTGGCAGGGCTGTATCTGGCGTATGAAGCCATTCGTTTGATCGTTGATATGTGAAAGAAATGTCGAAATAGGATAGCCTTTTTCCTTCTTTCGTGGTAAAATAAATATTGGAGGCGTTTTGAAACGCCAAAATGCTTGGAGGGTTCACATTGAATAAGGACATTATCATCATTGGCGGCGGCGTCGTCGGCTGCGCAGTGGCGAGACAGCTGTCCCGCTATGAGGCGAGCATTGCTGTGCTTGAAGGCGGCAGCGACGTGGCTGAGGGCGCCAGCAAGGCCAACAGCGGCATCGTGCACGCTGGCTTCGACGCGAAACCCGGTTCTCTCAAGGCAAAGCTGAACGTAGAAGGCGCAAACATGTACAAGGCTCTTTGCACTGAGGTCAACGCTCCCTATGCCCAGCCCGGCGCAATGGTGCTGGCTTTCAGCGAGGACGAGCGCCCCACCATCGAAAAGCTCTATGAACAGGGCCTCCAGAACGGCGTGCCCCAGCTTCGCATCATCGAGCGCGAGGAAATCGTGCAGATGGAGCCTGCTGTCAATCCTGACGTCGTGTGCGCTCTGCTGGTTCCCACCAGCGGCCTGACCAGCCCCTATGAGCTTACCTGCGCTCTGGCCGATCATGCGGCCGTCAATGGCGTGGAATTTTTGACCGAGACTTATGTTAACGAAATCAAGCCCGTTGAAGGCGGCTATGTGCTGGATACCAGCAAGGGCGAAATGACCGCTCGCATTGTCATCAACTGCGCCGGTGTCAACTCCGCCATGCTCCACAACCAGCTCAGCGATAAGAAGCTCACCATCATCCCCCGCAAGGGCGAGTACTATCTGCTCGACCACACCAAGCCCCTGCAGTTCACCATGACCATGTTCCAGTGCCCCAGCAAGATGGGCAAGGGCGTGCTCGTCAGCCCCACCTGCCATGGCAACCTGCTGCTTGGTCCTTCCGCCATTGACGTGGAAGACGGAACCGACGTGTCCACCACCGCTGAAGCGCTGGCCGCCGTTGGCAAGGCTTCCCGCATGACCTGGCCCAAGGAGAATCTGCGCACTGTGATCACCACCTTCGCCGGCATCCGTGCCCACGAAGAAAACGGCGACTTCGTCATCGGCGCTGTGGAAGGTCAGAAGGGCGCCTATGAAACCGTCGGCATCGAGAGCCCCGGTCTGTCCGCCGCTCCCGCCATCGCTGAGTATCTGGTCGGCATGATTGCCGAAAATGAGGGCCTTGCCAAGAAGGCCGAGTGGAAGCCCGCTCCCAAGCGTGAAAAGCCCTTCTACGCCATGACGCTGGAAGAGCGCGCCGAGCTGGTGAAGCGCGATCCTTTGAACGGCGCTCTGGTCTGCCGCTGCGAGCAGGTGACCGAGGCCGAAATCCGCGCCGCCATCCGCCGTCCCGTTGGCGCACGCACCATCGACGCCGTCAAGCGCCGCACCCGCGCCGGCATGGGCCGCTGCCAGGGCGGTTTCTGCAGCCCCCGCGTGCTGGAGATCCTGGCTGAAGAACTGAACCTCGATCCTACCGAAATTACCAAGTGCGGCGGCAAGAGCAACCTGCTGGTTGGCACCATTGCCGAGGCAGTCGGAAAGGAGAATGCCTGATGCTGAGCCCTGAACTTCGCAG
>JAGBBE010000105.1 GCA_017938645.1 Clostridia bacterium
GAGACGCCATCCTGCAGAAGACCTACTGCACGGATTACATCAAGAAAACCTTCGTAGTAAACGACGGCAGCGAGATCCCGAAGTATTACGCGCAGAACAGCCATCCAGCCATCGTCAGTGCGGAGGTATTCGACCTGACCCAGATGGAACTGGAGTGGCGGAGAAGTCTGAAAGGGAGCTACAGCGGCAAAAGCTGTTTTGCCTCGCGCATCGTATGCGGTGACTGCGGAGCCTTCTATGGCAGTAAGGTTTGGCACAGCACGGATGCGTACCGACGCACCATCTGGCGCTGCAATAATAAATATGGCGGCGATGCCAAATGCTCAACGCCGCATATAACGCAGGAAGAACTGGAAAAGGCGTTCGTCAGCGTGATGAAGAAGGTCATTGCCGAAAAAGATGCCATCTTCGCTGTCTGCCGCGAAGTTCTGGATGAGGTGCTGGATACGAGTGAACTTGATAGGGCTGCAACAAGGCTGCAAGATCAGGCACTGGATATGGCAGCGCGCGTCAGGAAGCTGGTCGAAGAGAATGCCAGGGTGCGAAGGGATCAAGAGGAGTACCAGCGGGAGTACGAGGCGCTGGTGGCAGAGCATGAAAAACTCAGCGAGAAGATCCGGAGCGTTGAAGATCAGAAGAAGGACAAGAATGATCGCAGAAGGAAGATTGATATATTCCTGCGAATGTTTGAGGAACAGGAAAAATGCATTCAGTTTGAACCGTATACCTTCGTCGCTCTGGTCGATAAAGTGGTTGTTGGTCAGGACAGAAAACTGGAGATTATCTTCAGGAACGGGATGAAATACGAATACACAATAGATAGTTGATACCAGAAATCAGGCCGGGAGCATTGTTTTAGAGCAGTGCTTCCGGCCTTTTCTTATTTATCGCTGTTGTCTTACTTTTGCAGTATATCACTTCATTATGAATGGAACAAGTCCATCGAAAAATGACGAGTAAGCCTCCGAATTGTATCGCTCGACACATGTCGTCAGGCATGACTTTACATTCGATATAGCAAGCGCTATAATGTATAGTAAGGAGTGATTAGCTATGTCATTTCAAAAGGAACTTAAAAAAGTACGTGAGCAGCTGGGGATGACACAATCTGAATTAGGAAAGGCCATCGGCGTGAGCTTCTCCAGCATTAACCGATATGAAAACGGGAAACATTTTCCCACTCCTATCGTTCTCAATGCGATTCAGACCTATTTTCGTAGTCGTGGTATTGATTTTACTTATGATGTGAATGATGGATGATTCGTGTCTTGAGGTCAGGAGTGGGATCTATTGATCATCTCAAGCAGTAGCCCCCGAGTATTATGAGTGCATTGCCGAATGCGGCTATTCTGCACAAAATTCACGTTGAAGAGCGTAGAGTTTAAGAAGACGGAAACTTATTATCTTATCATTGTAAAAAGAGGAACCGTAATGGGTCAGATCGAATTCACGATAGATATAGCATTTAGCGATGATTTGATTGATAACGGGACTTGTTAATGCTGCGTCACGGAGGGTAAATATGGATTACAAATCAAAAAACGAGATAGCAAGGCAGCTGCGAGATTCGGTGGATACTTTTCTCAAAAAGCTGGCCAGTCAGGACAAACATCTTGAGATTGTTTCGAGGCATATCAATATCGCCATCAATTACTATGACGCAAGTGTTGCTGTGGTATTCTTTCGCGCTGATTCCATCAGAATCAAAGTGTCGAGTAAAGCAATGCTTCAGAGGTTTTACGCGCAGCTCCTAAATGAAACCATACCGTGCCGTTACGAGTATGATGATGCTCATTCCATATATGGCCGCACGTTTATTGGCGTCGATGCACCGTACGCACAGAAGGCCTTGCAGTCAATCATTCTGACTGTGCAAAACAGCAAGGCGGACAAGCAGGATATGAATACAGCACCGCGTCCCGTACCGGTTGAAACTGAATCAGCTATGGCTCGACCTGAGGAGTCTGTTTCAAAATCAACGAGAACGCCTGACGTAATCATCCAGCCGGAATTGTCTCCTGTGATGGTGGTTCTGCAGGAATCTGCCGCAGAAGTATCTCAGGGCACACATGAACATGCAGTACCTGGGATATCCATTGATATGCAGAATGAACAAGAGACGGCGAACGATGTGGCTCTACTGGAGGTGCATTCTGTTTTGACGGGCAAGATCATCAAGATGCTTGTTTGTGCAGACCTGCGTTTGGGCGCAGTATCGGCGGAACGGCTCGATATGAAGCAATCCCATACGTGGCAAGCCACCAGAAATGAAAAATACGCCGACCTGATAGATAAAGCATCCCAGAACAACGTCGCATATGTTGCATTGTGGGGACAGATTTTTGGGCAGGCGCGCGTGTCGGAATCGGTCATCGATGCCTTATTCCAGACGATTCGCGAGGAACCCTCGATTGTTGTAATTGCATTCCTGGATGCAGATGAGTATAAGCGTATTTCCTATCGCAGCGATATCCCTGAAAACCTGCATTTGGTGAATATGCAGGCGCAGGATTCGTATCTGGACGAGCGCATAGCGCTGCGGGTAAAAGGCAATGCTGTTGAGCTTCAGCTTGGTGACAATGACACGATCATTGCTAGCCGGGATAACACGGAGCATTATGTTCTGAACGGTATCCCTGGGAATAACGTTATTCCGTCATTTGAGCCGATCGGGTTTGAAGACGCTCAGGATGTTGAGTGTGGTTATGGAATAGTCGAATGGACAGAGGATAAGCTCGGACAGTTCAGAGTCACACATGACAGCAGGTATACGTATAAAGCAGTCGAGATGAAGATTCTTCCTGAAGACGATGAAAAAGAAATCCTCGGAAAAATCAACAATCTGATACGTTCCATAGAACGTGATACGTTCCTGCGTATCACGCTGACTGGTCGTTCTGCGTTTGGATTGACCATTAGCAGTGATGCGCTGAAGAAGCAAATGCAAAACCGAGTTTTCTATGTTGAAGTCTATGATAACACGGTCATGGATATTGACGAAGAATCTTTTGAAACCGATATTTCACTGCGCAGCGAATTCGTGCGGCTGGCGCTCCAGGATGGATCTTTAAGTGAGTCTGAACGCAACCGGTTAATCAGCCTCGGATGGAATGCGCTGAGTGGAAGGGAGGTGTCCGCGGAATGAAACTGATCAGCATGCATGTGGATGACTTCGGCGGTCTGCATAATTACGATTATTCCTTCGACGATGGATTGAACGTCGTTCTCCACGATAACGGTTGGGGCAAAACGACGATGGCAGCATTCCTGAAAGCCATGCTGTATGGGTATGATACCCGCCGCAGCAAGGACATCACTGAAAATGAGCGGAAGCGTTATCTTCCCTGGCAGGGTGGCAGATACGGTGGCTCCCTTGATTTCGAATCCGAGGGCGTGCTATATCGTATTACGCGTTCTTTTGGTGAAACGCCGCGTTTTGATACGGCGAAAATCATCAATCTGGATACGAAAGCAACTGCCAATATTTCTCCGGACAAGATCGGTGAGACATTGTTTCACCTCGATGCGAATGCGTTCCAGCGCAGCGTATTCATTAACCAGAACGGCCTGTCCATCGATGGTGCGGCAAGCAGTATCCATACCCGGCTGAACGCGTTGGTGAGCCAGGCCAATGACGTTGCCGCCTTCGATGGTGCTATAACCAGATTGACCCAGCAGGTCAAGGTTTATGAAAAGACCGGTGCCAGAGGGCAGCTCGGTGACATCAGCCGACAGATTTCTGAGCGGGAAAGGCTCCGTAACAGTATGGAGCGGGATATTGCCGAACAGGATGCTGCCAGGGAACGCATTATTCAGATCGATACCCTTTTGAGCCAAATCGATAAAGACTTGGATGAAAAAAACAAGCGACTGGAGGCAGTGTCAGGCGAAAAAAAGAAGCGCGAGGCAGCAAAAAAGATGCTGGAAGACCTGCGCGAACAAATCGCCGTAATCCAGCGGGAAATGAATGAAATTGAGGCAGAGCTCGGAGGTCATGTACCGACGACTGCTGAAATCGATCAGATTAAGCGGCATGAGCAGTCCATTGCTTCGCTGAAGGCGCGAATTCAGGAACTGGAAAGAGCACATGAAGCATTTGCAAGGGAATATACTTCCCTGCTTGAGAAGTATGGCGGCGCATTGCCCACACCTGCCCAGCTTGATGAAGTTCAGGGCATCTATGGTGAGATTCAGGGGATTATTACCGCCGGCACCGCTGATGCCTCTATTCCGGATGCGCCGGAAGCATATGAACTGATCCACTCTGCAGCAGAGAGAATACCTGGTTTCGTTGATCGGTTGCAGGCAGCGGTAGATACTCAGGTCTCTGTTCAAAATTTGCTCCACCAGCGGGAAACGCAAACGCGTGATATCCAGCGGGAAAACGAGTCTTGGGCCAGTAAAACAAAGCGCTTCGCTGAACTAAAGGCAGAGATGGACGCTTTGCGGGCCGAATTGGCTGCGCAGGATAAATATTGTCCTGCCGCTGCAGAACCTGCGATCCGGAGCTTGGAAGACTGTCAAAAAAAGCATCGCGATCTGGCGCAGCAAGATACTGATGTGCAGGCGGAGATCCAGAGAGAAACCAAAGCATGGGCAGAGAAAAAGAAGCGTTACAAAGAACTGAAGGGCGAAGCTGAAAGGCTTCGGGCAGAGCTTAATCGTCTAGAGGCTTATGATGATGCTCATGTCCGTCCTGCCATTGCAAAACTGGAGGAACTGCAGCGAAGCCAGCAGCGAATCGCTGAAAAGCAAGAAACGATTCCCTCGATTGCGCTGACGGCAGAAGAAGAGACACTGCTTGCTGATACCCCAGATGATCTTCCTGATGCGGATGAAGGAACCAGAATTCTGAGTAAGTATCGGAACGCTGTACAGCATCAGGCGGCGGCACAGGGAATCGAAGCACGGTTGGATGGCGAAAAGAGTAAAGCGGACAGCCTGTCAGCATCACTGGCGCAGCTTGAATCTGCAACAAGCTCCAGTCTGAATGTTGTAGAAGAACCAAAGAAATCTGCGGGGACGGCACTGATAGTGATAGGCATCCTGCTTATCATCGCAGGAGCTGCGCTTGGCGTGTTGATGATGCCTGCGCTCGCGGCTGTTGCTGCTGCCGGATTGCTGCTGTGCATAATTGGCGCAACCGGCAAAAATTCGTATAAGAAAAAAATGCTGGCTTATGAGGACTATCGGCTGGCAGACGCTCAGCGCCAGGAAGCAAACCAGAAGAAAGCGGAGATCCAAGCCCAGCTGACCATAGAGCAGGCGGACATCGCTTCTTTGGAGCAGGAGCTCAGCAAACATAGGTCTGTGATCGATTCGGATGGAGGCGAGGTATCGTCATGGGTATCCCGCTGGGGCCAATCAAACGGAGAAGTATCTGAGACAATTATCGCTCAGATTATGGATCATGCGACTATGGTTAGACGCCTGCGAGAGAAACGGTCTGAGCTGGAGCGTATTCAGGGCCTCATCGCTGAGCAGACTGCTGTCATCGCCACAGAACGGGCTGCCGTTGATGCGCTTTTTTCAGCCTGCAAGGGCAAGACGCTGACCGAGGCAGTTGCTCTTCTCCGTGCCGGAGAAACAGATTATAAGATTGCAAAGGAAAAACAGCAATCTGCGGCGCGCAGCTTGAGCAAGTTTGTTGCGGACGCCAAGGTTCCGGAAAAGCAGTTTGCCAGTGATGTTTCTCTGCTCTTGCCGGAGCTCCAGAAAAAGTTGCAACTGGTTGAAACCAAGCGCCAAGCCGTTAACCAGGCCAGAGCAAAACTCGACGAGCAGTATCCGGAGATTGCCGGTCTGGCATTTGAGGATGCGCTTGCTTTCATGCGCAGCAAGCTGAATGCTTATACAGTAGCCGAGGGGCAGATGAAAACCGCTGACAAAAACTTCAAGCGGTTCCTTGCTGAATCCGGCTCTACCGCAGAGGAACTGGCATTGCCCGGTTCGCCCAAGGCGGCAACTATGCTTGAAGCGCAGCAAGTCATCTCAGAGAAGCTCGATAAACATCTCCAAAACGCGAATGCTCTCCTTGCCGAATTGGATTTGGACACTGATCTCAGCCATATCGTGCAAGCCCTGAAAGAAGCGGAAACAATTCTTGTAGAATATAGGCAGTATGCAGGAAAATTGACGGAAGCCGCAGCGCGTCAATCCAGAAAGCAGGAGCAGCTTGATACGCTGAAACGCCGGCTTACCGAAAAGCTTGCTGTCATTCACATGCAGGATACCGGTGATGAATTGCCCGCTCTATTGACTGCCGCTCGCGCCGATATCAGCCAGACGGCTCAGGTACATGGTAAGATCAGGGACGTTGAATCGGATTTGAGTCGTCAGAAAGCAAACCTGGATCAGGCCGAAAAAACAGTCGGCCTGTTTGCTGCGTCCTTCGGCCACTTTTCTCCGGATGGAAGCGGAATGCTCGCAGGAATCTATGCCAGGGCGAACACTTTTGCTGAAAAGGCTGCCGCCAAGCAGCAGCTGGAGAAACAGGGCGCCTCTGCGGAAGCAGAACACCAGCCCTCGGATGCAAATGCACCCATAGCTGTGGAAGCAGAAAGCCTGCGGGCAGAGGTCGAGAGACTGAAAGAGCGCAGAGACGCGCTGCTCATTGAGTACACGCAAAAGAGCGATACTATTCGCCTGGCGGATCAATCACTCGAAAAGTATCCTGATCTCGTCCGGGAAATTCACGCGCTGTATGAGCAGAAGCAGAAAGCACAGAACGCCCTTGGCATCCTGAAAAGAACCATTCAGCTGATCACAAGGGCGAAGGAAAACCTCGCAAACCGGTATCTCAGCAAAGTTGAGCATCTATTCAACAGCTATATGCAGATCTGGCTGAACAATGATGCCATCAGAGGGTTGCTGGATATCAACTTCAATATCAGCATTGAAGAAAACGGCAAAGCTCATGTCGCGGAAGGATACAGTACGGGCTATTGTGATATGATCGACTTCTGCATGCGGCTTGCGTTGGTGGATACGCTGTTTGAGAAAGAACAGCCGTTCCTGATCCTGGACGATCCGTTCGTTAACCTGGATGCGGATCGCCTTGAGAAAGCGCTGGAACTGTTGAATGCGATAGCTGCGAACAAGCAGGTCGTGTACTTTGTCTGCCATCCGATCCGCGCAGTTGAGACGGACGAGAGCTCTGCTTCCAGAACGGAATTCCTGAAATTGGCCGAAGCGACCAGGACAACAATCCAAAGGACGAAAGCTGAAGGTGCACGCAGCAGAAAGATTGTTCGGAAGTCTCCTAAAGAGATGTACAAGGTTGCAGAGTCCGCTGCCTCACATGCATTCCGGCCGGCAAACCTAAACTATACAATCACGAATAGTATCTTCAGCATGAGCTTTGTGATGAACGATACAGACGTACCCAGGGATGGCAGCTTTGAATTGTTCTTTATTGACGCTCTCGGTCGTGTCTTGAATGACAGGCAGATGATAGAGATAAGCAACGGAAAGCTTTCAACAAACCGCATCCAGTTCAGCTTAAATACGCGGGACGACAGCGGAAGCGAGTATGAGCTGATGGTTCGTGAGAGTGGACAGGATGACTATGAAGTGGTTGCCAGATATCCATTCCGAGCAAAGCTGGCGTTTGCTGGTACATTCAGCTTTGATCTCTAAGTGACGGTTAAGGAGGACACTGTCCATGAATGCTTTTGATGAGAAAGTATTGGAATACTTTCCTGGCAAGGTCGTCAGGAAGGATTTGACATCCCTGATGAAAAAGGGCGCAAATGTTCCTACGTATGTGCTTGAATATCTGCTGGGCATGTATTGCGCAACTGATGATGAGGAAGCAATCGAGGCTGGCCTCCAGAAGATCCGGCGAATCCTGAGCGAGAACTATGTTCGCCCGGATCAGAGCGAATATGTCAAGTCCAAGATCAAAGAAAACGGACAGCATACGATTATTGACAAGATCACGGTCGTATTTGATGAGCGTGAAGACAAGTATGTTGCCCGCTTTACGAATCTAAGACTGGATCCCTTTGAAGTGAATTCTGATCTGGTGGTGCACAACGAGAAACTGCTGGTAGGCGGCATCTGGTGCATTGTCAAGATCGAGTATGTAGGTCTCAATGCGGATGATGACGAACAGGAAGCGTTTGATGAGGACATTTTCGGTAACCAGAAGCGCAAAAAGAAGATCAGGAAAAAGAAATCCAAGTACGATTCTCCGTTTGTAATATCTTCTCTCAAGCCGATTCAGATGCCCAATCTTGATCTGGATGAGATCAAAGAAGCACGCGCTTACTTTACTCGCGGTGAGTGGATTGATCTGTTGCTCCGCTCTGCCGGTTATGAGCCGAAAGAGCTGTCACAGAAGGAGAAACTTCATTATCTGCTTCGTTTTGTGCCGTTCATTCAGAAAAACTACAACCTGGTGGAATTGGGCCCCCGCGGCACGGGCAAATCACATGTATACAGCGAACTGTCCCCCTATTCCATCCTGATGAGCAGCGGTACCACAACGGTTTCCAACATGTTTTACAATATGGCCTCCAGACGTATTGGCCTTGTTGGCATGTGGGACTGCATAGCTTTTGACGAGGTGGCGGGTATTACACAAGCCTCTGGCGATATGGTCCAGACTATGAAGAACTATATGGCCAACGGCAGTTTCGCCAGAGGTGTCGACTCCATCAATTCCGACGCTTCTATTGCCTTTGAAGGCAATACGTTCCGCAGCGTCGCCGATATGATGCGTACCACGAATCTATTTGAACCTTTTCCGGAAGCCTTCAATAATGACTCTGCGTTCTTTGACAGAATTCATGCATATCTGCCGGGTTGGGAAACACCGAAGCTGCGTTCGGCTCTGTTCACCACGGGGTATGGCTTGATTTCTGACTGCTTCTCTGAGTTCTGCCATGCAATGCGCAAATACGACTTCACCAACTCCTTCAGCGAGTATTTCTCCCTGAACAAATGCTTTAACACACGCGATACGATTGCGGTCGGCAGAACATTTTCCGGCATGGCAAAGCTCATTCACCCGGATGAGCAGATGACTAGAGAAGAAGTCAGAGAGATTCTTGAATATGCCATTGAATGCAGGCGGCGTGTCAAAGAGCAGCTTCGTAAAATGACGCCGGGCGAATTCAGTGATGTCGATCTCGGTTACATCGACAATAAAACGGGCGAAGAGATCATTGTGGAGCTGCCGGAGGTTTCGGGCGGTACACTGATACGTCAGGGATTTGAAATGCCTGGCTACGTATACGGAATCGGTCGTTCGGTGACAAATGTCGTCGGTATCTATCGTCTGGAAAATAAACTCGTGTCCGGTACAGGTATGTTCAGCTTCCGGAATGTTGAAGGCCTTGCCCGTGCGCCGAAGAGTGTTCGCGACAGCATTACTGCCGCTTTCAACTACTTTGGTGAGAATGCAAGAAGAATTATTGCAGGTTCTTATGAAGAATTCGATTACGGCATGTACTTCAATGATCTTCAGAATCGCGGCGTCAGTGATGAAATCTCCGTTGCCGAGGTCGTTGGCTTGTTTTCCGGGCTTGCCAATCGCCCGGTCATGCCCTCGCTGGTAATCTGCGGTCGTGTTGTCATGTCCGGCAGCATGATGCCTATCACAACAGAACTGGACGAGATCTTTGTTGCGGCGGCAAATGCGGGAGCAAAGAAAATCATGTTGCCAGCTGAAAGCAAAGAAAACTATGATCTGCTCAAAGCGGATCTGAAAGAGGAAATCGAAGTGATCTTCTATACATCGCCGCTTGACGCAGTGAAGAAAGCGTTGGGAGTTGATTGACATGGCGGAGTTCAAATGCATCAGCTGCGGTGCGGTGAAGGAAAGCGAAAAAAGCTGTAGTTGCCCTGTTTGCGGATACAAAATGGTTGAAACGCCGTATGATAAGACGGCAGTATTAAGACGGGAGATCTGCGACTTTATCGGAAAACTGCGTTTGAAGGAAATAACTGAGGATTCTTTTGAGATATTCCGGGAAGATTCCATGGATCAATCAGGTAATGACAGTGAAAAAAAGGCAAAGATCATCCTGAAAACACAGGACGATAAGCGTTTTCCTGACTATCTGACGATTCAGAGGTATGTCTGCGCGGCGACAAAGACGGAAATGTTCTGCGAACGGCTGAACGAGTCTGTTGAACAGATTCGCAAGCACATTCATACCTCTTATTTCCAACGGTATCAGGTATCTCTTGAAGACATAAAAGATGCAATCGATGGGCTTGATGAGATTCTTAAGGAAGCATTGTCTGCTGCAGGAGTGAAGGCCGATCTTCCGGAAGTACAGATGCCTGGGATCACGCTTGATTATACGGAGACGCCGGATCAATCTCTCCTGCCTTTAGCGGATGATATCCTCGATGCTCTTCTTGAGTTGTCCCGTAAGATGCTGAAGTTCATAAAACAAAACAACGTCTACGGAACTGCATATCGTAAAAAAACCAAAAGGTCCTATCATCCTGAGGAGAATACAGATTACATAAGAGATTTGGCCCGCTGCAAGGAACAGGTCGATAAAACACTGGCAAAAAGATATGTGGTCGATATTCTCTCCGACGGCTCTGATGAATTGGTCGATATGTTGAAGACGCTGTGGTATGCCATCGAAGTTATTATGTATGCGCCGATTCTTGTCCAGAAGAGTGTCTATAACTTTGAAGATGGTACTACTGCTACGAATGATACGCTAAAAGGGATTGTTCTTGAAAAGCTGTCTGCAAGGTATGCAGATGTCGATTCGGCTATTCTTGCGTTTGATTTCCTTTCCGAAAAAACTGAGGAAGACCTGCTCGGACTGTACGACAGGATGATCGAACTGGATTCCTTTGGCTTGATGGGAATCAATAAACAGGGTCTGTTGAAAATTGGTGAGAGCGAGAAGCAGCTCAATGAACTGATAGGCCTCTGCGGGATCAAAGAAAGCATAAAGAAAATCAAGGCGTATGCTCTGATGAACAAGGATAGCGATGCCTTGAATATCCATATGTGTTTTCTGGGAAATCCCGGCTGCGGCAAAACAGAAGTCGCGCGCTACATTGCCGGCATCCTGTATGAAAACAAAATCCTTCCGACCAAGAATGTTATTGAAGTGGATCGCAGCGGCCTTGTGAGTGAATACTTTGGCGCTACTGCAGAGAAAACCAGATCGGTCATCGCCAGAGCAATGGGTGGCGTGTTGTTTGTAGATGAAGCATACGCACTGGGCAATAACGCAGATACCGGTGGTATTACCGATTACGGCAGAGAGGCTATCGATACGCTTGTAAAGGCTATGGAAGATCACAGAGGAAAAATCTGCGTCATCTTTGCCGGTTACAGGAACGAGATGCAGAAGATGCTCTCTGTCAATCCCGGTCTTAAATCCAGAATCCAGTTTGTGCTTGATTTTCCCAACTACTCGCGTGAAGAGCTGAAAGAAATTACCATGCTGATGCTCAGAAAACGCAAGTATACAATCGCCGAATCTGCTCTGAGCAGGCTTCTCGATATTTCGGATGTCAGGCGAAAAGACCCGAATTTTGCCAACGCCCGAGAAATCAGGAACCTTCTGGATCAGGTTATCATGTGCCAGAATCTGCGCTGCGCCGGCACGGAGGATACAGAAATTGGCATAATCGATGTCAACAAGTATATTAAGGATGCCAAAATCAACCTTCCTACTTCTGCTTCGGGTGCGGCCAAAAAGATTCTGACCGGCGAAGAGGAACTGGATCAGCTGATTGGTCTGAGCGCTGTGAAGCGTATGGTCAGAAAAATCAAGGCATACTCAAAACGCAATCAAGGCTTAGCGGATTTCAACCTACACATGTGTTTCTATGGAAATCCCGGTTCAGGTAAGACAGAAGTTGCTCGAATCCTTTCGCGGATTCTTTACGATGCAGGTATTCTGGACGAGGCTAAGCTGGTCGAAACAGATGCGCACGGCCTGATCGGCAAGTATGTCGGCGAAACAGCGCCGAAGACGCTGGCTAAGATCAATGAAGCGATGGGCGGCGTGCTGTTTATTGATGAAGCCTATTCCCTGATGGGCAGAACAACTGTCAATGGAGGCACTACCAGCTATGGCGAGGAAGCGATAGCGGTATTGCTGAAAGAAATGGAAGATCGCAGAGGTCAGTTCTGCACAATCCTGGCTGGATATAGGGACGAAATGGTCGAAATGATCAGCACAAATCCGGGATTTGAGTCGAGAATCCAGTTCACGTTGGAATTCCCAGATTACACGAACGAAGAACTGGGCCTCATCGCGCAGTCTTTCCTGAAAAAGAAAGGATACTCCATGGACGAAGCTGCTTTGAACCGCTTGCTCGACACCATGGAATACTTCCGCAACAGGCCGAATTTCGCAAATGCGAGGACTGTACGGAATGTCTTGGATCAGGTCATCATGAATCAGAATCTTCGGACGGAAGACGAGGACGGTGACAGTGTGATTATCGTTGATGATGTGGACGACTATCTCACGGATGAAGGAATCGACCTTAGTAAACCAAGCGCCGGCACGAAGAAGGTCGGATTTCAGTAAGAAGCGGCTGCCGACCTATACTAGCCTTGAAAATATTACTCTGCCAGAAGGCATTACTGAAATTGAATCAGATGAATTCATCTATCATTTGATCAATGAGAGTGTGTTTTTGCAAGTGAACCGCATGTCTTGGAGGGAGGATACTTATGCAATACAGAAAACAGTTTCGATTGAACGATGTAATCACCTTCGAACTGGGCAGCCGATTCCTAGTGTTGGATGAGTTGGACAATGAGGGTCAAAGTGTGCAGCGGTTGGTAACCGGACCGGAGCTCGGTGAGGACGGAGGGACGAACTATCGTTTTAATGCGACGCTAAGGATCGACGATGCGAATGATGAGAGTCATTACAATGACGGAAATCAACCGATGGGAACCGCACTGATGGACGCTCTGATCGAGAAAAATCCCGATGTGCGCACGTGGCGCATCAACGGTCGGCCTGCTGCACAGTTTCTTTCAAAGAAAACACCGATCAATCTTGGCGGATCCATCCTGAAGTTGTATATGATTGGCATTCAGGTTCCGATGACTTCGAGCAGTGCGGTCACGTTCTTTCAGGTTGTAGTGCTTTCGGAGGATTCTGATGAGAATCAGCAGCATTTTCAGGACCTGGTGGATGCGGCAAAGACAATCCGTGTCAGCGGAAAGGCGTTGAATCTGAACGGTGCTTCAGCAGCAATTCTCATGGAGGAGCTCCTTCCTGACTTTCAGGAAGGGGAGGAAGGCGTCCTGAATCTGCAGATGGGCGTCAAAGTTAAAGTGGGAGACGGTGAAGCGACCCGGGTCGGCACGATTACATATAACCGGGATGGAAGTACGGGTTTTGAGTCGGATGATGACGACGATGATGTGAGCTGGGACGATGACCATGACGATGACGACGACGATGACGA
>JAGBBE010000106.1 GCA_017938645.1 Clostridia bacterium
ATAAACCAGCGCATCATAGCTGATGCGGTCATGGATTTCATTCTGGATCTGCAATGGATTTTTGCCACCTTTTGATGGATAAGGGATGGATGGATAAGGATTTGCTCCGTAAGGAATTGGTTTTTCAATATTTTCTGGTTGAGTATTTGTTCTATCAGTATTTAATTGCGTGGGATTTTCCAACGCAGGTTTCTCCAACGCAGGATTTCCCTGCACAGGCTTTTCCTGCGTTGGGTTATCCAGTATTGGATTTTCCAACATTGGTTTTTCCGATGCTGGTTCTTCGTCCGCATACGGCCTGCGCGGCTGCTCATAGATCACATACTCAATGTCAGCAAACTGACCCTTGGAGTTTTTGTTTCGGCTCCGCTGAACATATCCGGCACGTTCCAGTTCCCTGACCGCTTCGCGGATGGCGTCCACGCCCTCACGGTTGATATGGGACAGTCCTTTCAGCGTATAGTCCCAATCCTCCGGCAGAGACAGCATGACCGAAAGCAGCCCCTTGGCTTTCAGCGTCAGCTCCTTGTTTTTCAGATGATGATTGGCCATAACGGTATAATCCCTTGTTTTTTCTACGCGAAAGACGGCCATTAACCACCGCCCCCAAACATCGCATCCTCACAGGCAAAACGGTGATCCAATTGAGCAACCGTCCAATTTTCCTTGAATTGTCCCTGCGGATTATTACCGAACTGTTCAATCGCTCGCCTGTCCATATCCATGAGTCGCTTCCACAGATCAGGATGATGGCGGCGCAGCTTGCGCAATTCACCGATTCTTTGCAGAGGGCAGCACCAGCAGGAGGCGCGATGATAGATTTCATAGAGGTTGCCGATACGGAAGCCTCGCTCATAGCAATGCTGCAAGGCGCTGGATTCCACAATGCCCCAATCGACAAGCGGATATTGCTCTTCCTTGCAACACTCCACTTCATCTGCGGCGATCCCCACATAATGCAGGGCGTTCTTCTCTTTTTTAAGCCGGTTGACCTCCTTGTTGATGAGATGGGTTTTAAGCTGGCCGGTACACCAACGAACACGCGGCCCAGGCCATCCGTTGCCGTACAGAGAAACACCAAGGCGCTTTCTATTTTCGATGCTTTTGGGCTTCTCTTTGGGGGATTCAAACATGAGCCATTCAAAGCCCTTGGGATGGCGAAGGATGGTGATGTGCATGCCCCGCTCCCGAAACAAATGTTCATCCAACTGTGCAAGATGTTCATACATTTCGGGAAACTCCATGCCTGTATCAGCAAAAAGCACCATATCAACGGGCATTTCACGCTCGATCATGAGAAGCAGCATACAGGTGGAGTCTTTCCTGCCAGACAGCGAGACGGCATGGAAATGATTTTGGGGTATCAAAAAAGCGTTCCCCTTGGAACGCGGACTGCGAATGGTATTCATCTTTCCTGCTCTTTCTGACGCTTGCGCGCCCATGTTTCCAGCAGCTTGAGGATTGTGCTTTCCATCTGCTGGGGTGTATAGGACTTAGGGAAGTATTTGCGAAGGATATCTGTGTTGAAAGTCAGTCGATCCAGATCACTCTTTTTCTCCTCGGACATGATGGCAAGCATGGATTCCCTTGTTAGATTCCCGGATTGAGAGAACTTCTTCAGCCGCTGTGCCTGTGAAAGGGATGGAGTTGCCTGTTCGCTATCCATGGCGTCCAGCAGCATATTCTGTTCATTGGGCTTGAGGTAGGAAAGCTCCACAGCGGGGTTAAAAGCGATTTTGCGCTCGTCCACCATGTCAAGCAGAGGACGGATCAGTTCTGTCAAGCGGATGTAACGCTGTACCTGTCTGCCACTTTCACCGGTTTCTTTTCCAAGCAAATCGGCACTTTCTAAATTCCCGACAACTTGTCGGGAATTTTTTGACGGTCTTCCGGCTTGCCTGCGAACGGCATCCAGCTTCATCCGATACGCCCACGCTCTTTCGCTTGGCAGCACCGTTTCCCTTTGCAGATTGGAATCCACCATGATGATCGTAGCTTCATCATCGTCAAGGTTACGGATGATCGTTGGCATGGTTTCGAGTCCAGCAAGTTCTGCCGCACGATGGCGGCGATGACCGGAAACCAGCTCGTAGCCCCCTTCGGGATGCGGACGAGCCAGTGCCGGGGAAAGCACACCGTATTGCTTCACGCTTTCCACCGTGTCAAGCATACGTTCATCATCCAATACCTTGAAGGGATGATCTTTGAATGGACGAAGCTCCGAAAGCGGAATCTCCATGACCTTTTCACGCTGTTCAGTTTCTCTGCTTTCCTCGGTGGAGAAAAGGTCATCTACCGAGGTCAGCTTTACGTTTTTCGCGCTGCTTTTCAATGCTCATCACCTCCTGCGTCAGCGCTCGATAGGCTTCTGCCACTTTACCTTTGGGATCATGCGTAAAGATACTTTTCCCTTCCGCGCTGATTTCTGCCGCACGGACAGAATGTGGTATGACGGTATCAAACACTTTGATCCGGCTACTGTAGTTATCGCGCAACAGGGCGCTGATTTCTTTGGCATAGTTCGTCCGATTGTCCACCATCGTCAGCAGAATCCCGTCGATTTTCAACTTTGGATTGATCTGACGACGAACCTTTTGCACCGTTTGCAGAAGCTGTTCCAGACCTTTGGCTGGAAGATACTGCGCCTGAACAGGAATGATGACGCTGTTGGCGGCAGCAAGCGCATTGATTGTAAGCATGCCGAGGGAAGGCATACAATCAACGAGGATGTAGTCATACTGCTTTTTGGCCTGATCCAGTACCTGCAGCAACACCTTTTCACGACTCATGGCGTTGACCAGCGAAACCTCCATGCCCGAAAGTTCAATGCTGGAAGGAATGAGAGCAACTTCTTCGTCGTGATGCAGGATAGCATCTGCAACAGAAAAAGGCTCGTCCATCAATACGCTTCCCATGAGAGTGGACATAGTCATAGGCAGCGTGTCCGGCTGCGGATAGCCAAGACTGATAGTCAGGCTGGCCTGTGGATCGCAGTCCACCAGCAGAACTTTTTTGCCTTCCTGCGTCAAACCCACGCCAAGATTTGCAGTTGTTGTGGTTTTGCCAACCCCACCTTTCTGATTGGCGATGGCAATGATTTGTGCGTTCATCTTGGTTCACCTCCTGTAGATAGGACTGACATAGGCCAGTATCCAGCGAACCGGACGTTTCGTCGAAACCGGCTGAATACAATACGGACATGTGCTGAAAACGCACAGTCTTTCACGAGAATACGGACGATGAAAGCGACAGGAACGACATTCTGGAAAAAGGCCATCTTCGCCGCTGTCATACTGACTATTTGGCCCTTCCTGAATCAAGGCTTCAAATGCTAAGATGCTTCTTTTCATTGGTTGATTATTCACCTCCGTTTTCCAATTCAAGAAACACTACTTAAGTTTGATTTGAATAAAAACCCCGGCATGCTCTGTGATGGATCACTGAACAATACCGGGGTTTTCTCTATTCAGTTATTGGCTGCACTTTACTCCTTTCTGCGGCTGCAGCTGCCGCGAATCATCAGCTCGTTCACATGGTTCGTTGGGTGGTTGAAATCAGCGAACACCAGTGTTTTCAAGGGCTTTCTGACTTGGGTTTATTATAGCGAAAGCGTCAATACGTCTCACAATGCCTGTAGCACGCAAATCCTCCAGCCTCCTTGAGCCGGCTGTAAAGTTCAGCCGCTTTGTCTATGCAAGCCTAGTATGGGATTTCGCGCCATGATTATCCCCAAGAAAGATCTGGAAGTCTTTTTGATAGAAAACAACCGTCTGCACACCGCAGACGGTTGTTTTTGTAAAGTTGTTTATTCAGCCGCACCGTAGTTGGCACGAATAACGGCGTCCTTGTTCTTGAGATAGAAAGTAGTCGAGGCAAGACCGGCATTGTAGAAGTTGCCGTCGCCGCTTACCAGTGTCCAGCCGGTGAAAACCTGGCCTTCTGCAGGCGGATTGGCCGTAATCTCAACCACAGCATCCCCGGGAAGATCCGTTGCACTGCCAAGGCCGTTTTCTACAGACAGGCTGTAGGTAACGGGAGCAGGAGCGCTCTCATACATTGCACGGACAACCGCATTGCTTCCATTGATGTAGAAGGTAGTGGACGGGCTGATGGAGCTGTAGAAGTTGCCGCTGCCGCTCACCAGCGTCCAGCCGCTGAAGACCATGCCGGAAGCCGGGGCATTGGCCGTGATCTCAACGCCAGCGCCGTTATCCAGACCGGTTTTGCTGCCAGAACCATTTTCAACCGTGAGGCTGTAGGTAGGCGCAACAGGCTCGTCAATGTACTCGGCGCGAACCGTGGCATCGGAACCGTTGATCACAAAGGTAGTCACAGCACTGGTGGAATTCTGGAAATTACCGCTGCCGCTCACCAGCGTCCAGCCCGCAAACAGCTTGCCGGCCGCAGGCGCATTGGCTGTAATTTCAACCGCAGCACCGTCGTCCAGACCCGTCTTACTGCCGGAGCCATTTTCAACCGTGAGGCTGTAGGTAGGCACAACAGGCTCATCGATGTACTCAGCGCGAACCGTGGCGCTGGAACCATTGATCACAAAGGTGGTAACAGCGCTGGTGGAGTTCTGGAAGTTACCGCTGCCGCTTACCAGCGTCCAGCCTGCAAACAGCTTGCCAGCCGCAGGCGCATTGGCCTTGATTTCCACAGAAGCGCCATCCAGAAGACCGCTCTTGGTGCCCTCGCCGCCTTCAACGGTGAGTACATAGGTGGGAACGACCGGCTCGTCGATGTACTCAGCGCGGATCGTTGCATCGGAACCATTGAGCGTGAAGGTCGTCTCGGGGAGATTTGCGTTGTAGAAGTTACCATTGCCGCTTACCAGCTTCCAGCCAGCGAAGAGCTTGCCAGCCGCAGGTTCGTTGGCCTTGATGGAAACGATCGCATCGATGGCCAGACCGCTCTGGGTGCCGATGCCGTTTTCAACCGTAAGCGTGTAGGTTACCGGTGCAGACACAGTCTCATAAGTGGCGCGGATCACGGCGTCGCTGCCGTTCATGTGGAAGGTGGTGGTCAGCTCAGTGGAGTTGGCAAAGTTGCCGTTGCCGCTCACGAGCGTCCAGCCAGTAAACTTCTGAGTGGCAGAGGGCACGTTGGCCGCAATGTCAATCACAGCATTTCCAGCCAGGCCGGAGGCGGAGCCGGTGCCGTTCTCAACCGTGAGCGCATAGGTCACGGCAGGATCGGGCGCGTCGGTGTATACAGGCTTGATCACAGCATCGCTGTTGTTGAGGTAGAAGTTGGTGGACAGGTTATTGGCATTTTCGAAATTACCCGCGCCGCTCACCAGGGTCCATCCTGCGAAGACCTTGCCCGCAGCAGGCTCAGCCGCAGTGATGGCAACGCAGCCATTGCCAAGGAGATTGTTGGTAACCGAGCCGCCTTCAATGGTCAGGGTATAGGTTTTGACGACCTCCTTGACATTGATGGTAAAACTCTGTGCAGCAGAGGTACCAGCGGCGTTGGAAACAAGCACGTAGAAGGTCACGCTGCCAGCCGTGGTCGGGATTCCGGTAATGGAACCATCCTGAGCAAGTGTCAGACCGGCAGGCAGGCTGGAGCCGTCAGCCAGCTTCCACGTCATCGTACCGCCGCCCTGCGCGTTCAGACGGGTGCTGTAGTTCGTTCCAACGGTTCCCTCAGGCAGGCCGATGATATCGATCACAGGCACAGTGGGCTTGGGATTGACCTTGGCAGTGGCGGCAGAGGTCTTTTCACCGGCATAAGCGCCAGTGCCCTTTACGCTCACAGAAATCTGCTTGCCTTCGTCAGCAGCAGTCAGCAGATAAGCGCTGCCGGTAGCGCCCTGAATAGCGGCACCATCGCGGTTCCACTGATAAGTAACGGTCGCCTGTGCCGGGCTGAGGCTTGCTGCGAGCTTGTCGCCAACCGTGGGAGCAGCGGCTCCGGGCGTGGTTTCGTTGATCACGGATACATCGGCAACAACGCCGGATGCAGCCACAGCAGCAGTGCTGGCGCTCAGCGTGCCGTGGAATACGCCGGTGCCGGTTACGATCAGTTCGATCTGCTTGCCGACATCGCTGGCGGTAACGGTGTAGGTTTCAGCGTTGCTGACCTGATAGCCGCCGACCTTCCAGGCATAAATCACATTAGCTTCAGCAGGCGTGATGGTAGCCTTGAGCACATTGCCGACCACAGGAGCGGTGGTGCTGAGCTTGACGCTGGAAAGCTGGGTATCGCTGAGTACAGCGTTGGTCTTGGGGCTGTAAACCGAGCCGGTATAGCTGCCGGTGCCCTGCACGCGCAGCTGAATGGCCTTGCCCACGTCAGAGGAAGTGACGGTATAAGTGGAGGCATTGCCCTTCACTTCGTCACCCACCAGCCAGCTGTAGCCAACCGTCGCATGGGACGGAGTAATGGCCTGCACAGCCATCACGGTGCCAACAGCGGGATTGTAGGTGTTCAAGGAGACGCTGGTGACCTCATTGCTGTTCTGATAGCTGAGGAACTCGTTCATCATCCAGCCCACGCGGCTGCCCACGCGGATACGGTCCCATACCAAACCCTTTTCAAGTACGGCAACGGTGGTGCCTACGCTGTAGACGCCAATCTTGCTGTAGCTCTTGTCGGGGCCGGTGCGCAGACGCACACCATAGCCGTTGCGGCTCCAGATGGTGGCATAGCAGATTGCCGTTCCATCACCGGGAACAGGAGCGGAGCTGCCGCCAAAGTTCAAAAACTGGGTCATCATATAGCCGACGGTGCCGCCGACATTGATCTTGCACCAGTAGCTGCCGCGCTGGAGAACCGTTACAGGCGTTCCAACGTCATAGGTACGAATCACGCGGTAGCCCGTGCCGGGGCCCATGCGCAGGCGGACGCCATAGCCGTTGTGGCTGGTAACCCACGCATTTTCGCTGCCGGTAGGCGTAATCGTGGTCCCTACCTGCAGATACTGGGCGTACATATAGCCGGTACGTCCGTCAGGCGTGCGCACATGATACCAGCCGCCGGACTTGGACAGGAGTTCCACCTGCGTGCCGGTATAGTAGCTGGTAATGGTTTCGGCATTAAAGTTGTCATCTGCACGCAGTCTCAGCCAGCCGCCCACGACCGTGGCGTACTGTGCCGCGTGCGATACAGCGGGCAGCATGCCAACAAGCATGATCACCGTCAGCACGATGGCAAAAAAACGTTTCATCTTGATATCCCTCCGAATTCACATTTGGCCCGGGGTGTTACATCTTATCAGACGAACCAGCCGGTTCATATCTTCCCATCATCAGGAATTTTATTGTACAATTTTTTCTTCTTCTTGTAAAGAGCCAGAGCCTCAGGAAACGATCTCCACGCCGAGCAATCCACTCAGCTCAATAACCTGCGCAGCCGTTACCTTCGCGCCTTTGAGATCAAACAGACTGATATTCCATCCCGGAATCTGGCAGGTGGACAGATCAATCCCCATCAGCGGCGTTCTCAGCCATTGGGCACGGCTCAGATCACAGTGATCGAACCGGACTTTGGGCAGCTTCACATCACCCCAAAGGCTTTCACGCAGCCTGCATTCTTCGAAGACGACACGATCCAGCTTGCATTCCGACAGCGAAAGATAGTCCATCATGCAGCTGGAAAAGAGCACGCTCATCAGCGCACCGCGCATCAATTCCATACCAGTCATGCGGCAGTTAAGAAACTGGACGCGCTGAAAAGCTGCGCTGCTCAGACGAAGATTGCTCAATTCACATTTGTCAAACACGCAGTCCACAAAACTGAGCCGGCCAAAATCCATCTCGCCAAATGTGCAGTGTTCAAACCGGCAGCCGGAAATATCCAGCGTCTGCCCTTCGATTCCATCGACTCTTTCGCTGACAAAACATATATTCCGGATGTCACCATCCTCGCATAAGGCGTTTTCAATCGCCTCTTCGAGCATTCCCTGCTGAAGCCCTCCGATGGATGGGTCCAGCAGCTTCCACTTTTCTGCCATTTTCCTGCCCTCTTTATGGAATGATATACTTCGTATAGCCAAATGCCTTCATCCGTTCAAACGCTTCCCATGCCTCATCGGGCATCTGAACAGGCGTCTGATAGCCAAGCCTTGCATAGACATCCATCCGCTGAAAATCACCGACAATGTTTGAGACCATTTCAAATTCATCCACACCGCACTCCGAAAGGCGTTTCAGATACGCTTCCAGAGATCGGTCGGCAGGTGCGATCAGAAACCTTGTTTTCGGATCAGGCCACTGTTTTGCAAGCGTAGCGCGAATGCGCTTTCCCATATTCGGCTGATGAACCACAATGGCCTGACGAATGTTCTGATGCCGCAGAAGCGCATGTGTAAAACGAAGATTTTCACCGGTATTGGTTGACTTCGTTTCAAGAATCATTCTGTCTTTGGGGACACCAAGACCAGCAGCTATATCAGCATAATGCTCCGCTTCACTTTTCTGAAGCCTGCCTTCCGTCCCCTTGCCTAGTCCACCGGAGAACACAAGATACGGCGCATAGCCTTCCAGATACAGCTTTGCAGCACGCTGTGCAACCATGGGATCAGCGCAGCCAAAGGCCAGAATTGCATCTGACTTTTCCAGTTGATCACAGTCATACAGACTGTCCCACACAACTCTGAGTGTTGCAAGAACCTCGCCAGTCATCGGTCATCCTCCTGCTTTCATACAGATAATTCTATTATACCGTCGAAACAGACAGAAGCAAGACAGAATCTTCATTGTCAATTTGTTTTGAACATGCTATAATACCCAAAAAGGAAAATGAATAAGGAGGCCTCTCTATTATGAAGCGCAGAATCGGTATCCTCACCAGCGGCGGCGACTGCCCCGGCTTGAATGCAGCGATCCGCGGCGTAGCCCGCGCAGCATATGAAATGTTTGATGCTGAAATCATCGGTATCTCCAATGGATATGCCGGTCTGATTGATGACGAATGGCAGGAGATGAAGAAGAGCGACTTCTCCGGCATCCTCACCCTTGGCGGCACCATTCTTGGCACCAGTCGCCGTCCGTTCCGCAACATGCGTGTTGTGGAAGATGACGGCGTGGACAAGGTCGCCGCAATGAAGAAAACCTACAAAAATCTCAAGCTTGACTGTCTGGTCACCCTTGGCGGCAACGGCACCCACAAAACTGCCAATCTGCTCAGCGAGGAAGGCCTCAACGTGATCGGTCTGCCCAAGACCATCGACAACGACATCTACGGCACCGATTTCACCTTCGGCTTCCACACCGCTGTAGATATCGCCACCGACGTCATTGACCGCATCCACACCACTGCAACCAGCCATGGCCGCTGCATGGTTATCGAAATCATGGGCAACAAAGCTGGCTGGCTCACGCTGTATTCCGGCGTTGCCGGCGGCGCTGATGTTATTCTTCTTCCCGAAATTCCCTACGACATCAAAGAGGTTGCCAAGGTCGTCGAAGCCCGCGCCAAGAGCAAGAAGGCTTTCAGCATTCTCGCTGTTGCCGAGGGCGCTCTGAGCAAAGAAGAAGCCAAGATGAAAAAGAAGGAGCGCGCCGCCTACCGTGCTTCTCTCCCCTATGACTGCATCAGCAAGAGAATCGCTGCTGAACTTCAGGAGCTGGTCGGCGTTGAAGCCCGCCACGTCGTACCTGGTCACATCCAGCGCGGTGGCAGCCCCAGCGCCTATGACCGCGTTCTTTCCACCCAGTTCGGCGTTCACGCTGCCGAACTCATCCGCGATGAAATCTACGGTGTAACCGTCGCGCTCGACGGCAACGAGATCGTTCACAACAAACTCAAAGATATCGCTGGCATTCCCAAGCCCGTCCCCATGGACGATCACGTCCTCGTGACCGCCCGCAACATGGGCATCTGCCTCGGCGATTGATGGTCATGTGAGATATTGCGCGAGGGCCTTTCTTTTGAAAATGAAAGGCCCTCTCGCGCTCTCCCAAAGAAAACCGGGTTGGTGATCTGCGTTTTTTCATTTACGGGCAGCATTTTTCCTGAAGTGCATACAAGTTTCTCTCCCAAAGAAGTTTTCCTTGGGGAGAGCCCGAGAGGGGGATTCCTTTTGCAAAAGGAATCCCC
>JAGBBE010000107.1 GCA_017938645.1 Clostridia bacterium
CCTTGGGTACGAGCATATCGGTACTCAGCATTTCGATTGCTTGACGCTGTTCCATTTCCTTTTTCAGCATTATCATCACCTGCTTCTATATATACCAAAAAAGGCCGCTGCTTGCGACCTTTTTTGACAATCTGAAGCCTTGTATCTCAAACGATACAAGGCTTTTTTCTTCATTAACGAAGCACAAGAACATTCCGGTTTATAACATTTATTCTTCCAATCCCATTACCTTCGCCATCTCATTTATTGGCGTCCTGCGCGGCAATACGTTCAGCCAGATCATACAAATAAACCCACCGCTCGGTCTTTTCCTCCAACTGAGCTTCCAGTGCGGATTTTTCCCCCATGATCTCCTGTAAACGAACATAGTTGCTGGCATTCAGGCCAATTTCCGTATTACAGTCGGCAATGCGCGCCTCAAGATTGGCGATATCCTGGTCGATGGTTTCGTACTCGCGCTGCTCCTTGAAGGAAAATTTCAGTTTCTGAGGACGATCGGTACGTTTTTCGCGGGTGTCTCGGTTTTCCTTGAGAACAGGAGGTTTTTCGTCCATTTCACGCAGAAGCAGCCAGTCGGAGTAACCTCCCATGGTGCGGCGGACCGCTCCGTCGCCGCGCACTTCCAGAATAGACGTGGCGATCTTGTCCAGAAAATAGCGGTCATGCGAAACGGCTACAACCGCACCCGGGAATTCCGTGAGGTAATCTTCCAGAATGGTCAGCGTTTCGACATCCAGATCATTGGTAGGCTCGTCCAGCAGCAGGATGTTGGGCGCGCTCATCAGGATCCCGAGCAGATACAGGCGGCGTCTTTCTCCGCCGGAGAGTCTGCCGATGGTCGAAAACTGCAGATCAGATGAAAACAGGAAACGCTCCATCATCTGGGTTGCAGAAATACGGCCTTCTTTGGTGTGCACCTCAGAGGCGACTTCGTGGATGTAGTCGTACGGGCGCTGAGTGGGATCAAGTTCGCGTCCTTCCTGTGTGAAGTAACCAATGCGGACAGTTCCGCCAAAATCAACAGAACCGTTGTCAGGAGCCAGTTCTCCGGCGATCATGTTTAGCAGCGTGGATTTTCCTGCGCCGTTGCGGCCGATGATGCCCACACGGTCGTCCCTCAGCAGGGTGTATGAGAAATCCCGAATGATGGTGCGCTCGCCGTAAGTCTTGGAGACATGCGCCAATTCAACTGTTTTGCGTCCCAGCCTGGAGGCTGCGGATGCAATGGAAACCGTGCTGTCTGTAGGCGGCGCCTCCTGTGCTTTGAGGGCTTCGTAGCGGGCGATGCGCTCGGTGCTTTTGGTGGAGCGTGCACGACAGCCGCGCATGATCCATTCGGTTTCCTTTCTTAGGAGGGCCTGACGCTTGCGTTCGGAGGCCTGAGCCATCTCAAGGCGCTGCGTTTTCAACTCCAGATATTTGGAGTAGTTGGCGTCGTAAAGGTACATTTTCCCGAAGGACATTTCAGCAATGCGCGTAACGACATTTTCGAGGAAATAGCGATCGTGAGTGACCATAACCAGGCCGCCGGTGAATTTCGACAGTTTCTGTTCCAGCCAGGCGACCATTTCGGAATCAAGATGGTTGGTAGGCTCGTCGAGAATCAGCACATCCGCAGGATGAACGAACACCGTAGCAAGCGCCACACGCTTTCGCTGACCGCCGGAAAGCTCGCCGATCTTCTGTTCAAAATCGGTGATTCCAAGTTTGGCAAGCGTCGCCTTGGCCTCGTATTCGTTCAATTGACGGAATTCGGCGGGATGGCCTGCAAATACCTGTTCCAGAACTGTGAGATTGTCATCCATCGCCGGAACCTGCGGCAGATACGAGATCTGCACATTGGGATCCTTCGTCAGACGGCCGGAATCAGGCTCCTCAGCGCCTGCAAGAATCTTGAGAAAAGTGCTCTTGCCGGTACCGTTGACGCCAATCAACCCAACGCGCTCTCCGGCGTTAAGATAGAGCGTCACGCCATCCAGCAGCTGCTTCATGCCATAGTTTTTATTGATGTTCTCTGCGGTGAGTAACATGATATCCCTCCGGAACAAATCATAGAAAAAGAGATCGGGCTGTTGGGGTTACAGCAAATGTACCAGAACCATCAAATCTCCTGAACAGTATAACACATGAGATCGCGCTTTCGCCACTTGCAGATGCACAATGCCTGAAAAAACGTGACACCGAAATCTCATCCTATAGGAAAAGCCTTGCATTTCATTGATTTGCAAGGCTTTGTGCATTCAAATCCGCTATTGTGGCAGCACGCTATTCTTTTGAACTTTTCTTTGACTTGTTTCTCTGATCAACCAGCCGGTAACTCAGATCAACGAGAAAGATTAGCTCCTCCATGGTGATGGAGCTGTCGAGAAGCACAGAAATCCAATGGCCTTTGTTCATGTGATAGGCAGGAAAAATTTTCCGATGATCAATCAGCGAAAATGTCATGATCGGATCGCATTTCAGATTCAGCACATCGGCCGCGCCATCGTCCTGCAAGCCAAGGCATCTTTTGGAAAGCCGGCCCAACAGAACGGCAAACCATTTACGATTTCTTGCGTTGCGAAAGATTGCCGTTTCAGGCGCCGTCATGAACGGATAATCAGGCTCAATTCCATAGGTGTCCAGAATGTATTCTGTCAGACGGTTCTTCATTCTCAGTACCTCACTGCTTGCAAAGGTTTCCCTTGATACAGTATACGCCCTGAGACATCATCATTCAAGTCAATCAAATCCTGTCACCTGCTGCATACAAAAAAGACGAAAGAACCTCGTCCTTCGTCTTATATAAAAACTCATTCTTCCCGAATCCAAACGCACATATCGCCCTTTTCCCTGTTTCCCCAGGCAAAATAGGGCACTGCCCGGAGCGTACAGGATTGATAAGACTTATCCGTTGTCTCGTAAAGCTTTTTGGGCAATTCCTGCCTCAGTCCTTCCATCTGCAAAAGCAGCATGTCGTTCAAGGGTCCCTCTCCCTGTACAATTCGAACCTCCGCCACCTTGGGAAGGCTGAGCACAGACAGCGAATCATCGTGATCTGTCTCCTCCATGCAATATACCAGCGGGCCGCGGGCCAGTGAAACCTTTCCCGCCGAATCCCGCACATAAGGATGTGCATGAATCCGCCGCACCGGCATATCAAACCGGACAACAACCTGATCCCCGGCAGTCCAGCTGCGCTGAATCCTGCAATAGCCGTTTTCGCATGCACAGTCTGCATTCTCTCCGTTGATGCAGATGCCGCAGTTTTCCACATACTGAGGAATGCGGATTGCCAGAACAAAGTCTGCAGCGTCACGAACCGTATAAACAGCCTTTCCCTCCCACGGATAGCTGCTTTCCAGATCGATTCGGCCATAGCAGGTCTCCGCCTCGCTGCCAATGAACAGGTGGCTGTACACGGTGGTTTCATCTTCGCTCCACAGATATTTGCCAAGCGATGCAATCAGCCGCGCCAGATTAGGCGGACAGCAGGCGCATGCGTGCCACGCAGGGCGCTGAGGCAGCACATGATCGTATCCCGGCACAATCCCGGATACGCTGGTGTCCACCGTCAATGGATTGACATAGAAGAACCGCTTCCCATCCAGCGACATTCCCGCAAGGGCTGCATTGTACAGTTCCAGTTCCATCAGATCGGCATAGCGTCCGTCAGGTCGGATGGACAGCATGTTGTGCGCAAAGAAAGCCATGGCGACCGATGCACAGGTTTCGCCATAGCAGCGATCGGACGGCAGATCATAGTCCACGGTAAAGGACTCGTGATGAGGAGTCGACCCTACCGCGCCGGTCACATACATCTGCCGTTGGGTGATGTTTTCAAACAGCCGCTCGCAGGCTGCTGCCATTTCCTCATCACCGGTTTCAGCAGCGGCATCGGCCATGGCCGTGAGCATATACAGCTGACGCACGGCATGTCCCCGGGCAACCGTCTGCTCTCGCACCGGCACATCAGACTGATTGTAGGCCGTATCTTCCGGAAGGATATCATATCCTCCGTAATGCACACCGGGATGCTTCGGCGTATGTCTGATAAACCACTCCGGATCCTGTCCGCGCTGGTTGAGAAAACGAAGCGCCATATCGCGGTACATGATCTTGCCCGTGACATGATACAGACGCATCAGACCGATTTCAATCTCCTGATGTCCCGGAATGCCCTCTTTATACATGAATTGATCGCAAATGTGATCTGCCAGCCGGATACTGATGTGCAGCAGCTCGTCCTTTCCGGCGGCTTCATGCAAGGCAACGCCTGCCTCAATCATATGGCCTGCACAGTACAATTCATGGCACTCCAGCAGATTGGCCCAGCGGTTCTGGGGCTCCTTCACGGTGAAATAGGTGTTGAGATAGCCGTCCTGATGCTGGCAGCGGCCGATGAGCGACACCACAGCATCCACGCGCCTGGATAATTCCTGATCCGGTTTCAGCGCAAGCGAATAAGCCGCAGCTTCCAGCCATTTGGCCACATCGCTGTCCTGAAACACCATGCCGTAAAACTCGCCCGTCTCCTCTCCTGCCGCCATGCGGAAGTTGCTGATGGCATGAGACTTTTCTGCGCCGGGCACTTCATCCCGGAGGATTTTTTCCATATATGGAATGGTCACGTCGGTCATCAGACGCTGGCGCGGCGACCAGAAAGCGTCCGTGATCCTGACTTTGTTCAGCGGGATCTCTCGGATGCTCATACTTCCTCCTTAATTCTTCATACCAGTCATCACAATGCCTTCCACGAAGTAGCGCTGGCCGATCAGGTAGAACACGATACCCGGAATGAAGCTCAGACAGGTAGCGCACATGATGGACGACCAGTCGTCGTTGAAGGAGCCCTTAAAGATATTCAGTCCAAGCGCCAGCGTATAGTTTTCGCGGCGGGTGATGTAGGTAACCTGCTGGAGCAGGTCATTCCACAATTCGATGAATTTGAGCAGGCCTACCACGATCATGGCGGACTTGATGGCCGGCACGATAATGTGTACCAGAATACGGAAGTAACCGCAGCCGTCGATGGTGGCCGCCTCGTCCAGCTCCCTGGGCACCGTTTTGACAAACTGGCGGATGAGGAAGATGTTGAATGCGCCTCCGCCGCAGAAATGCGGCAGGATGAGCGGCCAGTAAGTGTTGACCAGCCCCAGCTTTGCCCACGCCACAAACAAGGGAATCAGCGTAACCATGGAAGGCAGCAGCATGGAGCCCACGCAAAGCATAAACAGAAACTTCTTGCCGCGGAAACGCAGGCGGGCAAACGCATAGCCGCCCATGGTCGCCGTAATCACCGCGCCCAGAACGGATGGAGCCAGAATGGTCATGGTATTCCCAAGGAATTTCCAGTAGTCAAATACCTCCAGCGTCGCCGGATAGTTGGAAAACCGCCACTCCGGCGGAGTGAATGCCGGCGGATAGGCGTACAGTTCTCCATTGGACATCAGCGACGAGCGGAAGATCCAGTAGATCGGGAACATGACAATAAGCCCCAGCAGGATCAATACAGCGATGGAAAGGAGGTTGGCGGCCTGTTCCCGCTTCTTTTTGGAGAGCAGACGACCGGGTTTCTTCGTCATGGATGCAGCCGTCATTCCTTATCATCCCCCTCGTAGAAGATCCAGCTCTTGCTGGTTGCAAACAGAATTGCGGTAAACACTGCAATCAGCACAAACAAAACCACCGCGATTGTGCTTCCATAGCCGTATTTGTGCGACTTGAATGCCTGCTGGTACAGCATAAAGCACATATAGTAACTGCCGGTACCCGGGCCGCCCTTGGTCAGGGACAGCGCCGGCGTAATCACCTGCAGGTTGGATACGAGACTCATCAGCAGGTTGTAGAAAATAATGGGCGTCATGCACGGAATGGTAATTTTCCAGAAACGCTGCCATGCATTGGCGCCGTCGATCTCCGCCGCCTCATGATAGGTGCGGGGAACGTTCTGCAGGCCTGCCAGGAAAATGACGATCAGGTTGCCGCTGAGCCACACGGCGATAAACGCCAGCGACGGCGTGACCAGCACAGAGGAGTCCAGAAACTTGATGGGAGAACCGCCCATCAGCTTCACAACGTAGTTAAAGAAACCGTGGTTGTAGTCATACAGCCACTTCCACCCCAGATATACCGCCATAGCAGGCAGCACATAGGGCAGATAGAAGATCGCGCGGAAAAAGCTACGTGCAGGAATTTTCCTGTTGAGCAGCAGGGCAATAACCATTGAATAGACGATGCTGAGAATGACCGACATGCCTGCGTACTGCAGCGTGGTCAGAAGGGAACCATAGAATTTGGAATCGTTTGTGAAAAGCTTGATATAGTTATCCAGTCCCACAAATTTCATCGCGCCCAGACCATTCCAGCTGAACAGGCTCAGGGCAAAGGATGCAAGCATGGGCAGATAGGTGATGCATACCAGACCGATTACCGAAGGCAGCAGGCAGAGCCATGCCGTCCGCGTTTCAGCCCGGTTGTATTTCACCATTTTCTTCATCGGCATGGCTGGCATAACAGCTTCCTCCATTCTTTGCTTGGCTCAGGACAAGGAGGGGGAACGCAAACGCGTTCCCCCATGAATATGCTGATGGAATTTACTCGATCACGATGGCCTCAACCAGCTCAGGATAGATCTCGTTGATGACGTCCTCAGCGGTGCGCTCGCCGGCCCATACGCTCTGCAGGGCGGTGAAGAGGATCTCATTGGTGGTGATCTGAGTGTTGGGGGTGAAGTACCAGCAGGCAGGCTTGGCGTAGTTCATGGTGTAGTCTACCAGAACCTTCTTGCCGGTTTCCATATCGTGGTTGTAGGGATATTTCTCGTTGCCCAGCCAGGCATTGATGCCTTCTTCGGTCTTGTAGTAGTACTCGGACTTGGGCAGCCAGATGCCGGTGAGAACCAGGGGCTCCCAGTTGGATTCTTCACGGGTATACCACTTTACGAACTCATAAGCGGCTTCCTGATTCTTGCCGTTGAACACGCCGGTCAGACCGGAGGTACACAGGGTGACCTGTTCCTTCATCATGGGCAGGGGCGCAATGCCGTAGTTGATGTCCAGATTCGGGAAATCGGTGCCCAGACGCCAGGTGCCGTCGGTGGTCATGGCCACGGTGCCGCTGCCAATGCCGATGCCAACGCCGTTATCCTCGGGGATGACGTTCAGGGGAGCAACATGCTCAACCAGAGCCAGGTCGGCAACCTTCTGGATGGACTCGATAGCCTCGGGGCTGTTGATCTTGACTTCCTTGCCGTCCTCGGAGAACCATGCGCCGCCGTTGGAGAGGGCCCAGACTTCCATCTGCCAGGTCCAGTTGTTGACGAAAGCGCCGTACTGCACGATGTTATCCTTGTCGAAGCCTTCCTCGCCGGGATGCTTGCCGTTCTTGTCGAGGGTCAGGCGCTTGGCAACTTCCACAAACTCTTCCCAGGTGTAGGGCTTGTCAGCGGAGGGATAGGGCTCGCCGGCGGCGTCGAACATATCCTTGTTGTAGTACAGAACCAGGATTTCATTGCTGCTGGAGTAGCCAACGGGGGTCTCGCCGTCTTTGAAGGTGATGCACTCCATGGGCTGGAGTTCTTCGCCTTCATACATCTTGGAAACGTCGGCCATCACGCCGTTGCGGGCGAAGTACAGCACGGCGTTTTCATTCACCATGCCGCAATCGGGCAGCTCGTTGGCGATGGCGTAGTTAACCAGGGTCTGGGTATACTCTTCGTTGGGAATCTGCATGGGCTCAACGAAGATCTTGTCCTGCATGGCGTTGAACTCATCCAGCGCCTTCTGCACGCTTTCAGCCTCAGTCTGGTTGCCCCAGAAGGAATAGGTGATGTGGGTGCGTCCGTCACCCTCCGCCATCGCTGCCATGGGGATCAGCATGGCGACACACAGGAGCAGAGCAATCAGTTTCTTCATGAATGGTTCCTCCTTCTCAAATTGTAAACAGTTTCTCTTGAAGGTTATTCGATTAACCTTCCTTCTGGATACAGAATAGCAGTCATTCATTCAAAAGTCAATATCTAAAATGTGCTTTTTGGCGCAATATCATAGGTTAATTTGATAACCAAATTGATTGACGAAGTTTTTTGAGTTTGTTATAATAGAGAAAACGTTTAACCTTCCTGATACGAAAGAGGTGTGCGGCTTTGGCAACCATGCGTGATGTGGCCCTGCTGGCGGGCGTATCCACCGCAACCGTTTCCCACGTGGTGAACGGCACCAAGAAACTCTCTCCCGAGACAACTGAAAAAGTGCTCATGGCCATTGCTCAAGCCAACTACACGCCCAACACGCTGGCCAAGTCCCTGCGCAGCGGTCAGACCCACACCATCGGCGTGCTGGTCGAGGACATCCGCGGTCTGCCGGTGGCGGGTATCGTCAGCGGCATCAATGAGACGCTCTCCAAGTCAGGTTACCGGATGATTCTGCATGACCTGCATCTGCTGGAGAAGCTGTACAACCAGTATGAACAAATCGGCGCGTACCGTCAGAGAATCAACAACGGCGTCTCTCTCCTGCAGTCCTCCAACGTGGATGGAATCATCTATGTGGGCATGCACGACCGTCATCTGGATTATCTGTTTGATCCGATGGATACTCCGCTGGTTTTTGCCTATTCCCACGGCACCAAAGAAGATACCTATGTCACCTATTCCAATCAGGATTCCGCCGCGGACATGACCCGCTATCTGCTTTCCAGGGGCCATGAACGCATCGCCGTCATCGCCGGCCATCCGCACTCCTACCCCACCGCCCGCCGCATGCACGGGATTCAGATGGCCATGCAGCAGGTCGGGCTGATCATCCCGGAGGAGTACATCCGCTACGGCAACTGGGAATACGAATCCGGCGTGGAGCAGACCCGCGCCCTGCTCGCTCTGGAAAACCGTCCCACCGCCATCTTCGCCATGAACGACCTGATGGCCGCCGGATGCATGCATGTGCTCAACGACGCCGGTCTGCGCATTCCTCAGGACATGGCCGTTGTTGGCTTTGACAACCGCGAAATTGCCAGCTATCTTCAGCCGCCGCTGACCACCGTCCAGCTGCCCACCACGGAGATCGGCACCAGCGCTGCGCTGCATATGATGGAAAAGATCAACAATCCCGCCTCGCAGCCGGTAAGGGAGATTATTCATTGCTCCATTGTGGAGAGGCAGTCGGTGTAACAGCAGAAAGGCACAGACATCCAGGCCAGACCGCCTCTTACATTCCTCAAATGTGATACAAGGAAAAAAAGAGGCAGAAAATCACAAAAAACGGTTGACAAACGTTTGCGCATGGTATATGCTAACAACAGTGCAGATGCGTGTGTTCGTGCAAACGTTCGCACAGTGCTGCTAGGAATTCACAAATGCGGCAAAATGCCGTAAATAATCAAGAGGGGTGTACTGTCATGAAGAAACTTGTTGCCCTGGTAATGACCCTGATTATGGCCCTGTCCATGATCACTGTGGCTTCCGCTGCTGATGGTAAGGTTTACTATCTCAACTTCAAGCCCGAAGCTGATGAGGCCTGGCAGGCTCTGGCCAAGACCTACACCGAGCAGACCGGCGTGGAAGTTAAGGTTGTGACCGCTGCTTCCGGCACCTACTCCGAGACCCTGACTGCTGAGATGGACAAGGGCAAGGACGCTCCCACCCTGTTCCAGTGCGGCAACCAGGCTGGCATCGACACCTGGGCTGACTTCCTGCTGGACCTCAACGGCACTGAGTTTGCCAACGAGCTGACCACCAGCGACTTCAACCTCTACGGCGAGAACGGCGAACTGTACGCTGTGGGCTACTGCTACGAAGCTTTCGGCATCATCGCCAACAAGGCCCTCATCGAGAAGGCCGGCCACACCGTGGAAGAAATCGTGAACTTCGAAACCCTGAAGGCCGTTGTGGAAGACATCCACGCCCGTAAGGACGAGCTGGGCTTCGACGCCTTCTCTCCCGCCGGTCTGGACGGTTCCAGCTCCTGGCGTTTCTCCGGCCATCTGGCCAACATGCCCCTGTACTACGAGTTCCGTGACAATGGCGTGACTTCTCAGCCCGCCACCATCACCGGCGCTTACCTGGATGGCTTCAAGAACATCTGGGATCTGTACATCAACAACGCTTCCGTGGATCCCAGCCAGCTGGCTTCCTCCACTGGCGACGAGTCTCTGGCCGCTTTCGGCGAGGGCAAGGCTGCTTTCTATCAGAACGGCACCTGGGAATACGCCAACCTGACCGGCAAGTACGGCATGAAGGCTGAAGATCTGGTTATGCTGCCCATCTACATCGGCGTCGAAGGCGAAGAGAACGCTGCTCTGCCCTGCGGCACTGAGAACTGCTGGGCCGTCAACAGCCAGGCTTCCGAAGCTGACCAGAAGGCTACCCTGGACTTCCTCAAGTGGGTCGTGACCGGCGAAGAAGGCACCACCATGATGGCCGAGCAGTTTGGCCCCATCCCCTTCAAGGCCGCCAAGGCTTCTGACAACGTGTTCTTCAACGATGCCAACAAGTACATCGCTGAGGGCAAGTACGTTGTGTCCTGGGCCTTCAACTACACTCCCAACGTTGACACCTGGCGCGCTGGCGTTGTGGCCGCTATGACCCAGTACTCTGCCGGCACCGGCAGCTGGGACGACGTGGTTACTGCTTTCGTGCAGGGCTGGGCTACCCAGTATGCCAACCAGTAATTCCAGTATTTAAACATGCATTCCGGGGAGCGGGCTTGGCCCCGCTCCCTTTTTCCTCTGATTTGCAAGTAAGCTTGCCGTCTCATCAGCGCTCCTGCAGAGCATTGATGAGACGGTAAACCAAGGAGCGGATGAAAACCATGAAAAAAAACAGGAGAAGCGAATCAGCCGTCAACTCGCAGCTTATTCGCAGGCCCATTCAAAAACTCTTCCCCATTTTCCTGCTTCCTACGTTTGTGTGTTTCTGCATTGGCTTCCTGTGGCCGTTTTTGCAGGGAATTTATCTGTCCTTCTGTAAATTCACCATTACCAGCAACGCCAAGTGGATCGGCATCGGCAACTATGTAAAGGCTGTGCAGGATCCGGGCTTTATGCACGCCTTCGGTTACACGGCTCTGGTCGCGGTTTCCTCCCTTGTGATCATCAACGTGCTGGCTTTTGCCGTGGCCTATGCTCTCACGCGTGATATCGCCGGTGCAAACCTCTTCCGCGGCGTATTCTTTCTGCCCAACCTGATCGGCGGCATCGTGCTGGGTTATATCTGGAGCATGATCTTCGACGGTTTCCTGCAGAACTACAACACCTCCATCGTGCTCAATTCGACCTACGGCTACTGGGGCCTGATCATTATGCTTTGCTGGCAGCAGATTGGCTACATGATGATCATCTATATCGCCGGTCTTCAGTCTGTAAGTGAGGATATGCTGGAAGCAGCGCAGATCGACGGCGCCAACGGCTGGCATACCCTGTGGCACATCACCATCCCCACCGTGATGCCCTCGATTACCATCTGTACCTTCCTGTCTCTGACCAACGGCTTCAAGCTGTTTGACCAGAACCTGGTGCTTACCGGCGGTCAGCCGTTCTCCTTCCGTCCGGACGGCACGGTGCTTCGCACCACGGAAATGCTGGCGCTTAACATCTACAACACCTTCTATCTCAACTCCAAGTCCCGCGGCGTTGGTCAGGCCAAGGCCGTGCTGTTCTTCGTTCTGGTGGCTGTTATCGCGCTTGTTCAGCTCCGCGCGACTCATTCCAAGGAGGTGCAGCAGTAATGCGAAATCGAAAGCTCGGCAGGAAAATCCTGAGTATTCTGTTTGTCATCATCTCCATTTTTTACATGATGCCCATTGCCGTTGTGGCCTACAACTCCTTTAAGGAAAACGGCTCCATCAACACCGACACCTTCGCCCTGCCCAATGCGGAAACCAATGTGGGCTGGTACAACTATGTCAATGGTATGACTTTCGGCGAATATCCCTTCATCAAATCTGTGGAATACAGCTTCGTCATCACCATTCTTTCTGCAGCGCTGATCCTGATCTGCACTTCGATGGCCGCCTGGTATATCTCCCGCGTGGACGATCTGTTCTCCCGCATCGTATACTACCTGTGCGTTTTCTCCATGATCGTCCCCTTCCAGATGGTCATGTTCACGCTGGCCAAGACCGCCAACGTTACCGGACTGAACACGCCCTGGACCATTCCGGTCATCTATCTGGGCTTTGGCGCAGGTCTTGCGGTGTTCATGTTTGTGGGCTTTGTCAAGGGTATGCCCCTTGCCATTGAGGAGGCAGCCGCCATCGATGGCTGCGGCCCGCTGCGCACGTTCTTCGGCGTGGTTTTCCCCATGCTCAAGCCCATTTTCATTTCTGTTGGCGTACTGGAGATCATGTGGGTATGGAATGACTACCTGCTGCCGTATCTGGTTCTGGACCGTACCGTATACCGCACCATTCCGATTCATATCCAGTACCTGCAGGGAAGCTACGGTCACGTTGACCTTGGCGCAACCATGGCTCTGATCATGATGTCCATCGTTCCCATCATCATTTTCTACCTGACCTGTCAGAAGTACATCGTTTCCGGCGTTATGGCCGGCGCTGTAAAGGGATAATCCCGATAATCAAAACCACCAGCTGAGCTGGTGGTATGCACCGCGCCTTCAAGGCGACAATACCAGCAGCGCCTAAAGGCGCGTTGAAAGATCTGGCAACCGCATCTTTTCTCAGGCCGCCGCTAAAGCGGCCTGTTTTTATGCCCTTGGTTTCTTTCCCGGCTTGGATTTCTTTTCCGGATCAAACGGGTCAAGATACTCTTTGAACGACAACTGGTCTGCCATAATATCTTCCTGTAACTGGTTGCGAATATATTTTGCTATTATTGTCTTGTCTCTTCCTACGGTATCCACATAGTATCCTCTGCACCAAAAGTGTCGATTTCCATACTTGTATTTTAGATTTGCATGCCTGTCAAAGATCATCAGCGAACTTTTTCCTTTCAGATAGCCTACAAATGCTGACACGCTCAAATGTGGTGGTATACTTACCAGCATATGAATATGATCCGCGCAGGCTTCTGCTTCTATGATTTCTACTCCCTTCATTTCGCACAGTTGTCTTAGTATTTTTCCTATATCGGCTTTGATCCGTCCATAGATTTCTTGTCTCCGATATTTCGGTGCAAATACGATGTGATATTTACAATTCCATTTTGTATGTGATAAACTACGATTGTCATTTGTCATAAATGACAAACCTCCTTTGCTTTTTGTTTCGGTTGCCAGACCTGAACTTATTATAGCAAAGGAGGTTTCCTGTATCTCAAGTTTTTCCATCCACACCAGCTCTGCTGGTGGTTATTTTTCGCTAAAGCTAACAAAATAAAGCAAAACCACCCGTACATCGGGTGGTTTTGCTTTACCTGATGAATACAAAACTGGATTCATCCGAATACAACTCAGAATAACGGTAATTCTGCCGGTTGAACTGCTTCAGATCCTCAGGATTTTCGATCTGGTTTTCGGCCATGAAACGCACCATTTCGCCGCGCGCCATCTTGCACATGGTTCCCTTTTCAATCACCTTTCCCGCCTTTTCTTCGCCGAAAACGCAGGTGATCAGACGCACATCCGACGGGAGATACGCCGTAATGCAGCGGCTGTATTCCTTCGATGCCAGATTGATGATGCAGTCCGTGCCCTCCGTCAGCTTTTCTGCAATGCTTCCGCCCCAGAAGGCATACAGATCTCTGCACCCATCCACCGTCAGCGCCGCCTGCATTTCCAGCCGGTATGGAACGATTCCGTCAAACGGGCGAAGCATGCCGTAAAAACCGGACAGAATACGCAGATGCTCCTGAATGTAGGCAAACTCGCGGTCCGTGAAAACCTCCGGACCCATGCAGCGGTACTGGATGCCTTCGTATGCCAGCAGCGCAGGCGTAAGACTGCGGGTGAGCGACATGCCGTCAAGGCGCTCGACGTTCAGCGCCGCGATCTGATCGTTGCACTTCCACAGCTTCTGCAATTCTGCAGGCGTCATGCCCTGAAGCCTTTCAAGCAGCTTTTCCGTTTTGGAAAGAAAAACCGGTTGATCGAGACACTCCATGCTGTCCGTATCGACGCGCATCTTTTTGGCCGGTGAAATAATGATCTTCATGCCAGATACGCCAGAATCTCGGCAGCGTTGGTATCGGGTTTCACCTTGGGCATGACCTTTTCAATCACACCGTTTTCATCGATGATGAAGGTGCTGCGCACCACGCCCATGCTGACCTTGCCATAGAGCTTTTTTTCCTGCCACACGCCAAAGGCCTGAATGGCCTGCAGTTCCGGATCGGAGACCAGTACAAAGGGGAGATCATACTTTTCTGCGAACTTCTGATGCGAGGCTACGGAGTCCTTGCTCACGCCGATCACGGCCACATTGCTGGAACGAAACGCCTCATAGTTCTGTGCAAAGGCGCAGGCCTGACGGGTACAGCCGGGCGTATTATCACGCGGATAGAAATAGAGAACCACCTTTTTGCCCAGAAAATCGGACAGTTTTACTTCATTGCCGTGCTGATCCCTCAGCAGAAAATCCGGCGCCTTCATGCCTGCTTCAAGCATTGTTATCGCTCCTTTGGTTGATTTGCATCTATACTTTACACTGGAAACTGGCGCACTAAACCGCTTTTTTCATGAAAAAGGGAGGCAGTTGCCTCCCTTTTGCTTTACTTCTGACAGATGGTACACACAGCGCGCAGACCGGTTCTGGTGAAGGCATGCAGCGCGATCTCACCGCCGGTGCGTCCGGCGCGGAGATAGACCAGCGCCTTGCCGCCAAAGGTGGCGCGATGACGTTCTGCATACGGGGTCAGATCGTCCGGCTTGCCGTTTTCAATGCCGATGATTTCCGCATCGCCCAGGAGCTGATAGATGATTTCCTCGTCATCAGCGGAGGCCACGCGGCCTTCCTTGTCCAGAAGCGTCACTTCCACATGCGCGATGGACTGACCATCTGCCTTCAGCGCATCACGATCAGCCTTCAGCACGATAGAAGCGGCCTTGCCGGTGGTGGACAGCACGTCTTCAGCGCCGTCCGCTGCCGCCCTGAGCTCGCCCGCCTGATAGGGAACCATCCAGCAGGCGCGGTATTCGTCCGCATCGGTGATTTCCTTCACACCGAGGGATTCGCCGTTGAGGAACAGTTCCACTGCCTTGGCGTTGGAATAGCAGCTGACGCGCATCATGCGGCCATCTTCATCCTTCCACGCAAAGAGCTCGCTTTCGGGGCCCTTCCACTCGTCATCCTCGTGGCCGACAGCAATCTTGACAAAGGGCTCGTCCGTCCACATGGCCTTGCGCTGATAGAACCCGGCCTTGGGGAACGCAGCCAGATTCATCAGACCGGCCTGAGAGATGCGTACCGGCCAGCCGCGGCACTCGCCGAGGAAGTCGATGCCCGTCCACAGGAACTGACCGCAGATATAGTCGTTGTCGCGCACGGCGTGCCATGCCTTGGCGTTCTTGCCGTTCTCGCTGCCGTAGATCACGCGGCCGGGATATTTGGCGTGATCCTCCTCGTAGAACTGCTCCTTGTAGTTATAGCCCACCACGTCCAGCACATCGGCATAGCCCGTGCGGTTGGACAGTTCCGGGAAGCTCAGCGCACTCGTGACTGGACGGGTCTGGTCCAGCGCATGCACAATATCCGTCAGTTCCTGAGCCACCACCGCCAGACGGCCCGCATCAGGCTTGCGCACGTCATACATGCGCTCAGCAGCGGGCTTGTTGTCGTCGTTGTTGCCCAGCACTTCCCTGAACAGCGGCGTGACATAGGGATCGTTGGGATAATCGATCTCGTTGCCGATGCTCCAGATGACGATAGACGGATGGTTGCGGTCGCGCTTGACCATACCCTCCAGATCCGCGCGATACCACTGCGGGAAGTCCTCGGCATAGCCGAAGCGCTTGGGCGGATACACGTTGTGACCCTGCCACCACTTGTTCTTCGCGCCTTCCCACTCGTCAAAGGCCTCGTCCATGACGAGGAAGCCCATTTCATCGCACAGATCCAGCAGATGACTGTCCGGCGGATTATGAGCGGTACGAATGGCGTTGCAGCCCATTTCCTTGAACTTTTCAAGCCTTCTCGCCCACACGGCCTTGGGCACGGCAGCGCCCAGCGCGCCCGCGTCATGATGGACGCAGACGCCCTTGAGCTTCATATTCTCCTCATTGAGGAAGAAGCCCTTGTCGCCGTCAAAGCGGATAGTACGGACGCCGAAGGGAATGATTTGCTCGTCGGTTACCGCGCCATCCTTGACAGCGCAGGCCACGAGGCGATACAGCGTCGGGTTTTCCGGGCTCCACAGCATGGCTTCCGGAATCTCCAGCACCGCTTCGCCGCATTCGCCGCTCACTTCAGTTTCAGCCACCACGCAGCCGCAGCACTTCTTCACGGCAAACTTTGCGCCGTCCGCACCCAAAGTCTCATACTGAACCTTCACGTAGGCGGTGCCGTTTTCCACCTTTTCTGTGGTCACGAACACTCCGTCGGTCTCGAAGGAGCACGGATCAGTAATTTCCAGCGTAACGTCGCGGTAGATTCCGCTGCCGGTGAACCAGCGGGAATCCGCAACTTCGTTATGCTCTACGCGCACACAGATCACATTTTCGCCCGGACGCACAAAGGCGCTCACATCATGGGTAAAGGTAGCGTAGCCATACGCCCTCTGGCCCAGATAGTTGCTGTTGACCCACACGCGCGCATGCTTGTACACGCCGCCGAAGGTCACTCTCACGCGCTTGCCCGCTGCGTCCTGAGGCAGAATGAAATGCTTGCGGTACCATGCGGTACCGCCGGGCAGATAACCCGTGCCGCTGGCATGGCACTTATCAAAGGGATGCTCCACGGACCAGTCGTGCGGCAGGGTAACCACACGCCATGCACTGTCATCCCAGCCCATAAAATCCGCGCCGACCTCTTCTCCGAGATGGAAGCGCCAGTCCAGATTGAGATTCATCTTTTCGCTCATGGGTGTACCTCCGTCAGGATATGGAATAGGGGCTGCCGGGGAATCGGATTCCCACGGCAGCCCCGTTTGGTTTACGTCAAGTGATTCAGATCACAGATTACAGGCCGTAAGCGGCGTTGATCTGGTTCTGGATCTCCTGCATGCAGATGTCGATGCCGGCGGCCTTCAGCTGCTCACGGAACTCGGCAACGAAAGCGGCGGGATCATCCACCATGCCGAACACGATGCGCGGCATATAGGTGTTGTAAACATTGCTCAGGTTGTCCAGGTACATCTGGATCATGGTCAGGTCGAACACAACGCGGCCGTAGGGATAGTTGATCTTAACGGACTCGTACTTGTTGTACAGAGCGTCGATGGCTTCCCAATCGCGGTCAGCAGCGCGCAGCTCGAGAGCGTCGCGGCGGCCCCACCACCAGTTCAGGCTCACGCCCATGGTGCCGTCGTCCCAGCCTTCGGGGCGAACGATGTAGCCGTTCTCATCCAGGGTGTACATGTCGCCCTCGATGCCGTACTGCATCAGGCGGTAGATTTCGGGATCGTTGCGCAGGAGGTCATAAACCATCAGAGCGCGCTCGGGGTTCTGAGAGGTCATGGC
>JAGBBE010000108.1 GCA_017938645.1 Clostridia bacterium
CGGCCGTCGGCGTAGCAAACGATGATGTCAACCTGCTCAGCAGCAGCCTGTGCGAAGGCATCTGCATAGCCCAGCTGGACAACGTTGGAGAGGTCGGAGACCTTCTTGCCGTCATAGTTTTCCATCAGCCACATGGTGGGATAGATGTAACCAGCGTTGGAGGAGGTGTTGCCCACGGCCCAGGTAGCAGCGTCCAGCTCTTCCCAGGTGATGGCTTCGCCGGCGTTGGCCTTGGCAGCCAGAGCCTTGCCCTTCTCGGTGGGAGCGGCGTAGATCAGGGAGCGGTAGAAGGTGACCTGCTCGTCGGTGGGCAGGGTCTTGTTGGCTTCGCCGTTCCAGGTGGCGGGATCTTCGCTGTCATTGCTCAGACCAGCGCGGGTGGCGGTCAGGATGACGTCGACTTCCTTGGCCTGGCTGTAGATGGCGTAGGTGCCGCCGGGCAGCCAGCCCACATCGATGGAGCCAGCGCACATGGCTTCGCCGGTGGCCTCATAGCTGGTGCCAACGGAGATTTCCACTTCGCCGATTTCGTAACCGAGCTTGGCCATTTCAGCCTGCACCAGCTGGGGCAGGTTGGCGGTGCCGGTGATGATCACGTCAGCGTCCTTGGAGGGCACGAACTGGAAGGTCAGCTTGTCCATCTTCACGGTTTCGGCCATGGCGGTGCAGCTCACGAGCATGAGCACAGCCAGCAGAAGAGCAGCAAACTTTTTCATTGGAATCAGTTCTCCTTGCTTGTATTCAATTTGCGGATATTCCGCATAATAGTATTATATATGAACTTTCTCACTTTTACAATAGATCAGTTGTGGGTTTGCATTGTATACAACAGAATCCCGTAAGGAGAAATCACATTTCCCTGATTTTCTTCGTAGGGCTTCCAGCCGTCGCCCAGCGTGATTTCATGCTTTTTATCCGTGTGGTTGAGCACAAACAGATATTGTACGCCGTCCTTTTCGCGGTGTACCGCCTCCACGCCAGAGGGTGTGGACAGAAGGGGCCTGAGCGCAAGCTCCTCAGCAAAACGATCGGCCAGAGCCGGACTCATCTGAGTGCCGATGTAGTAGACCTGTCCCCTGCCAAAACCGTTGCGGGTGATGGCGGGGGTACCTGCATAGAACTCGGCGGCATATTCCGCCAGCGGCTCGGCCGTGGTGGTTTCCACAATGTCGCTCCACATCCGGCACTCGTATTCCTCTCCGTCCCAGCGCACGCGGCCCGTGCAGTCGCGCAGACAGTCGTACTCCGTTACCCTCAGGCCGCACAGATCGTCCAGCAGACAGGGCACATGACCTTGGGAAATGGCGATGTTATGTTCGTCCTTCACGCCGCTGCGGAAGTCCAGTACCAGCGTACCGCCGTTGGCGACATACTCGCGGAACTTCTGCGAAAGCGCAGGTGTCATCAGGAACTGAAGCGGCGCGATGAGCACCTTGTATCCGCTGAAATCGTGATGGGCATGCACAAAATCAACCGGGATGTTGCGGCGGTAGAGCGCGGAATAGTAGGTCATCAGATGGCCGGTGTAGCGCAGCTCGGGATGATGCGGCTGCACAGCAAAGGCGTAGTCCTGATCATAGGAAAACAGAATGCCCGCCTCTTTGCGCGGCATCGCGCCCTGAATCTGCTGCAGAAGCGGCGCGTATTTGTCCATAAAGGCCCTGATCTCGCGGTAATAGCGTCCGGGCACGCCGTTGTGCGGCAGAATGCCATGCCAGTACTGCTCGGTGCCCATCAGGCAGGAGCGCCAGCGGAAGAACACAATCGTATCCGCACCATGTGCTACGCACTGCATGGCCCACAATGCCAGCTGGCCGGGCTTGGGCGCGCGTCCGAGGATCTCCCAGCCGGTGATGCCGGACTCCTGCTCCATGATCCAGAAGGGCTTCTGCTTCACGCTGCGGATAAAATCCGTTTCAGCGGCGTGGAAGTCGGCGCGGAACACATCATGGCGCGCATGGAAGTGACCGCCGGGATACTGATCGTGGGAGGCAAAGTCCAACTGTTCGGACAGCCTGGTATAGTCAACCTTGTCAGAAAAGCCCATCATGTTGTGAGTGATGAACTTGTCCGGGGCAGCGGCGCGCAGGATATCCGCCTGGAACTGATGGAACTCCAGCACCAGATCCGAACAGAAACGCTTCCAGTCCAATTCGTGCGAGGGATTGTGTCCGCTGGCCGTGGCCTTGGGCGACTCAATTTCCTCAAAGCTGCCATAATCCTGACTCCAGAACGCCGTTCCCCAGCAGCGATTGAGATCTTGAATGGTTCCGTACTTTTCCTCAAGCCAATTGCGGAAGCGCTTTTCGCACTCAGGGCAGAAGCACAGATCGCCGTGGCTGTTGCCAAGCTCATTGTCCACCTGCCAGCCGACCACGTGCGGATTTTTGGCATAGTGCGCGGCAAAGGCGGTCACAAAGCGGCGGATGTGCTCGCGGTACACCGGGTTGGACTGGCAGTCGTGATGCCGTCCGCCGAAGGAACGAACCAGCCCGTGCGGATCGACAGGCTGGATTTCGGGATTCTGACGGATGATCCACGCAGGCGGCGCGGCCGTGGGCGTACCGAGAATGCAGTCGATGCCTTCGGAAGCGAGGATTTCAATGGCTTCGTCCAGGTCCTCAAAGTGGAACTCACCCTCGCGCGGTTCCCACTTTGCCCATGAAAACTCCGCCATGCGCACGATGGTGATGCCCATTTCGCGCATCATTTTTGCATCCGTCGCCCAGCGTTCCCGGGGCCAGTGTTCCGGATAATAGTCGACGCCAAACAGATAACTCATGCCAGTTTCCTCACAAATTCTGCAATGATTTCTGCAAACACATAGGTTCCGTTTTCATCCTGCGCCTCGTCGTACTGACAGTGTCGGTAGTTTTCCATCACGCGCAGCCCGACCTTGTCCTCAGGATAGTCAAAATGCTTAAGCGCCGTTGCCAGCATCACATTCTGCTCCAGACGGTTGACCATGTCATGATCCGCCGAGAGAATCAGCACCGGAACGGTCGGCTTGTCCTTGAACGATTCGGTGATGTAATACAGCGGCGCATCCTCGTCCACACGCACGCAGCGTCCATCGAAACCGCGCTCCTGAAGCACGCGGAAATGAGACGTAGGCTGGCCTGCGTTGAAAATCCATCCGCCGATGATGGATTCATCCACCCCGGCATCCCGGAGAAAATGCTTTGCAAAATACAGCATCAGGCTGAGGTATCCGCCCGCTGACGAACCGCCAACCACAATCTTGGAATACTTCTGACTGATCTTCCACTCGCGCTCCATCCACGCGATGGCGTTGGCCGCATCCACGATGAAGTCCGGAAAATGCGCATCGGGATACATGCGGTAGGCCGGAGAGGCCACGGCAATTCCATACTGCGCCGCAAGCGCCTGCAGCGCCGGATAGATGTCCTGCGTGCCCACCGTCAGTCCGCCGCCGTGGAAGAACACAAACAGCGGGACCTTTTCCTCCACATCGGGCTCGCACAGATCCAGTACGCAGATTTCAGGATGCGCAGGGTCGTAAATAACGCCTTTTGTCCATTTCAGTTCGTTCATGTATGCTTCCTCCCATCAATTTCTGCCTATATTTTTCGGTGAAAGCAGCATGTGTTCCTTCTTGTTTTCTCTTCTCCTTCCTGATACAATCATTGCTGCATCGATACCAAGGAGGCTTTTATCATGAATCGCTCCCGCGCAAAAGGCATTCTTTACGTACTCCTGTCCGCAGTCATTTTCGGCTTTACGCCCGTTCTGGCAGGACTTTCTTATCAAGGCGGCAACAACGGCGTGAATATGGCCTTTCTGCGCGGCGTCATTCCCCTGCCCTTTCTGTTTGTTCTTGGCCGGGTTACTGCGCCCCGCTTCCGTGCCACCAAAAAACAGATCATGGTTGCGCTTCTGGCCGGTATCCTGCAGTTCGGCTGCTCGCTGCTGCTGTATTCATCCTACAGCTACCTGTCGGTGGGCATTGCGACGATTCTGCACTTCCTCTATCCGCTGTTTGTGATTCTCTACCACGTCATCGCCGACAAAATGCGTCCCGGCCGCCTGAAATGGGGCGGACTGGTTCTGGGCATGCTGGGCGCCGTTGTGCTGGTGGACATCGGCCCCGGCGGCCTGTCGCTGCTTGGCATGGCGCTGGCGATTCTTTCCGGCGTGGTGTTTGCCGGATACATGGTGGTTCTCAGCAAGGAGGCCTCCGAACCGATGCCCCTGTACCGGCTGATGACCCTGTGTTCGCTTTCCGGCAGCGTGCTGAGCGCAGTGTGCGGAATCGGCATGGGCAAGCTTACGCTCTCGCTCACGCCGGAGGCATGGGGCTATGTGGTCTGTGCGACGCTGCTGGTAAGCCTGGGCGGATGCACGCTGCTGCAGGCGGGCGTCAGGCTCGCAGGCGACACGGACAGTTCCATCTACTCGCTTCTGGAGCCGCTGTCCAGCCTGATTTTCGGCATGCTCCTGCTGGGCGAAACCCTTACCTTGAAAAAAGGAATCAGCAGCGCGATGATTCTGGGCGGACTTCTGCTCACGGCGCTGGCGGATAAAAAGAAAGCTGAATGAGCTCCGGCTCGTTCAGCTTTCTTTTTTATTTATTCATCTGCATCAATGGTACGGAATCCGGCAGCGCGGCTCAGGCGGTTCATAATTGCAAGGCCGATCCCCTCGGCGGGCAGCACCTCGCTGAAGAGCACCTCCACGCCTTCGTCATCCATCTGCCGAAGAACAGCGAAAAGCTTGTGGCTCACGGTTTCGGGCTCGCTCAGCCGTCCGATGGACAGCGTTTCAAGCCCTTCGTAGGCAGACAGATGCTCTTCAAAGGCCAGAATGCGTACGGTTTTGCCGTCGGCTTTGGCCTCTTCGTACAGTTTGCGACAGCAGCGCTCTACATTGTTTTGCGCACCTCTGACCATCGAAAGCGTACCGCCTGGCGCATAATGCTTGTACATCATGCCAGGCGAGACGGCCTTTTCGCCCTCGCGCAGAGGACGGAGCACGCTGTCGGCCACGCGAACTTCGGGCAGAACCTCCAAAAGCATCTCCGGCGTGATTCCGCCGGGACGAACCACGGTGGGAATATCGCGCGTCATGTCGATGACGGTGCTTTCCAGACCCACCTGACACTCGCCGCCGTCCAGAATGATGGGCAGCTTGCCGCGCATGTCATGATACACATGCATCGCCGTGGTGGGACTGGGCTTACCGGAGGTGTTGGCGCTGGGCGCGGCGATGGGCAGCCTGCAGGCGCGAAGCACGCGCTGCGCCACCGGATGCTCCGGAATACGGATGGCCACGCTCTCAAGACCCGCATTGACCACGGGCAGAACCGTGGGTTTCTTGGGCAAAAGAAGCGTCAGCGGGCCCGGGCAGAAGCGGTCCATCAGCGCTTTGGCAAGCGGGCTGATGTGACACAGCGGGATAGCGTCGTCGGGCGAAGGCACGTGCACGATGAGCGGATTATCCGCCGGGCGGTTCTTGGCCGCGAAAATGGACAGCACCGCCTTTTCATCCAGCGCGTTGGCCGCCAGACCGTAGACCGTTTCCGTGGGCAGGCCGATCAGACCGCCTTCGCGCAGCACGCGCGCCGATTGGAGAATGGAATCCTCGGTAGGTTGAAGGATCTGCGTAATCACGATGATTCCCCTTACAGTTCTTTGAGTTTTTCCGCCTGCTCGGCCAGAAGCAGCGCCTCGATGAGTTCATCGAGGTCACCGTCGAGCACGGCGTCGATTTTGTAAAGCGTCAGACCGATGCGGTGATCCGTCACGCGGCCCTGCGGAAAATTGTAGGTGCGGATGCGCTCGCTGCGGTCGCCCGTGCCGATCTGGCCCTTGCGGTTGGCGGCGTAGGCGCTGTCCTTTTCCTCGCGGTACTTGTCGTACAGACGGCTTTTGAGGATGCGCATGCACATTTCGCGGTTCTGGATCTGGCTGCGCTCGTTCTGGCACTGCACCACAATACCGGTGGGAATATGCGTCATGCGAACCGCGGAGTCAGTGCGGTTGACGTGCTGTCCGCCCGCGCCGCCTGCGCGGTAGGTGTCGATACGCAGATCAGCGGGATTGATGACCACGTCCACATCCTCCACCTCAGGCAGCACAGCCACCGTGCAGGTCGAGGTATGAATGCGTCCGCCAGCCTCGGTGGTGGGCACGCGCTGCACGCGGTGCACGCCGCTTTCGAATCGCAGACGGTTGAACGCGCCGGAGCCGATGATGTTGAACACCGCTTCCTTCACGCCGCCAAGCTCGGTCATGTTGTAATTGACCGGTTCCACGCGGAAACCGCTGCGCTCGGCATAGCGCGTATACATGCGCAGAAGCAGCGCGCCAAACAGCGCCGCCTCGTCGCCGCCTGCGCCCTGGCGGATTTCCACCACGACGTTGCGGTCGGCGTCCGGATCCTTGGGCAAAAGCAGAATTTTGAGCTGTTCCTCCTGCTCAAGCCTGCTCTCATTCAGCTCGTCCAGTTCCATCTGGGCAAGCTCCGCCATGTCCGGCACGGACAGAAGTTCCTTTGCGCCTTCGATGTCTTCCAGCGTCTTCTGATAGTTCCGGTAAGCCGTCACGGCAGGCTCCAGAGAAGCGTGCTCCTTGAGCATCTTCTGCCACTTCGCCTGATCGGCAATGATCTCCGGCTGGCTGACCGCTTCGCTCAGTTCCTGATAGCGGCCAATCATCCAGTCAAATTTCTCAAACATGGTCTTCTCTCCTTCGGCGCGCGCCCACCATGCGCTCCACGCCATAGAGGTCTTTGCGGATCTCAACGTCCGCAAGTCCGGCGCGGCGGAACATCTCCGCCACGTCCTCCGCCTCGCCAATGCCCAGCTCCACAGCAATCATTCCGCCGGGATTCAGATGCTCCTGTGCACCCTGTGCAATGCGGCGGTAGAAATCCAGCCCGTCCGCGCCGCCGTCCAGCGCCATGCGCGGCTCCCTCATCACCTCAGGCTGAAGGGTATCGCACTCCAGACTGGGAATATAGGGCGGATTGGACAGGATCAGATCAAACTTCATGCCCTCAAGCGGTTCCCACAGATCGCCCTGGAGAAAACGGACGTTCACGCCGTTTGCAAGCGCGTTTTTCTGCGCCACTCCGAGCGCGTTGCCGCTCAGGTCGGAAGCGGTGACTTCCGCCTTCGGACATCTGTACGCAAGCGTTACGGCAATCGCGCCGCTTCCCGTGCACAGATCCAGCGCTGTGGGCGCGGGCTGTTTTTGCAGGAAGCTCAGGCCCCATTCACACAGTTCCTCCGTTTCCTGACGGGGAATCAGCACATCGGGCGTCACATGGAAGCGCAGGCCGTAGAAATACTGTTCGCCCAGCAGGTACTGCACCGGTTCCCTGTTTGCGCGCGAAAGCAGGAGCGACGAAAAACGCTGCTCCTGCTCGGGTGTAAGTTCTTTTGCACTTTGCAGCTTCTGCTGCATCCGGCCAAGGCCTGTGACGGCTTCCATCATCCACTCCGCATCGATGTGCGGATCAGGAACGCCGGCATCCGTCATCCTGCGCTCAGCCGACAAAAGGGCTTCTCGGATGGTCATGCCTCAGCCTGAACCTCCTGGGCTTCCTCTTCCTCTGCTTCCTCAGCCGGAGGCACGTAGCTGGGATCGGTGACGCGGTAATCCTTAATCACGGTGTAGCCGTCGCGGGTCACGGGACAGCCCTTGGGCAGACCGTAGAGCGCCACGTTCATGGACACAATGGCCACTTCCAGCATCTCGCTGGTCGGCTCCTTGGTGGTGAGACGCTGCATCTGCATGCCCGGCCAGCGCAGAGCGCGCACGAGCTTGTTGTCGGCGTGGGCCAGGCCCTTCAGAACCTCATAGCTGATGCCTGCCACCACCGGCAGCAGAAGCAATCGGCTTCCCAGACGCAGGAAGTAGTTGCTGCCCTGATAGCCCACCAGCGTGAACATCACAATGGAAATCACGAACACAATGAGCAGGAAGCTGGTTCCGCAGCGGGGATGCAGGGTGGAGAACTGCTGCGCATTTTCGGGCGTGAGCGGCAGACCGTTTTCGTTGCAGTACACGGTCTTATGCTCCGCGCCGTGGTATTCGAAGGTACGGCGCACATCGGGCACGCGGCAGCAGAAGAGGATGTAGGCGATCAGAATCAGAATGCGTACAACACCGCTCAGCAGGTTGATCAGCCAGTTCATGGCGGGATCGGGCATCAGCGCCTTGAGGCCGCGCGCAACGCCCTCGGGAATCATGAAAAACAGACCCACGGAGAGAATGACCGCCAGCACGATGGCCATGCCCATGACGACCTTATCAATGCCCTTGCCAAGCTTCTTGGCAAGCCATTTTTCGAACTTGGTGGGCTCCTCCTCCAGAACGCCGAGCATCTCGGTGCTTTCCTGCAGGATGTTCATGCCGGTAGAGAGCATGGACACAAAGTTGACCACGCCTCGGATGATGGGCCAGCCCATCCACGGATGCTTCTTGGACTTGGGCACATAGGTAGTGCGCTTGGTGACGATGGTTCCATTGGGACGGCGCACGGAGATGGCGATGGCGTCGGGCGCTTTCATCATCACGCCCTCCATCACGGCCTGACCGCCGATATCTACACGCGGACATGCGGACTGCTGATTTTTGCTCATGTGTATCGTTTCCTTTCCGCGCATCGAAAAAGACCACAGATGCGCAAGTTCTGTATTTCGACGCACTGCGCGCTGTTTCCTGCCGGAGAGCCTGAACGCAGATGTAACCAGTTTGTAAACAAAGCGCCGTGATTTCTATATACACATTCCGGCGCTCTCAGAAACCGGAATATCAAAAAGAGCGCCCTCAGGCGCTCTTTTGAATGGCTTATTCCATGTTGAAACGCTTCTTGAAGCGGTCAACGCGTCCGCCGGTATCGACCAGCTTCTGCTTGCCGGTGTAGAAGGGGTGGCACTTGGAGCAAATTTCGACCTTCAGTTCACCCTTCACGGAACCCGTCTCAAACGTCTCACCGCACACGCAACGGACGATGGACTTGCCATATTTGGGATGGATCTTTTCTTTCACGCACTTTCACCTCTTTTGCGCATGCTGTGGGTCGGTTTTTGAACCGCACGAGAGATTATAACATAGTACTTATGCTTTTGCAAGGGTTTTTTTGTTCTTGGATGCAGAACTTTTCTGGAGGTGCCGGAGGGGCTGCACGAAAGCATTCCGACAGGACGTCAGTCCATCATTTCAGAGAAATCTGCAAGAAGCTCCGCAAACGTATCCAGCGCAGAAACCACAGGCTCGGGCGTGGACATGTCAACGCCGGCAACCTTGAGTTCCTCGATGGGAGACATGCTGCCGCCCAAAGTGAGGAACTTGCGGTAGGCCTTCACAGCTTCCTCGCCGCCGGTGAGAATCTTATTGGCCAGCGCAACCGCAGCGCAGAAGCCGGTGGCGTACTTGTAGACATAGAAGGAGCGGTAGAAGTGCGGGATGCGCATCCACTCGTTCTCAACCACCTTGTCCACGCGGCAGCCGCCGCCGTAATAGGTCTTGTTGAGGTCATAGTACATGGCGCACAGGCTCTCGCGGGTCAGCGGCTGACCGGCTTCTTCCATGGCATGGGCCTTCATCTCGAACTCGGCGAACATCGCCTGACGGAACACGGTGGTGCGGAAGCCTTCGAGCAGGTGGTTGATGAGGGTCAGCTGCGCGGCCTTGTTGCCCTCATACTTCTTGCGCAGGGCATGGATGGTGAGCACCTCGTTGCAGGTAGAGGCGACTTCAGCCACAAAGATGGTGTAATCGCTCTTGACGAAGGGCTGCGCGCCGTTGGAATAGTAGCTGTGCATGGCATGGCCCATTTCATGAGCGAGGGTCAGCATGCCATCCAGTTCCGGACGGAAGTTGAGCAGCACATAGGGATGCACGCCGTAGGCCGCGCCGTTGGAGTACGCGCCGGTGGTCTTGTTGGGCGTTTCGAAAACGTCGATCCAGTTGGCGCTCTTGGCCTTGCGAACGGTTTCCACATAGTCCTCGCCCAGCGGCGCAACGCCTTCCAAAAGCAGCTCGTAGGCTTCGTCGAAGCTGACCTTGCCGTCAAAGCCCTTGGTCATGGGCGCATAGAGGTCGTACATATGCACGGTGGGCACGTCGAAGGCCTTCTTGCGCAGCTCGCAGTAGGCGTGCAGGGTGGGCAGCGCGTCGTGGATGGCCGTGAGCAGATTGTCATACACGCTCACCGGGATATCGTCGGGATACAGCGCGGCCTCGCGGGCGGTCTGATAGCCGTGGGCACGGGCGGAGAACACGTCGGACTTGACGTTGGAGGAATAGGTGGCGGCGAAGGTGGAGCCGTAGGCGGCATAGGCCTTCATCATGCGCTCATAGGCGGCCTTGCGCACATTGCGGTTCTCGCTTTCGAGCATGGAGCCGTAGCGGGCGTGGGTGAGTTCGACGAACTTGCCGTTCTCGTCCTTGACCTTGCCCAGCTTCATATCCACGTCGGTAAGCATATCGTAGATGTTGCCGGGCGCACCGAGCACTTCCTGGGCGCTGGCGAGCATGGTTTCCATCTCGGTGGACAGGGTGTGCGGGCGCATGCGCTCCAGATCCTTGAGCATGGCGTCAAAATCGGCAAACTCAGGATCGGCGATGTAGCCCTGCAGGGTTTCGGCGCTCAGGGAGAGCAGTTCGGGCGTAAAGAAAGCCGTGGCGGTCATGAACTGCGCATACAGGCTCATTGCGCGGGCGGAAACGCCCTGATAGAAAGCGTCGGAGTTATCGGAGTTGAGGTTGGTGCTGGCATAGCTGTACAGGCGGGAGAGATGCTCGCCCGCTTCGGCGTACAGTTTCAGCGCCGCAAGCACCGTGTCGCGGCCCTGATTCAGGGTTCCGGCGTACTGGGCCAGCTTGTCGGCCTGCTCCTTGATCCAGAGAAAATCCTTTTCCCAGTCTTCCTGGGTAGCATAGATATGCGACGGATCCCACTTGAGTTCGGCGGGAATATCCTTGCGAAGAAGCGTATTGCTCATGTGATGGTTCCTCCTTGCAAAATGCCCGGGTACGGGCGTCTATGGGGTATTGTACTCCAAATTGTTACCAAGAGCAAGCCGGAACAATCCGGTATTGGAAAATCAATGATTTTGATGTATACTTGTGCCAACAGATTTTCGACAACCAAAGAGAGGTTTTTATGGCCACAGCACGCAACCCGATCATCCGCGGCTTCAATCCCGATCCGAGCATCTGCCGCGTGGGCGACGACTTTTATCTGGTGACCTCAACCTTTGAGTTTTTCCCCGGCGTGCCCATTTACCACAGCCGCGATCTGGCGCACTGGCGGCTCATCGGACACTGTCTGACGCGTCCTGAGCAGCTGAAGCTTGACGGCATCCGCGCTTCCGGCGGCATCTATGCGCCCACCCTGCGCTATCACGAAGGCACGTTTTACATGATCACCACGCTGGTGGACGGCGGCGGAAACTTCCTTGTAACCGCGCTCGCCATCACCGGTCCGTGGAGCGACCCGGTATGGATTGACCAGCCGGGCATCGATCCCGATCTGTTTTTTGAGGACGGAAAATGCTATTTGCTCACCTCCGCCTCCGTGGGCCGGGAGCATTTCATCATGCAGAGTGTCATCGATCCCAAAACCGGCGCGTTTCTTTCCGAAAAAACCGTTCTCTGCCGCGGCACCGGCGGCTCCACGCCCGAAGGCGCGCACATGTACCGCATCGGCAGCTGGCACTACCTCACCGTGGCCGAGGGCGGCACCGAGTACGGACACATGGTCACCATCTTCCGCTCGAAGTCCGTGACCGGCCCGTTTGAACCCTGCCCGCACAATCCGATTCTGACACAGGTCGGGCTCAAATCGCAGTTTGATTACTACCGCTGCTCCGGCCATGCCGACATGGTGCAGGACCCAAACGGCGCATGGTGGATGGTCTGCCTTGCGGTACGTCCGCTGCCGGGACTTCTTCTGCACAATCTGGGGCGCGAAACGTTCCTAAGCCGCGTTACATGGACGGAGGACGGCTGGCCGGTGATCAACGAAAACGGCACGCTGATAAGCGAGCTGGAAACCGGCCTGCCTGAATGGACGGACGAGGATACCGCATCGCGCGACACATACATCCGCACGCCGGACATGTCCTGCTATGAAGACAGCCGCATCATCGGAAAGGGCGTCGGACTGAGCATGCCGGGCGTGTCGCCTGCATTCAAGGGCGTCCGTCAGGAGGATTTCAAAGGCGCCTTCACCGCGCGTGTCAGCCTCAGCGGCGACGGTTTGGCAGGCATCACAGCCTTCTACAACCACGACCATCACTACGACGTCATCCTGCGCCGCCGTGACGGTCAGAGCTTCGTAACCGTGCGCAAGCGTCTGTACGACATGGAGTGCGAAACCGCCTGTGTGCCCATCGACGGAAAATCGGCACAGCTTCGCATCACCATGGACAAGCAGAACTATTCCTTCTTCTATCACACCGCCAACGGCTGGCAGCTGCTGGGTCAGGGCGCAGCAGCCGGACTCTGCACCGAAATCACCCGCACCATGACCTTCACAGGCGTGTTCCTGGGCCGCTTCTGCGAAGAAGGCGAGGCCGCCTTTGACGAACCTGACATCTGCTATGCATAAGGAGGATTCATATGCTTTATCCCCGCAGCGCTGACAAAACCCTCTCCCGGGAGCTGTTTCAGAATCCCGGCAGTGAATACCGCGGCACGCCGTTCTGGGCGTGGAACTGCGAGCTTGAAAAGGACGAACTTCTGCGCCAGCTTGAAGTGCTCAAACAGATGGGGCTCGGCGGCGCGCATATGCACGTGCGCACCGGCATGGCGACGCCGTACCTGAGCGACGAGCACATGGATCTCATCCGCGCCTGCGTTGAAAAGTGCCGCGAGGAAAACATGCTCGCATGGCTCTACGACGAGGATCGCTGGCCCAGCGGCGCGGCGGGCGGTCTGGTCACCAGAGATCCCCAGTACCGCGCAAGGCATCTGCTCTTCACCACCGAAGCCTACGGCGAAGCCAACGGACAGGGGGTAATCACGGAGATGTCGGGCCGTTCCGGGCGCTCCAACAACGGCTATCTGCTCGGCTGCTACGACGTGGTGCTGGATGAAAACGGATGCCTCGCTTCCGCCGAACTCATTGACGAAGGCGCTGACGCTGCCGGACGCAAGTGGTACGCCTATGTGGAAAGCGATCCCTGCAACCCGTGGTACAACAACCAGACCTACGCAAACACGCTGGACAAAGCCACCATCGACCGCTTTATCGAAGTGACCTACGAACGCTATCTGGAAACCGTTGGCAAGGATTTCGGCGGCGTGGTTCCGGCGATTTTCACCGACGAGCCGCAGTTTTCCCACAAGGGCACGCTGGGCTTTGCCGCCGAGAGCAGGGACGTGATCCTGCCGTGGACGGACGACGTGCCCGAAACCTTCCGCGAGGCCTACGGCGAGGACATCGTGCGGCATCTGCCCGAGCTTCTCTGGGAAAAGCCAAACGGCGAAATCTCCCTGATCCGCTATCATTATCATGATCATATTGCCGAACGCTTTGCCTCCGCCTTTGCCGACCGCTGCGGCAAGTGGTGCGGCGAGCACGGCCTGATGCTCACCGGCCACATGATGGAAGAGCCGACCCTCAAGAGCCAGACCGCCGCCCTTGGCGAAACCATGCGCTCCTACCGCGGCTTCCAGCTGCCGGGCATCGACATGCTCTGCGCCAGCTTTGAACTGACCACCGCCAAGCAGGCGCAGTCGGCGGCGCATCAGTACGGCCGTCCGGGTGTACTGAGCGAGCTTTACGGCGTAACCGGCTGGGCGTTTGACTTCCGCGGCCACAAGCTGCACGGCGACTGGCAGGCTGCGCTTGGCGTAACGGTGCGCGTGCAGCATCTCAGCTGGGTTTCCATGAAGGGCGAGGCCAAGCGCGACTATCCTGCCTCGATCAACTACCAGTCCCCGTGGTGGCAGGACTACGCCTTTGTGGAGGATCACTTCGCCCGCGTCAACACCGCGCTCACCCGCGGCAAGCCCGTGGTCAAAGTCGGCGTGATTCATCCCGTGGAGTCCTACTGGCTGCACTGGGGCCCTGCCGAGCAGACCCACGGCGTGCGCGAGGAAATGGATCAGCAGTTCCAGAACCTGACCCGCTGGCTGCTCACCGGCGGCATCGACTTTGACTTCATCAGCGAGTCGCTCCTGCCCTCCCAGTGTCCCTCCGCCTCCGCGCCGCTTCAGGTGGGTGAAATGGCCTACGACGCCATCATCGTGCCCGGCTGTGAAACGCTGCGATCCACCACGCTTGAGAGGCTCGAAGCCTTCCGCGCCGCAGGCGGAAAGCTCCTGTTCCTGGGCGACGCGCCGAAGTACGAAGGCGCTGTGCCCTCCGGACGCGGCAAGGCGCTGTACGAACAGAGTCAGCGCGCGCTGTTCCAGCAGGAAGCCATCCTCGCCGCTCTTCAGGACGTGCGCCTGATCGACATCCGAAACGCCGACGGCAGCCGTACCGAAAACCTCATCCATCAGCTTCGCCGCGACACCGACGGACTGTGGCTGTTTGTGGCGCACTGCCGTGAACCTTATAACAAGGACATTCCGCGTCCGCAGAAGGTGCGCATCAGCGTAAACGGAACCTATGCCGCGCAGATCTGGGATACGCAGAGCGGCGAAGTGCGCCCGGCCCATGCGCAGATCATCGGCGGAAGGACCGTCATCACCGAAACGCTCTACGACTACGACAGCCTGCTGGTGCATCTGGCGGACGAAGGCGAAAACGCCGCCTGTACGTGCGAAGCCGGATGCGTATATTCCCGCGTGAAGATGCCTACCCTGGTGGACTATGCGCTGGACGAGCCCAATGTCTACCTGCTGGACAAGGCCGAATACGCGCTGGATCACGGAAGCTATCATCCTGCCGAAGAACTCCTGCGTGCTGACAACGTGCTCAGAAGCGAGCTGGGCTGGCCGAACCGTCAGGGTGCTGTGGCTCAGCCGTGGACGGTTGAGGAGGAAAAAACCGAGCATACGGTCAGGCTGCGCTTCACCGTCTTCAGCCGGATCGCTGTGGACGGCGTAAAGCTCGCGCTGGAGGATGCGGCTCTTGCGAAGATCACCTTCAACGGAAAGCCCGTCGAAAGCGCGCCTGACGGCTGGTATGTGGACAAGTCCATCGGTACGGTTGCGCTGGGTGCGCTGAAGGCCGGTGAAAACACCATTGAGGTCGAACTTCCCTTCGGCCGCCGCACCAATGTGGAATGGTGCTATCTGCTGGGCGATTTCGGCGTGGAACTCTCCGGCGAACACCGCGAAATCACTCTGCGCGCCGAAAAGCTCGCCTTTGCCAGCGTTACCACCCAGACCCTGCCCCACTACGGCGGCAACATCAGCTATCAGATTCCCTTTACGTCCTGCGGCGGAAAGCTGCGCGTGACCATTCCTCACTACAGCGGAACGGCGCTGCGCGTGGCTCTGGACGGCAAACCGCTCGGCCATGTGGCCTATCCGCCCTATGTAATGGATCTGGGCGCGCCCGAAGCAGGCGAACACGTGCTTACGCTCACGCTGCTTGGCAACCGTGAAAACGCCTTCGGTCCGCTGCACCGCGCGGACGTGACCAACTCCTGGGTCGGCCCCGATGCATGGCGCACCACCGGCGCGGAACGGACGGATTCCTACTGGCTGACGCAGCTTGGCATCCGCACGGCTCCGTGGATTGAAGAAGCCCGATAAACATACGAAAGCCGCTCCACCACAAGGATGGAGCGGCTTTTCGATTGCAATCAGAAAATCAGATTATCCTTTTCAACGCGTGCGGCCTGCGCGCCGAAGCGGCGGCAGACTTCGTCATCCTCCGCAGAGGCAATCACAACAGCAGGTCTGCCGTTATACACGCGCAGCGCCTTTTCCAGCATGCCGGACGAATGCGCGCGCAGCGCCAGCGGACGGTTGACCATCGCCTGCACGGCCTGCACCGCCTGGGGCAGCTTGTCCTCGTGCTCTTCCGGCAGCCAGATCTGAATGACTTCGCAGTCCTCGTCCAGATCCTCCATGGCCAGTTCGCCCAGCGCGTCGAAGTCCTCATCCTCCAGTGCTTCCAGCACCTCGGGATTTTCAGGGCTGATGGTCGTGCCCAGCGTGATGTCCTCATCAAGCTCCGTGACGCAGGAGGCGCTGCACACGCCAAAATGGCTTCTTGCCGCCTTGGGCCTGCTTGCGCCGCCGGAAAATGCGTCGTTGAGCGCAGCGATGTACTCCGGCCCCGTGCCGCAGCATCCGCCGAAGATATGCACGCCCACATCCGCCGCCTGACCGATCTCGCGCACGAAATCCTCAGGCCTGATGGTATAGGCGCCGTGCTCGGTGTCCGGGAGCCCGGCGTTGGGCTTGAGGATCAGGTCGCAGTCCGTCCACTGTGCCAGCTCCCTGACCATGGGCAAAAGCTGGCCAGGGCCGAGCGAGCAGTTGAAGCCCAGCGCCTCCACGCCCAGCGAAGACAGCGTGAGCGCCATCGCGGGCACCGTTACGCCCACAAACGTGCGGCCGGACTTTTCAAGCGTCATCGTCGTCCATACGGGCAGCGACGTATTTTCCTTCGCCGCCAGCACGCCCGCCTTGATCTCAAGCAGGTCGCTCATGGTTTCAAACACCACCAGATCCGCACCTGCCTCTTCGCCCGCGATCACCATCTCGCGGAAAACATCATACGCTTCCTCAAAGGTCAGCGTTCCCAGCGGCGCCATCAGCTGACCCAGCGGGCCGATGTCCAGCGCAACCTTTGTATCCGTGCCCTCCGCGGCTTTCTTCGCCGCTGCAATCCCGGCTCTGACCAGTTCAGCGGAGGTATAGCCGCTGCCGTGGATTTTGAGCCGGTTTGCGCCGAAGGTATTGGCATAGATCACGCGGCTTCCAGCCTTAACATAGCGGCGCTGAATGGCCGTGACCTCCTCCGGCCGGGTGATGTTCCACGTTTCCGGCAGCGCGCCCGCGGGCAGACCTGCCGCCTGCAGCATGGTGCCCATTGCACCGTCCAGAAGGATGTATTCGTTCATCCTGCGTATCCCCTTTCGTCAGGCTTCCGACGCATAATCGCACAGAATCTGCGCCATGCGCTCAAGCATGCTTTCAAGCACTTTGGCATCCTCATCGGTATAACAGCCATAGACGCACATCGTACACGCTCCGTCAAAGCTGGCTACGGAAACCTGCATGCCGTTTTTCTTCTTGACCGGGCCGCCAAACCAGCCCTCGACCGGTATGAAACCGCCCATGCAAAGCGTCTCGCATTTGATATTGCCCAGATTCGTAAGCCCCACCGCCATGCTTCCATACAGCTTGCCAGCCACCGCCAGAAGCAGTCCCAGCGGAAGTCTGCGCGCTGCGCCGTGCAGAAGAGGCATCCCCTGCATGCCTGCCAGTGGGTCTTCCCTGGCTTTTTCGGTCTGCGAAGCAATTACCTTCAAGGTTTCTTCGAAGGAGGCGCAGATTCCTTCCTCCAGCACGGTTGGAAGTGAACCTGACAGATTGCTCAGGCCCTCCGACTCGCTGCCCTTGCAGTGACGGCGCAGATCCATCATGAACATGATGCTCATGGGCGCGTGCTCGTCTACCCCCTCCACACCGGCATACGCATGGTAGCAGGCGGCAAGGATCAGGTCGTTAACCGTTGCGCCGGACTGCTTGGCCCGTATGCGCGCACTGGCCATCTGCCCGGCGCAAACCCTGCGCCATACGGCCTTCGGCTCGCCATCCTCCTCCGTGGGATAGGGAAACACCGACTTGACGCCGGTTCGGGGGTCCTTGAACAGAGAAAAATACTCCTTTGCATTCAACTCGCGGTAGATCTGTTCAGCAGCGCGGCTTCCGTTTTTGACCTGCAAAGGCTCCTCAGAACCCTGCGACGCCAGTTCATAGGCCTGTGCAAGCTTCTCAAGCAGATATTTGCCATCGCTTCCGTCCACGCACAAGTGGTTGACGGCCAGTACGACGACGCTGTCCTGTTCATCCTGCACAAGCGTGACGCGCATTTGCGTCTGTCCTGCGGAAACAACCGGCATGGTCGAAAGCCTGAGCGCCTCCTCAACCGGATCGTCCGCCGTTTTCACATGCTGAAAATAACTTTCTTCATCATATTCCCGGTTCACCTGCCACAGCGCGCCCAGCCTTCCCGGCTGAAACGAGGCATGCAGCACATCCACGCTGCCTGCCAGCATGCCGGCTGCGCGGCAGAGCGTTTCCGATGAAAGCAATCCGGGATACTTCAGCACAAAACGGATGGTATTGTCATTGAATTCATGCACGAGGTACTGCATCTTTTCTCCGGTTCCGGCCAGAAAAAATTTCGGCATCCTGAATACTCCTTTCAGCAGATCGTTTGGGTGCGAAACAAGCTCCACAAACAAGAAAAAGCACCGCTGTTTCAGCAGTGCTTATCTGGTACACCATCAGGGACTCGAACCCTGGACACCCTGATTAAGAGTCAGGTGCTCTACCAACTGAGCTAATGGTGC
>JAGBBE010000109.1 GCA_017938645.1 Clostridia bacterium
ACCGCGAAGGAAAACCGTTCACCTTCTATCACTACATGATCGACCTCACCGGCGGCCCCTGCATCTACAAGCGCATCTCCGGCTGCGGCTCCGGTACCGAGTACATGGCCGTTACCCCGTGGGGCGACCTGTATCCCTGCCATCAGTTCGTGGGCGAGGAGAAGTTCCGTCTGGGCGACGTGTGGACGGGCGTGACCAATCCCGATATTCAGGGTGAGTTTGCCAAGTGCAATGTGTACGCCCATCCTGAGTGCGCTGACTGCTGGGCCAAGCTCTACTGCTCCGGCGGCTGCGCGGCCAATGCCTACCACTCCACCGGCAGCGTGACCGGCGTGTACAAGTACGGCTGCGAGCTGTTCAAAAAGCGTATGGAGTGCGCCATCATGCTTGAAGCAGCCAAGACGATGGATGACGAATGATGCGGACGCCGATTTGTGACTTTGTAAACGCCTATCGCAAAAGCGAAGCGCTCCGGCTGCATATGCCCGGCCACAAGGGTCAGACGTTCATCGGCCCGGAGCCGCTGGATATTACCGAAATCGACGGCGCGGACGTACTCTACAGCGCGGAGGGCATCATCCGCCAAAGTGAGGAAAACGCAGCAGAGCTCTTCGGTACGGGATGCACGCTTTACTCTGCGGAGGGCTCGTCGCTGTGCATCCGGGCAATGCTGTATCTGGCCGGACTGTACGCCCGAGAGACCTGCAGACGTCCGCTGATCGCCGCCGCACGCAACGCGCACAAGGTTTTTATGACGGCTGCGGCGCTGCTGGACATCGACATCCATTGGCTGTATCCTCAGGAGGCCGGAAGCGTGGTTGCATGTCGGCTTGACATGGAAGAAACCGAACGCATCCTCCGTGAGGAAAAGCCCGTTGCGCTGTACGTGACCAGCCCGGACTATCTGGGCAACCGAGCGGATATCCGTGCCTTGAGCCGCCTTTGCCACGAAAATGACGCGCTGCTCATCGTGGACAATGCCCATGGCGCATACCTGAAGTTCCTGCCCGCGTCGCGTCATCCCATCGACCTTGGCGCGGATCTGTGCTGTGATTCGGCGCATAAGACCCTGCCCGTGCTCACCGGCGGCGCGTATCTGCATCTTTCTGCCAAAGCGCCGAAGCTTCTGCGCGAGCATGCGCAAAACGCGCTGTCGCTGTTTGCCTCCACCAGTCCGTCGTATCTGATCCTGCAGTCGCTCGACCGGGCCAACTGTTATCTTTCGGATGGCTATGCGGACAAGCTGGCCGACGCTACGCTGATGCTGGCCCGTGCCCGTGCGGAGCTTCAGCAATACGGCTATGACATGCCCGGAGATGAGCCGCTCAAATGGACGCTTGCGCCCAAATCCATCGGCTGGCGCGGAAATGAGCTTGCACAGATGCTTCAGCAGAAGAATATCGTGGTCGAATTTGCCGATCCGGATTTCGTGGTGATGATGTTCACGCCCGAAATTGCCGAAAGCGACGTGCGCCATGTGGTGAAGACGCTGTGCTCTGTCCCCAAAAAAGCGGCGATCGATGAACAGCCGCCGGTTCTGAACCGTCCCGTTCAGCGGATGAATGCGCGTGAGGCGCTGTTTTCCATGCAGGAAACCATCCCGGTCAGTCGTGCTGCCGGACGCATTTTGGCATCGGCCAGCGTGACCTGTCCGCCTGCGGTGCCGGTGGTGGTGTGCGGCGAGGAAATGGACGAAAGCGCTGTTCGCTGCTTTCAGTATTATGGCATTGAAAACTGTACCGTTGTCAGAGAAAAGGACTGCTGAAAAATCAGCAGCCCTTTTTTATGTGGATCAAGGCGGTCTGGTCACGGTTCTCTGTCCATTCATGCGCTCCACGCGGTAGAAACCGATCAGGTTGGACGGATGGAGCTGATTGTACAATTCCATCACACGCGCGGCGTCGGCCAGCTCGAAGCGGATGCTCAGTCCGCAGCCGACGGATACATCGCGCGGCGTGGTGATCACCTCCACCCGGACGCCGCCGCGCCTGAGGGCAGACTCAAACTTGAGCACCTGCTGACGCGAACGGAATGAGGCGATGCCGAAAACTTCCTGCTGCATACGTTCATTTCCTCCTTCCTTCCTCATACAGTATACGCAGGCCCCCAGTGGGCGTGAGGGAGGGAAATACATGATCTATCTGGATAACGCCGCCACATCCTGGCCCAAGCCGCCCATGGTGGTGCGCGCAATGGCGGGAACGCTTGAAAAACTGGGCGGAAATCCCGGACGCTCAGGGCACCGGCTGTCGCTGTGCGGCGGACGGATCATTGAAAACTGCCGCGAAATGCTGGCGGAGCATTTTGGTGCGCCGGCCAGTGAAAATGTGGTTTTTACGTCCAGCTGCACCGAGGCGATCAACATCGCGATTCGCGGCATGCTCTGCGAGGGTGATGAGGTCATCTGCTCGCATGCTGAGCACAATGCCGTGATGCGCGTCCTCAAGGGCCTGGAGGAGGAAGGCTCCATCCGCGTGCGCATGCTTCTGCCAAACTCTGTGGGGCTCATCACGCCCGAAAGCGTGCAGGCAGCCGTTACGCCAAAGACCGCGCTGTGTGTGATCTGTCATGCCAGCAACGTAACCGGCGTGATCCAGCCCGTGCGGAGAATTTCGGATGCGCTCAGGCCCTACGGCGTGCCGCTTCTGGTGGATGCGGCGCAGACGGCGGGCATTCTGGATGTTTCGCTTAAGGGACTGGGTGCGGACATGATTGCCATGCCCGGTCACAAGGGGCTGCTCGGACCGCATGGAACCGGCATACTGGTACTTGGCCGGGGCATGCTTCCGCGTCCGCTGATGACGGGCGGAACGGGCTCTCAGAGCGAGAGCATGATTCAGCCCATGCAGCTTCCCGACCGCTATGAAAGCGGCACGATGAACCTGCCCGGAATTGCGGGCCTGTTTGTCGGCGCGCGCTTTGCCTTAAGCCACCGCGAGCAGATCGAAGCCTACGAAAACCAGCTTGCCCAGCGGCTTCGCATTCGTCTGGAAGGTATCCGGGGCGTGCGGGTGCTGGGACATCCGTCAGCGCCGAAGGTGGGCGTGGTGAGCTTCGTGCCGGGAACGATGGATCCGGGAATGCTTGCTGACCGGCTTGCCCGCGAAGGCTTTGCCCTGCGCGCCGGACTTCACTGCGCTCCGGGCATTCATCAGTGGCTGGGTACGCTGCATACCGGTGCATGCCGCGCAAGCGTGGGCATCTACAATACCGAGGAAGAAGTCGACCAGCTTGCCGATACGGTTCGCAGAATCGTGGCCAATGTGTAAATTCCTGCATTTTTCTTTACCCGGAGGATTTGAATGTGCTATAATCACCGTGACTGCGGTTTGATGCAGTCTGGTGAAAGGAGCAAACCAACGTGTACATTGAGAAACGATATATTCAGAAGGTCGCCCGGATCTTTGAGGGGCTTTCGACTTCTGTGAAACTGCTGGATGCCGAGGGCGGCTGCCTGGTGCCGGAGGAAGGCGCGGGCGTGATGCTGCCTGCTGCGCCGCTTGCACAGGGTATCAACCACCGCGTGGGTGATCTTTGGCTTCGCGCGCTGGACATGAATCCCGCGCTGTATCTGGCTGCGCCTGCGGATGCTGCCGGTGCAGCGGATGTGCTGTGCATGGCCGATGCGCTTGTGATGAGCCTGTTCAAGTCCAGCCTGTCCATCGACAGCCATACCGACGTCTACCGCCGCGCGCTCAAGCAGGAACTCACCGGCAGCGACCTTGCCGCGCGCGCCAGCGAGCATCAGATTCCGCTGGAGGCCGACCGCTGCGTGATGCTGTTCCAGCTGGAGCAAACGGAACGCGCAAGCGCCTACAGCACACTTGGCGAAATGATTCCGCTCAGTGACAGCGACGTGCTGGTGGAGATGAACCGCTATCTGGTGGCGCTGATCAAGGACGTGGACGAATTCGACAGCGCGGATGATTTGACCCAGTACGCAGAGGCCGTACTGGAAACGCTGATGGAGGAGGCCGTCATCAACGTTACCGTGGGCGTTGGCGAGGTGAAGCATAACCTCGCCCAGCTCGGCGAAAGCTATGCAGAGGCACGCCGCGCCGTGGAAGTGGGCCGCGTGTTCAATCCTGACGACAGCATTCATGTCTTCCGCGACCTTATGCTTGAACGCTTTCTGATGAACGTGCCGCGCGAGGAGAGCCTGTATTATCATGGCCTGCTCTTTAACCGCAAAACGGCCAAGCTCTTTAATGAGGAAATGCTGCAAACCATCGACATGTTCTTCCGCAAGGACCTGAACCTCTCCGATACGGCGAGGCAGCTGTTCATCCACCGCAACACGCTGGTGTACCGTCTGGATAAGGTGCAGCGCCAGACCGGGCTGGACCTTCGCCATTTTGACGACGCTGTGACCTTCAAGATCCTGTGCGAACTCAAAAAGTGCGGACAGGAGAAGCCCAAGCATATTTACTGAAATGAGGCGTTGAAGCTATGACCCACACCCCTAACAAAGGCCTGAAGCTTTTGGCGATGCTTCTGATGCTGTCGCTCTTGCTCACCGGATGCGCACTTCTGCCCACCGCGATCACCGATACTGCCAAAAACCCCATTGGCAGCGGCGATACCGTTACCATCAGCCGCGAGGAGTACGAGCGGCTGATGCAGTACGCCGAACTGGAAGAGCTGCGGCAGATCGTGGATCTGTACTACTATCAGGAGCCGGACGAGCAGTCCATGCTCGACGGCGCTGCGATGGGCCTGCTCTACGGCTTGGAGGATCCCTACACCTTCTATTATGATCCCGAGGCCTTTGCCACCATGTGGGAAGAGGATGAGGGCGAGTACGCCGGCGTGGGCATTCAGATCATGGCCGATTACACCACAGGGCTTTGCACCGTCAGCCGTGTGTTCCTCAACAGCCCTGCGCTGGAAGTGGGCATGCGCAAGGGCGACATCCTGACCAAAGTGGAGGATCTCGACGTCGTCGCCACCAATCTGCAGGAAGCCGTCGACATCATGCGCGGCGAGGTTGGCAAGCCTGTGAACATTACGGTGCTGCGCGGCGATCAGCTGCTGGATTTCGTGGTTACCCGCGCGGTGGTTCATGTCAACTGGGTCAACAGCTGCATGCTGGACGATGAGGTGGGATACATCTCCCTGTACGAGTTCAGCGGAGACTGCGCTCCGACATTTGCGGTGCATCTGGACAACCTGATGGCGCAGGGCGCGAAGTCGCTGGTTATCGACCTGCGCGACAATCCCGGCGGATGGGTGGATGACGCCCAGAAGGTGGCCGACCTTTTCCTTGGCGAAGGGACGCTTGCCTCGCTGGTCTACCGCGACGGAACCACCGAATACTATTCCGCTACTACCGATGGCAAGGAAAACGACATCCCGCTGACCGTCCTTATCAACGAGTTCTCTGCTTCCGCCTCCGAGATCCTCTCCGGCGCGCTGCAGGATTACGGCCGCGCCACGATCGTCGGTACCCAGAGCTACGGCAAGGGCGTTGTGCAGTACGTGCTGCCGGTGGGCAGCCGCGGAGCCGGCATGCAGCTCACCGTGGCCCAGTACTACACGCCCAACGGCAATGAAGTGCACAAGATCGGCATCACGCCCGATGTGATCGCCGAACTGCCCGAAGGCGACAACACCATGTACGACCTCGGCGATCTGGCTGACGAACAGCTCAAGAAAGCGTATGAAATCGCTTTGGAAAAAATCCAAAACTAAGCCATCCAACCCGGTTTTCTGGGTAGGAGAGCGCGAGAGGGAGGGCATCTTTTGAAAAAGATGCCCTCCCTCTCGCATCCCTCCACAAAAATTCTGTTTTCATTTCCGGAAAACTGCGGTATACTATAGGTGCTCCCACTGGCAAGGCCAAGCGGAAACGTGAGGCTGAGGCGGAGGGAAATACAAAGGCTCCGGGTTGCGGGTGCGGAGAAATCCTCGCCCAAGATGAGGAAGGAGGCACTGCTGTGCGCAGAAATGATGTTTGGAAGTCGTAGGTCTGCTGATTTGGATAGCAGGTCTGCGGCTTTTTGTACTCAGAAAACCAGAGAGGTGTTCGGAATGGAACGGATGGGCTTTGTAGGCATCATTATTGAGCAGAGGGCTTCTGTGCCCGCCGTGAACGATATCCTGTCCGCATATGGTGAAATCATCCGCGGGCGGATGGGCGTACCCGACCACCAGACGGGCGAGGCCGTGATTGGCCTCATCGTCAAGGGAACCAACGAACAGCTGGGCGCAATGACCGGGCGGCTGGGGAACCTCAGCGGCGTGCAGGTCAAAAGCGCGCTGGCGGCACCCAAAAAAGACGAAAAGAAAGGCTGATTTTGTTATGAAAAAGATTCTCGCATTTGTACTCGCACTTTGCATGATGCTGTCCCTGAGCGCTGTCTCCATGGCTGAACCCGTGGCCCGTGTGGCAGGTATGAAGGGCCCCACCGCCATGGGCATGGTCAAGATGATGAAGGATGACGCGGGCGAAACCTATGACTTCAACGTCATCGTCGCCATCGACGAGATCAACACCAAGCTCGTCAAGGGCGAACTGGACATCGCTGCCGTTCCGGCCAACGTGGCTTCCGTGCTCTACAACAAGACCCAGGGCAAGCTGCAGGTGCTGGCCATCAACACGCTGGGCGTGCTCTACATCGTGGAAAACGGCGAGAGCATCCAGTCCGTCGAGGACCTGCGCGGCAAGACCATCTACTCTGCCGGCAAGGGCGCCACTCCCGAGTATGCGCTCAACTATGTGCTCTCCAGCAATGGCATCGATCCCGAAAAGGACGTCACTATCGAGTTCAAGTCTGAGCAGGCTGAGTGCCTGAGCGCACTGCTTGCCAACGAGGGCTCCGTGGCCATGATGCCTCAGCCCTTCGTCACCACTGCCCAGACCAAGGCTGAAGGCATCCGCGTGGCGCTGGACATGACCGAAGAATGGGCCAAGCTGCAGGAGGGTGCTGAGAACCCCAGCGCCATGCTTACCGGCGTGGTCGTGGCCCGCAAAGAGTTTGTCGAAAAGAATCCCGAGGTTGTGAATGCTTTCCTCGACAGCTGCAAGGCTTCCGTGGACTTCACCAACGACAATGTGGATGAGGCTGCCGCCATCATCGCTTCCTACGACATCATCCCCGAAGGCGTTGCCAAGAAGGCCGTGCCTCACTGCAGCATCGTATGCATCGAAGGCGCCGAGATGCAGACCAAGCTGAGCGGTTATCTCAACGTGCTGTTCGAGCAGAATCCTTCTGCTGTGGGCGGCGCTGTGCCCGCTGATGACTTCTACTACCAGCGTTAAAAAAGCAAAACGCCGTCTGCCTGCATGGGCGGTGATCTTCTGGATTGTTGTCTGGCAGATCGCCGCCGTGTGGGTGGACGATCCCATTTTTCTGGCCTCTCCTCTTGCGGCGCTGAAGCGGTTGGGTCAGTTGATCCTTGAAACTGCTTTCTGGCAAAGCATTTTGTTTTCGGTGGGGCATATTCTGCTGGGCTTTGTGCTCAGCGCGCTGCTTGGCGTGGCGCTGGCTGCGCTTTCCTACCGGTTTCGCGTGGTTCGGGAACTGCTGTCGCCGGTCACGGCGGCAGTCAAGTCCATTCCGGTGGCTTCGTTTGTGATTCTGGTGCTTTTGTGGGTGGCCAGCCGTCAGCTGTCTATCATCATCAGCATCCTGATCGGTTTTCCCATCATCTACAGCAATGTCCTCATGGGCCTGGACAGCACCGACCCAAGGCTCATCGAAATGGCGAAGGTTTTCCGCGTGCCGTTTCTGACGCAGCTGCGCGCGATCTATCTCTATGAAGTGCTGCCCTTCCTGCGCTCCGGGCTTTCAATTGCCATCGGCCTGTGCTGGAAAAGCGGCGTGGCAGCCGAGGTCATCGGCGTGCCCAAGGGATCGATCGGCGAAAAGCTGTACCAGAGCAAGATCTATCTGGAAACGGCAGATCTGTTCTGCTGGACGCTGGTGATCGTGTGCCTGAGCATTGCGTGCGAAAAACTGCTTGCGTGGCTCCTCGATCTTGTGCAAAAGGAGGCGGCAAAATGCTGGAAGCGGTAAATCTGCAGAAATCCTTCGATGGCAAACAGGTCATCCGGCAGTTTTCCTTCCGCTTTGAGGATGGAGCGCATTACTTCCTGATGGGCCCTTCCGGCTGCGGCAAGACGACGCTTTGCAATTTGCTGATGGGTCTTCAGAAGCCCGACGCGGGCGAGGTACGCATGCCTTCCGGCACGAAATTGAGCGCGGTGTTTCAGGAGGACAGGCTGCTTAAGCAGATGACGGCGCAGGCCAATGTGGCGCTGGTCAGCAGTGTGCCGAAGGAGAAAATCGAGGCGCTGCTCAAGGAGCTTGGCATTGACGAAGAAAGCCTCGCCCAGCCGGTGAGTACCTTCTCCGGCGGCATGAAGCGCCGTGTGGCGCTGTGCCGGGCACTTCTGGCGGAGTTTGACGTGCTGTTTCTGGACGAGCCCTACAAAGGGCTGGACGAGGAAACGCGCGCACGGGTAATGGGCATCGTGGCGCGCTATACTGAGGGCAAGACGGTGATTCTGGTGACCCATGACCGCGAAGAGGCGGATGGATACGAGCGGGTTTCGCTGGAACCATGAAAAGAGACTGCTTTACAGGCAGTCTCTTTTTTGACGGAAAACTTCTCTCCATGCCTTTCTTCCACCCTCCGCAAGTGGTATACTGTACCTATCAGCCAACTGAATATGGCAAGGAGGATGAAATCCATGTTGTTTCCCCGTCCCCGGAAGGCAGAAAAATGCGAAGGCGTATATCAGGTAAAAGCAAATTATGAGGGAATGACCCTCGTTGATTTTTATGCTGCGGTCAAAGATGGCAATGAAGATGTGAAGATCACCATCGCACCGCTGATGGAGAAGGAAGAATACAGGCTTGAGATCACGCCTGAAGGCATTTGCGTGGCAGCCGCCTGCGACGAGGGCCTGTTCCGCGCGGCTACGTCGCTCAAACAGCTGATCAGCCGCGGCAAGGGACAGCTTGCCTGCGCGCTTATCGAGGACAAGCCCGAAATTGCCCGCCGCGGTTACATGTTGGACATCAGCCGCGGACGCATGCCCAAGGTGGAAACCATCAAGACGATGATCGATTTCCTCGCAGCTCTCAAGTACAATGAGTTCCAGCTCTATATGGAAGGCGACTGCTTCAAGTATGCGGCCTATCCCAAGGAAACGGCAGATTTTGACTGCCTCACGCCTGAGGATATCCGCGAGCTCAACCAGTACTGCCTCGACCGCTTCATCGATCTGGTACCCAATCAGAACTCCTTCGGCCATATGTATACGTGGCTCAGAAAGCCTGATTTTCACCATCTCGGATTGTTTGAAGGCGATGAGGTGCCCTCCACGCTCAATCCGCTGCTGGATGAGAGCTTCGAATTCGTGTGCAATCTCTACGAATCGCTGCTGCCGCATTTCAGCTCGAAGTACGTCAACATCGGTCTGGACGAGGCCTACGGTCTGGGACGCTATCAGATCGAGGAGTACTGCAGGCAGAAGGGCAAGGACGTTGTGTTCATGGAGTGGCTCAACAAGCTCAACGATCACATCGTCGAAAAGTATGGCAAGACCGTGATGTTCTGGGCGGATATGATCTACAACTATCCGCAGAGCTATCACATGGTGCCCAAGGACGCCGTGGCGCTGGAGTGGGGCTATGAGCTCATCCAGTCCCAGCGCATGACCGACCACTGCATCGCCTACCGTGACGCGGGCGTTCGCTACTATGTGTGTCCTTCCTGCAACACGCACGGCAGCCTCACCAGCCGCATGGATGTGACGACCTTCAACATCCGCACCTGCGCGGAGCTTGCCGTGGAATACGGTGCAGAAGGCCTGCTGCTGACCGACTGGGGTGACGGCGGACATCCGCAATTCGGTGTGTGGAGCATGGTGCCTGTGGCGCTCAGCGGCCAGTATGGCTGGAACACCGGTGCAAAGCAGGATGGCGAGAGCTTCAAGGCCGACTTTATCCGCGGCGCAGAGGACTTTGTGGATGAGGAAATCTTCGGCGGCGCGAAGGTGTCCCGCCTGATGTACCGCATGGCCAACTACTATCTGCTCGAGCCGGAGCGTGTGCATGTGTGCACCATGTCCGCCAAGCAACTCACCATGCCCATCAGCGAAACCAAGTACGCGCATCTGTTTGACCTCAAGGACAGCGGCGACGACTTCTACTTCGACAACGTGACCAGCTATGTGCGCCGCGTGATGGCCGATCTGGAAAAGGTAGACTTCGACGAGCAGATGAAGCGCGAGGTGCGCTGGACGGCATGGATGATCGAACTGGGCAGCGAGGTCTGCAAAGTCAAGCTGCATCCCGCCGAATCCCTTGACAAGGTGGACGAGCTGGTTGAACTGCTCGACAAGTGCGCTGACGAATATGTGAAGCTGTGGAACTTCCGCAACTACGAAAAGGGTGTTGAAAAGTTCCTGATGCATCTGAAGAACCGCCGCGCGGAGCTTTTGGAGTTGAAATAAACCAAAAACAAAAAGAAATGCTGCATGACGGCAGCGCTCTTAAGGATGAATTTATCCCACAACGAAAAAACGAGCATCCGGCGTTTGTTGGATGCTCGTTTGCTTATGTGGTTGTACAAACGCATTGCACCGGAACCGTGCGTATAATTGCGCCCGCCTGATAATGATGGGAATTCATTTTTTGTCTGCTAGACAAATTGGAATTTACTTTGTCAGCATTTCGATTGCTTCTTCCTTGGTAGCAACAAAAAACACACTCTTCCCCTTATTGCTCTCATAGATAAAATCTCTGAGAGGCTTGCTGGTATAGCGAGAGTAATCGCCATAAATTGCAATGCGTCCACCATAGTTGGTGTACTTTTGCAGAATCTCACCAGCAAGCCCAGTGCTGAGGATAAAAAAGTCCTCAACAATCAGTTTTTTGTCAATTATGATATTCTTTGTGCCTACATTATACTTTGCAGTCATAAGCACATCGAGTGCAGACTGTGCATCTGTAAATACCTTTTCATCGCTGTTTATAACAGCGCATAATATGTTGTTTTGTTCAACTGTTTGGATGGTCATTTGTCTTACCTCGTCAAATTCAAGTTTATCGCTTTCAGTCTATCACAGCAGTAAAAAAACTGCAAGCCAGACAAGGATTGCGGTTTCGCTATTTGAGTGATGTAAAGTGAAGGATAACTCCTTCCTTTCCACTTTCCCTCCTGACGGCAGCATTTCTTTTTGGCTAATCAGGTTTTTGATTTTTCTTCCAGCTCTTGCACACGCTGCTCCAGCGCTTCGATTTTTTACCAAGGACAATAAACGCATGACAGACAGCTGAAATGATCAGCACCTACACAGTTCCAGTCAGATAAATAGAAAATCAAACAGTGCAATCCGCCGACAAAGAGGCAGCAAAGCGTTTCATTTCTTCATCAGATTTTCCCAAAAAGCGCGCCGCAGAAACTGACTGCGGCGCGCTGTGGAATGGTCATCAATAGTTGTTTGCGCGAATCTGGAAGTAGGCCTTGGGATGCTTGCAAACGGGGCAGAGCTCGGGGGCCTTCTTGCCGATGACGATATGGCCGCAGTTGGAGCATTCCCAGATCATGTCGTTATCACGGCTGAACACCAGTCCGCCTTCCACATTGGCCAGCAGCTTGCGATAGCGCTCCTCATGGGTCTTTTCGATGGCGGCAACCTTCTCAAACAGGATGGCGATCTCGGTGAAGCCTTCTTCGCGGGCGTCAACGGCCATCTGAGCATACATATCGGTCCACTCGTAGTTCTCACCCTCGGCAGCGTCAAGCAGGTTCTCAGCAGTGCTGGGAATATCTCCGCCGTGCAGGAGCTTGAACCAGATCTTGGCATGCTCTTTTTCGTTGTTGGCAGTCTCTTCAAAAAGGTTGGCAATCTGGACGTAGCCTTCCTTCTTGGCCTTGGAGGCGTAATAGGTGTACTTGTTGCGGGCCTGGCTTTCGCCGGCGAACGCGGTCATCAGATTGGCCTCAGTCTTGGTACCTTTCAGTTCCTTCATTGTTCATACCCTCCATTTTTGATTTGTGTGTTTACAGTTTATCCTGTTTCGGACAATCTGAAACACATTATTTCCATGTCTGACCAAATCCGAACACCGACCAGTGATCGGTGTGCAGCTCGTACTGAACCAGCGGATCGGTCTGCATATCTTCAGGAAGCTCCTCCATGTTCCACTGAAGCTTCAGTCCCTTTTCGGTGCCGACCATGTTGTTGGGCTTGTTGCTGTCGTAAAGATAGCAGTAGCTCTTGACGCTATTGGACATGTTGCCTTCCACGGTGGTCACAGCGTACTTTCCATCACCCAGATCCTTCACATCCGTGACGGAACCGACGTGGACGGTACGGTAGGCATTGTCCATGTCCGCGTAGATCACCAGATAGCCGGGCTTGGGCACCGATACGAAGCGCCCCATGTCCATGAATCCGTCAAACTGGTGGCCGACCTGACCCTGCTGGAAAAACTGGACCGTCGGCGGATTGTCGTAATTGGCCTCCTCCAGCGTGAGCGGATCAGTACCGGCGGCATTGGCGCAGAAAATGGTGAACACCGCGCACCAGCCGACTTCCTTTTTGCGGCCATAGTACCACTTGGCGTACTGATTGTACTTGGGCAGCTTGGCGCGCTTGACGGAATAATACTCGCGGTTGAGCACGTAGACGTAGTTGCGGATGAGGCGCGGTATCTGATCCTCGCCTACGACCACATTATAAGTATATTCCTCTTCGTCCACCAGGCAGACCACCTCTGCCTCGCCCTCGGCAACAGCCGTCAGAAGGCCATCGGCGGACACGGTGACGACGCTTTCATCCGACGAGAAAAATTCACCGCTGCGTGTGGGCTGAAGGCCTTCGGCACCGATTTCATCAAACGGTACAACGCCCGGAGAAACGCAGGGCGCATAGGCCACATCGCCCGGATGCATGCCGAACATGCCGGTTTCGTCAGCCAGCTGATCCGGCGTGAGCAGATCAGCCAGCGCCTGATCAAACAAGGCGTCGCGCTCCTCGTTGGAAGCAGCCATGGCGGAGGAAACCAGAAGCATCAGTGCCAGAAAAAGAGCCGCAAAGCGGCGCAGAGAACGGAAATACATCGAACAGGACTCCTTCTGCTGAAAAAAGCTGACAGCCTATTATAGCATAAACAAACCGGAAAAGGAAATGGACCGAAGACGTCGGAACATGATTTACATCTGTTTTGATTTCAAAAGGCCGAAAGAATTTTTCAAAAAAATTTGAAAAAAACGTTGACATTCACGCTGAAATGTTGTATTATAATCAACGTCGCGTGAGCGACCAAAGCATCGCGGGGTAGAGCAGTTTGGTAGCTCGTCGGGCTCATAACCCGGAGGTCGAGGGTTCAAGTCCCTCCCCCGCAACCATCATGGCGGCGTAGCTCAGCTGGCTAGAGCATTCGGTTCATACCCGGAGTGTCATTGGTTCGAATCCGATCGCCGCTACCATCAAGAACACCTTGCGAGCGCAAGGTGTTCTTTGCTTTTATAGAGGGGTGGTTTTAATGAAAAAGGTAATATGTTTTTTGTTTGTGCTGTTGTTAACAATTTCCAATTTTGCTATGGCAACAAATTTACCTTTTGAGAGCAAAATAACAATGGGATCAAAATATCTTCCAGAGAGAGGTCAACGTGTTTCGGTAAAAATTACTCTGAATAGTAATGTGGATTATGATTTGTTTATATCCTTTTTGGATTCAAAATCAAAAGATATATCATCCAAAACTCAAAATCTAACTTTAAAAGCCAAAAGCAAATTGTCAAAATCTTTTGTATATACACTGACTGAAGAAGAACTTCAAAGTAAAAGAGTAAGTTTTTACATCCAATACTGTGCTAGAAATAGTATCTTGGGTAAAATGATAGAAAAAACATCAATAACATATTCTTGGGGAGAAGAAAGAAAAACATTAAATGAAAGCAGTACTTTTTGGGGTAGTAGTGTAAAAAAACCGACATTAGATGCCCACGCGGTACTATTCGATTATGCGAATAATATTGGTAAACGCTTCGTATTGTCTGGATATAGCGTGTTGTATAATTATTATAATTTTGGATATGAAAAATCTGAAAAAGACATGTTTTGTCTACAAGTATTTGATAAAGCGAATTTTGATGCATGGTATATCTACTGCGATAGAGAGCGCTTTTCGGGTTTGTATGATTTGATAAAGCGTAGAGGTAGCGTACAAATAGAAGCAATTTGCGAAATTACGAAATACCAAAAGGGACAGAACGCCCAGGCCGAAGCTATAATGGCTTGGGAAGATTAACATGAGGACGGTATTGCTTTCGTGAAGAAATTTGAAAAGAGTTGCTAGAATAAATTTTGGATTGAAATCATAGCGTAATTTATGAGAAAACAGTATCAAATTCATGTTTTCTTGAGATAATCTATGTGCTGTGTTTTTTTGTACGTATCACGCACTAATGACCGTTAATAACCCACTGGGGACCATAGCCACATTTCACGTTTTTTGTTGTAATATAAGTCTTCCCGAAGCGGGCGCAGCCCGCTTCATACCCGGAGTGTCATTGGTTCGAATCCGATCGCCGCTACCATCAAGAAAGCCTTGTAAATCAAGGCTTTCTTCTTTTTTGTCCAGAAAACGGGATGGGTGAATACGACACTCATACGCTTGAAATGGTGTTTTTCTGCACAAAAACTGCACGAAACGGATTTTTGAAGAGCCTTCAAACGCTTACAGGATAAGCGTTTGCGGGCTTTTCCTGTGTGCACGGAATCTGAACAAACCCATCTGAAAACAGGCTTTGAAGACGATTACCTGGTCGGTCTGCTTGTGGTATGTATAGGCGGATATGGGGAAAATACTAAGGCAAGAAGACGAAGCCGGGAAAGAAAGCAAAAGAACAGGCCGCTTCAGCAGCGGCCTGAGGTAATGACATGGTTGTCAGATCTTTCAATGTGCTTTTAGGCGTTTCCGGTATTGTTGCCTCGAAGGCGTGGGATATACCATCAACGTAGATGATGGTTTTGATGCTGCTCATCCGCGCTTCTTCTGCGCAATATAAGGTCGGAGGGCATTGGAGATTTTGAGGAAGTCATTGGTGAGGATGGTATCAATGCCCATATCAATGAACTTTTTGGCTTCTTCCACATCATCCGACCAGAAAATATTGCAGCGGATGCCGTGAGCGTGCGCCTTGTCGATCATTTCCTGATTGAAGTACGGCTTGAACAGCTGCACCTTCTTTGCACCCACCTCGATGGCGCGCTCGACGATTTCCCACTCGCGTTTCTTCATATTACCTACGCAAAGGGGGATATCCGGCGCGTACGCTTTGAACTGGCGCAGATGCACGTCCGTTTCCAGCATGAAGTAGCAGTGTTTCACACAGTCATATTTACGCACAAGAGCGACGATCTTTTCCATGATTTCCCGAGGATATTCCGCCTCATAAACGATGGGCTTGATATGGATGTTCATGATGCAGTGGCCGGCGTACTTCTGCAGAATATCCTCAAAGCGCACTACCTTGAGACCCTCAAGTTTCTCGGAGAACTTGATGCCGAAGTCATAGCTCTGCAGCTCTTCCAGCGTATGATCACAGATATTGCCCGTGCCGGTGCTCACACGGTCTAACGTGCGGTCGTGGCAGGAGATAATCTCGCCATTCTTTGTAGGCCAAAGGTCAAACTCAATCTCCTCTGCGCCAAGCGCCAGCGCCGCGCCAAAGGCGGGCATGGTATTTTCCGGCGCTAGGGTAGAAAAGCCACGGTGCGCGCACAGGCGCGGATAGGGCATGTACTGCTCAAAGTTGACGATGGCTGCGCCGCCGTTGCGGTACAGCCACGGGCGACGGCCGTCCTCGATGTACTCATAGTGGCTCTTCTGTGCGCCGCGAAAGCCTGCTGCCTTGTAGAACTTGACGGACGGATCAATTTCCGCCACGCCAAGGCCGATGCGGCTCTTCATATCCACCAGCACCTCACCGCTGGGCGCGGTAATGGTGCTGCAGCCGCAGATGGGCGACTCGGGACCCAGCGTGACGGAGGCGCGCACAAGGTAAGCGTTGGTATGGTAGCAGAGGAAGCGGTGGATCATTTCCAGTGTGGCATGGGAATCGGTGCGCTGATGCGAGCAGCCAATGATGATGTCCACATTATGACGGGCCAGTCGGGCGAAATACTCATAGAAATAGAAGTCATAGCAGGTCATGAAGCCAAAACGGATGCCTTCAATCTCGATGATGCAGGGCTCGCGGAATTCGTAGGAATAGCCTACATCCAGCTCATTGCCGCCCTGCTGCGAGGTCTTGACCTCGCTGGGCGCCGGATGTTCTTTAAAGTAGCGGCCGACGATGTTGCCCTTGCGGTCAATGGCATGGGTGGTATTGCGCCAGCCGGTCTGGGTTTCATAACCTGCATTGACAAAGACGATGGCACTGCAGCGTACAGCCGTCTCTTTTGCTTTCTGGATGATATCGGCATTATGCTTCCGGAGCGATGAGTGAAAATGCGCCTTGTCCGACTGGGCGGCGGGAATATCGCTGTATTCCGGCAGTACAATCAGATCCATGCTCTCATCGCACTGGTCCAGCAGCCTGATCATTTCCTGATAGCAGTATTCAGTATCGTTATGGTCAACAGAATAAAAGGGCTGAATAACGCATGCTTTCATTTTGGCCATCGTACGGTCTCCTTTTTCTGGCATCTCATCAGCATTCCTGCTGCGTTATATTATATATTTGCAGTATCAATTTGGCAATTGTGAAACTCCTGCAGGAGCAAAATGTATGACACAGGAAGAGCCGACTGATAGTTAGATTTAGCACATGTTTCATGTTTTTTGTTGTGTGATAAGCCTTCCAGAAGCAGCAGGGGTTCGAATCCGGTCGCCGCTACCATCAGGAAAGCCTTGAGAATTCAAGGCTTTCTTCTTTTTTGTCTGGAAAGTGGGATAGAGAAATACGACACCCATACGCTTGAAATGGTGCTTTTCTGCACAAAACTGCACAAAATCATCTGAAAACAGGTCTGAACTGCTGCGTGTACAGCGATGGATTGCGGAACATTCAAATCAGTATTCAAGCCCACGGCACAGGAATATCTTTCTGAAGGATTTCAGACCCAAATCATCTTAAAAAGGCTATAGGTTTTTTGCAACTTTCGTTCTTACGCTTCACTGTTCTGCTGCAGCCTGCTCCGGTACTGGTTCGGAGGCATATGGCACTGCGAGAGGAAGGCGCGGTGGAAGGTGCGGGCGTTTTCGTAGCCGCATAGCTCGGTGATTTGCGAGATGCTGCGGGAGGGATCGCGCAGAAGCAAACAGGCGCGGTCGATGCGGAGGGTGTTGATGTACTGGCGGAAGTTGATCTGCAGCTGCTGGGAGAAGATGTGCGAAAGATGAATGCGGCTGATGCCCAGCGCACGGGCGGTGGACTCCAGCGAGAGGGGCTCGGTGAAGTGCTCAGAAATGTACTGCAAAACCTGATAGGCCAGTTCCGATTTGGCTGGATTGGCCTGCGGCCTGAGCGCAAGGCACTGGAACAGGTAGGACAGAAACAGATGCAGATATCCCAGCGTCAGCGGGCTTTCGCCGCCTTCGGAGATCGATTGCAGCTTGCGGATGATCAGATCCAGCTCCGGGGCCTGACCTTCGCCGCGCAATAGCGGGGAAAGCGGCACTTCGGTGCGGAAACGCGTGGTAAATTCTGAAATCGTGTCCGGCAGGAAAATCAGCGTGAGGCCCTTTGCGTCCGGAGAGACCTCGTCGTAGCTGTGCGTGATGTTGGGGAACGCCGCTACGATGTCGCCCGGCTGCATCAGGCATTTCTCGCCTCCGATGCTCATTTCCATGGAGCCGTGCGTCAGACACACAATTTCTACCACCGAGTGCACATGCGGCGGGAAGGGATGATCGCAGATCATTCCGGCAAAAACGCCCTCTGAACGCTGCTCATAAAAAACCGACGCCATTTTCCGTCCTCCGTTTGTATGAAATAGGAATGTTTTTCGAAAAACAATGCTGTTTTATACAGTTTACACGATGGTGGACAGAAAAACAAGCGAAAAAGGATATTTTTGTCCCATAGTCGTGAAGCGAAAGAATTGTGTGTTTTCTTATGGGAGGCTATAATAAGGTTAATCAGGGAGAGAAATTCCCAAAAAGTAAATGAAAAGGAGAGAAAACCATGCGTAAACTCTTGGCGGCAATCCTGGCTCTGACAATGATTTTGTCCATGACGGGCTTTGCAATGGCAGACGAGAAGCCCATCACCGTTACCGTCTTCCGCGGCGATCCCGGCGATCAGCCCACTGACGACAACAAGCTCTATAAACTCATCGAAGAAGAATTCGGCATCAAGTTCGAAATCGAATTCCTGGCTGGCGACCTGGACGAGACCCTCGGCACCAAGATCGCTGGTGAAGACTATCCCGACCTGTTCGACGGCGGCAACAGCGCTGAAAAGATCATCGCTGCCGGCGCTCTGATCGACCTCATGCCCTACATCTCTGAGGAAGGCACTCCCAACCTCTACAACCACATCAAGGATCTGCTGCCCCAGCTGGTCAATGAGAACGGCGAACTGTTCATCATCCCCAACTACGGCATCAACTACAACGCTCAGATCCAGAATGCCTGCAACGGCCCGTCCTTCTTCATCCAGAAGCAGGTTCTCGAGTGGGCCGGCTATCCCCAGATCAAGACCCTTGACGAGTACTTCAAGCTGATTGAAGACTTCATCGCTGCCAATCCCACCAACGAGAACGGCGCTGCCTATGAAGGCTTTGCCATCCTGTGCGAAGACTGGCGTCACTTCTGCCTGATCAACCCCGTGCAGCACCTCATGGGCCGTCCCAATGACGGTGAAGTCATCGTTGACGTGAACTCCGGCAACTGGGAGACCACCACCTTCATCAACCAGCCCTATGCCAAGCCCTACTATGCCAAGCTGAACGAAATGTTCAAAAAGGGCCTCATCAATCCCGACACCTTCGTTATGACCTATGACCAGTACATCGCCAAGCTGTCCAGCGGCACCATCCTGGGCATGTTCGACCAGACCTGGGACTTCGGCACCGCTACCGCCGCTCTGGAAACCGCCGGCATGTACAAGAACACCTTCTGCGCCCTGCCCCTGGTCTATGACGAGAGCTACGGCTTCGGCAAGATCGAAGAGCAGTATCTCAACGGCGCTGTGCCCAACAAGGACCGCGGCTTCGGCATCTCCGTCAACTGCGAGTACCCCGAGCGCATGGTCAACCTGTTCGAAAACCTCCTCTCCGATAAGTGGCAGAAGCTGCTGCAGTGGGGCATCGAAGGCGAAGACTACTATGTAGAAAACGGCCGTATGCTCATGACCACCGAGCAGTACAACAACCGTCAGGACGCTTCCTGGAAGATGGCCAACGCTGCCGTTACCATCTGGGAATCCGCTCCCAAGAAGCAGGGCACTCAGGACGACGGCAACGCCTGGGCTCACAGCGATCAGCCTGAAAACTACTTCGCCCTGATGAGCGACTACGATAAGGCCTTCCTGACCGCCTATGGCTACCAGAAGCCCGCTGACTTCTTCAACGCTCCCTGCACTCTGGCTCCCTACGGCGAAGCCTGGCAGATCGACAAGACCCCCATCCAGGATGACTACGACAAGTTCAACCTCATCCAGGATCAGTGGCTGCCCAAGATCATCATGAGCGCCGATCAGGCTGAACTGGACGCCAACTGGGATGCTTTCATCGCTGAAATCAATCCCTACTGCGAAGTGTACACCAACTACATGCAGGCTGAAGTCCTCAAGCTCGTGGAACAGGCCACCAAGTAATTCATGATCTTTCGCGCCATGGGGAGAGGTGTGCCTCTCCCCATGGTTTTTTCAGAAAGGGGTGCCGAATGATGACCGGAGCTGCACAGAAAACCGTTATTCCTCCGCCGTCAACCAAAAAGAGCATCTGGAAAAAGCTTTGGGATCAGAAGTACCTGATGCTTATGTCCGTTCCGGTGCTGCTGTACGTCATGCTCTTTAACTATTATCCGCTCTGGGGCTGGCGCTTTGCCTTCCAGAACCTGGATCTGACCACCATCAAAAAGGGCGCCGACTGGATCGGATTTGGCAACTTTGAATGGCTCTTTAAAGAAAAGCTCTTCTGGCTGGGTTTCCGCAACTCGCTGGCAATGAGCATCATCAACCTGATTTTCGGCACGGTGTCCTCCGTGCTGCTGGCCATCCTCCTCAACGAGGTGCGCAACCGCAGCTTCAAGCGTACCGTGCAGACCGTTACCTATCTGCCGCACTTCCTGAGTATGGTTATCGTCGTAGGCATGGCGCAGAACATGTTTATCACCGACGGCCCCGTCAACCAGGTGCTCATGCGGCTTGGCATCATCGATCAGCCCGTGTGGTGGCTGGGCGAGGGCAGATACTTCTGGTGGCTGGTCGGCATCATCAACGTCTGGAAGGAAGTCGGCTGGAATTCCATTATCTATATCTCCACCATGACTTCCATCGACCCCACGCTCTACGAGGCTGCTGCCATCGACGGCGCAGGCCGTTTCCAGCGCATCCTCAACGTAACGCTGCCCGGCATCAAGTCCACGTTCGTGGTGCTTCTGATCATGAACATCGGACATCTGATGGAGGCTGGTTTCGAAATCCAGTACTTGCTGGGCAACAAACAGGTGTATGATTTTTCCCAGACTCTGGACGTTTTCGTGCTTGAGTTCGGTATTCAGAACAACAAGTACGGCCGCGCAATCGCTGCGGGCATGTTCAAGAGTGTGGTTGGCATTCTGCTGCTCTTTGGCGCGAACTTCGTGGCCAAAAAGCTGGACGAAGAAACGCTGCTGTAAAGGAGGGAGCTTCTGTGACTGCTGTTACGATGAAAAAGACAAAGGCAAAGCGCCGGGACGTTGTGTTCCCGCTGGTCAACGGCCTGCTTCTTTGCGTGCTGATGTTCATCACCCTGTTCCCGGTTCTCAACACCGTTGCGATCTCCTTCAACGACGGCATCGACGCGGTGCGCGGCGGCATTGGCCTGTGGCCCCGCAAGTTCAGTGTGGAGGCGTACAAGTCGCTTTTGTCTGACAAGCTGACCTACAACGCATTCGGCATCTCCGTGGCGCGCACGGTGATCACCACGCTGCTTAACCTGCTTTTCACCTCTATGCTGGCGTTTGCACTCAGCCGCAAGGAATACATCCTGCGCAAGTTCATCACGCTGGCCGTGGTGCTGACCATGTACGTCAACGCCGGCCTGATTCCCAACTTCCTGCTCATCCATCGCACGCTCAAGCTGAGCAAGACCTTCTGGGTGTATATCATTCCGACGATGTTCTCCTGCTTCAACATGATCGTCATCCGTACCTACATTCTGGGCCTGCCGGAGGCGCTGGCGGAATCCGCACGCATCGACGGCGCGAATGACCTGCGCATCTTCTGGCAGATCATCTTCCCGCTGTGCATGCCGGTGCTGGCCACGGTGGCGCTGTTTGTGGCTGTTGGCAGCTGGAACCAGTGGTTTGACACCCAGCTGTACTGCGGCAGCAAGAAGAATCTGCACACCCTGCAGTATCTGCTCAAGATGAAGCTGGCGACATCCATGAACACCACAAACATGGCCAACACGTCTGTAGACGCGCTGGCCAGCGCAGGCGCCAACAAGTCCACGCCTGTTACGGTACGCTGCGCCATCACGGTGGTATCCGCACTGCCGATTCTGATTGTGTATCCCTTCCTGCAGCGCTACTTCGTAACCGGCATGGTGCTGGGCGGCGTGAAAGGCTGATGCAAAAAGGCCCCGTTCCGGGGCTCTTTTTGTATGGGCAATTGTGAAATTGTAATTGGAGGTTCTTCCATGATCCGAAGGGTGAAAATAGAAAACGGCTGGGTACGCGGTCTGCCTGCTGCGGACCCGCGCATCACCAGCTACAAGGGCATTCCCTTTGCCGCACCGCCGGTGGGCGAGAACCGCTGGCGTGCGCCCCAGCCCTGCGCTGACTGGGAAGGCGAGCTGTTTGCAGCGGATTTCGGTCCGATTCCCATGCAGGCCAACTGCGCAGGCGACCCGAAGACCGATATCTATGCCCGTGAGTGGCATGTGGACAATGAGATTCCCATGAGCGAGGACTGCCTTTACCTCAACGTCTGGGCTCCGGCGGACGGCCGGACGAATCTGCCGGTCTATGTATGGTACTTTGGCGGCGGACTGCAGGTGGGAAACACGCGCGAGATGGAGTTTGACGGGGAACGCATCGCCCGCCGCGGTATTGTGGTGGTCACGGTTGCCTACCGCCTGAATGCGTTCGGCTTCCTCTGTCATCCCGAAATCACCACAGAAGCGCCGGATGCTCCGGCAAACTTCGGATTTCTGGATCAGCAGTTTGCAACCCGCTGGGTCAAACGCAATATTGCGGCTTTCGGAGGCGATCCGGAGAATATCACCATCGGCGGTCAGTCGGCCGGCGGCATGAGCGTATGCGCCCAGATGACCTGTCCCGGAAACGAGGGGCTGTTCCGCAGGGCCATTGTGCAGAGCGGTACTTTCATTCAGCCCTACGGCGACCGCATGGGGCTGTTCCCGCTGACGATGGAAAAGGCGGAGGAACAGGGAAAACGCTTCTTTGAAGCGTTGGGTGTAAAAACGCTGGCTGAAGCCCGTGCGCTGGATGCGCGTGTGATTGAGGAGAAATCGCTCGAATGGCCGTGGGGATGCTGGGGCGAGGCTGTGGACGGCGTGTTCAGCACCTATCCCAGCAATGAGTGGTGCCGTCATCCGGAACGAATCCAATGCCCGATTCTGCTTGGCGAAACCAGCAGCGAGTTCATTTCCACGCCGTCTGCCAAAAACGAAGAAGGGCTTCGTCAACTGGCACAAAAGCTCTGCGGGAGCGAGGCGGACAGCTTCCTTTCGTGCTTTACGCTGCCTGCCGATGAAGAAAGCATCGAACGCGAAGGCGCCATTCATACCATCGCCCACGCAATCCGCACCGCAGCCCGCATGAATGAGCAAAACGGCGTCTCTGCGCCTTTGTATGCCTATCAGTTCGATGCGGAGATTCCCGGCTGGGATCATCCCGGAACCTTCCATTCGGTTGATCTGTGGTTTTTCTTCGAAACGCTGGCCAAGTGCTGGCGGCCCTTTACCGGAAAACACTATGATCTGGCGCGTCAGATGTGCGATTACTGGTGCAATTTCATTCGCGCCGGCGATCCTAATGGCGAGGACAGCCACGGCAACCTGCTGCCGCAATGGCCTGTGCTCACCGAAGCAGAAGCGCAGTGGATGCACTTTGGCGATGCGGCTGAGGTGCGGACGTGTGCGGCGGGCAGGCTGGAGGAATTATTGCTCCGGAATGCTTTGAAAGACGCTTAAATAAAAACTGTCCCATGCTTGAGAAGGCATGGGACAGTTTTTTTACAGGCTCACTTCACCCTCCAGACGGATATCATTGGATGCGGCACCAACAAGGATGCGGAATTTGCCGGGTTCGACCGTCCAGCGGTAACGGATGTCCATCAGCTTGAAGGAGTCCTCATTCAGGCGAAAAACCACCTCGGCGTATTCGCCTGGCTTGAGGTGAATGCGCTGAAAACCCTTGAGCAGCATCGGAGGCGTGACCACGGAACTCTCCACATCATCCAGATACAGCTGGACGACTTCGTCTCCATCCATGGAACCGGTATTTTTGACAGTGCAGGCAACCGTCACATCAAACGGCCCGGTTTTGGAAATGGACAGATTGCTGTATTCGAAGCTGGTGTAGCTCAGACCAAAGCCAAAGGGGTAGAGGGCGTCCTTGGGGCCTTCGAGGAATTCCGGCGCGCCGCCGGGAAGCATGGAATAGTAGCAGGGGATGCGGGTCGAACTGCGCGGCAGAGAGAGGGGAAGCCGGCCGGCAGGGCTGAAGGTGCCCAGAAGCATTTCCACGATGGCCTTTGCTCCGGATTCTCCGCCGAAGAAAGCCATGACGATAGCATCGCAGAGCTCGCTTTCCAGCGAAAGATCCAGCGGCTTTCCATTTTCCAGCACAAGGATCAGCGGCTTGTTCAGTGCGGCAAGCTTTGTGAGCAGTTCGCGCTGACGGCCGCTCAGCGTCAGTTCGCAGCGATCACGGCCTTCACCGCTGGTGATGGTGTTGTCGCCGCCAACCATGATGATCACATCGCATTCGGCAGCAATGGCCGTCGCTTCGTCCAGTTCATCCGCCAGAGTTTCTTCAGCATCGGTAGTCAGATGCGGTTGGCCGTCCACGATCCTCGGTTCGTTGTTATCAGGAGTGATGGCGCATCCGCTGCACTGACGGATCAGTACGTCATTACCCAAAGCCGCGCGAAGCTCGTCAAACACGGACGGAATGGGGAATTGTGGCGTGGAGGAGTATCCGCCGAGCTTCTGCGATGCAGAGGAAGGACCGATGAGCGCAATGGAGGTAAAAGGTGGTTTGAGCGGCAAAATGCCGTTGTTTTTGAGCAGAACAATGGATTCCTGTGCGGTCTTATGTGAAATGGCACGATGACGATCGCAGCGGATCACGTCTTCGTACGCGGTTTCATCCGTGTATGGATGTTCGAACAGGCCGAGCTCCATCTTGACGCGCAGCACGCGGGTGACGATGTCATCCAGCCGTTCCATGGAAAGATAGCCCTCGTTCAACAGCTCGATGATTGTCTGCTTCCAGAACGTCGGAGGATAGTCGCAGCCCTGCACATCCAGACCATTTTTCACGGCAAGACCGATGGCTGCTTTGTCGGTGGATACAAGGCGGTGATCCGTCTTGATCCTCAGCACGCCGCCCCAGTCGGATCGGGAATAGCCCTTGAGCTGCATGCGCTCCTTGAGCACATCCTTGAGATACCATTCGGAGCACATCACGGGATCGCCATCCACGGCGTTGTAGCTGACCATCACGTTGCGCGCGCCGCCTTCGCGGATTCCGGCCTCAAAAACAGGCAGATAGCAGCTTTCCACTTCTCGATGGCCTGCACGTGCAGGCGAACAGTTGGTTCCGCCCTCGGCGATGCCGTGAACGCAGTAGTGCTTCGGTTCGGAGACCACTGCGTCAGGGCGCGAAAGATCGTCCTTCTGCTCACCAGAGATGATGGCCGCAGCCATACGCGACGAAAGATACGTATCCTCGCCAAAGGTTTCTTCAATGCGTCCCCAGCGCGGCTCGCGGGCAACGTCCAGATTGGGCGCAAGAATTTCATGCACGCCCAGCGCACGCGCCTCAGCGCCAATGGCTGCGCCAACCTCGTGGATCAATTCCGGATCAAACGTAGCGCCGAAATTCAGCGGAGTGGGGAAGATGGTACCGCGGATTCCGCTGATGCCGTGAAGCGCTTCGCCAGTGAATATGGCGGGTATACCCCAGCGCGAATGCTCGATGAAATAGCGCTGGATCCTGTTGAAAGCTTCGGGTGTGGAATACATGTCATGGATAAAGCCCATGCCATCTTTGCCAAAATCCTTTATAAGCCGCTCTTCATCGAATGCGGTATCCGGTTCCACGGAACAGCCATGCTTGGCACAAGGTTTGGTCGCATATTCCACGCCGCGCATCATGCAGGTCTGCGCAGCTTTTTCTTCCAGACTCATGCGGGATACCAGATCGGCTACGCGCTGTTCAATGGGCAAAGAGGCGTCCTGATAAATAAACACGGTCAATCCTCCCCGGGTATGCTTTTTCGGATACCATTATTGTACTGAAATGTGGGTCGAATTTCAACGGGGAAACAGACGAATAAAAAAGCAGTCCCTTTCGGGACTGCTTTGAAAGTTGGTGGAATTACTGTTCCTTCTTGGTGGCGTAAGCAGCAACCAGAGCCAGAGCCAGCACAGCGCCCTTCACAGCGGGGAGTACGTAGAAGGGAACAGCGCAGATGGTGAGGCCGTTTTCCAGAGTGGAAACCAGCATAGCGCCAATCAGGGTGCCCAGAGCGTTGGGCTTCTCAGCGCCGCCCACAGAACGGCCGACGAACACGGCCGCCAGAGACTGCATGAGGTAGTTGTCGCAGCACATAACCTGAGCGGAGCTGCCGCGGGAGGCAACCAGAATGCCGCCGATGGCTACGAACACAGCAGTGATCATACCAGCCAGGTAGAGATAATTGAAGGACATATGATGATAGATCATGTCCATCTGCTGTTGAGTATACCACCGAAAATGAGCGTGTCAAGTTTGATGGGATACTTGAAGGGAAAGAGCGCACTAATGATATTCGACAATCATGCAAACCTGAAGTACAAGTATGGGAATCACAAATTTTGGGCTGAAGGCTATTATGTATCAACCGTGGGATTGAATGAGTCGACCATCAAGAAGTACATAGCAGAACAGGACAAGCATGATATCGCCCTTGATAAGTTAAGTGTGAAAGAA
>JAGBBE010000110.1 GCA_017938645.1 Clostridia bacterium
CACATCGTTGATGCCCTTGCCGCCGATGAGGGTATCCAGCTGCATGAGCTCCTTGGAGTCGAAGTAGCCAACGGGGTTCTTCTGGTACTCTTCCCACTGGGTCTTGACGGTTTCAGCCAGCTCAACGATGGCGGCGTTGTCGGCCCAGGTGCTCTCAACGGCAGCCAGCGTCTTTTCCAGACCGGCCTGCTCGCCGAACTCGTTGTTGTCCTGCAGAGCGGTCTTGGCAGCGTTCATGCCGCCGGTGGCGCGCACGGTGTTGCCGCCAACCATGGCCTGGCTCTCCAGAACCACGACGGTCTTGCCGGCGTCGGCAGCGGTGATGGCAGCGCTCATGCCGGCGCCACCCGCGCCGATGACGACCACGTCGGCAGTGCGGATCACGTCTTCAGCGGCCTTTTCGACCTTGACGTTGTAGCTCTCAGCGTCCACGCCGGCGGCGGTCAGGGCAGCCTTGACAGCCTCGATAAGGGCGTTGGAGGTGATGGTAGCGCCGGAGATGGCGTCCACGGCGATGGAGCCGGTGGCGGCGATCTCAGCGGGCAGCTTCTCGATGACCACGGAGCCGATGCCTTCGGTCTCGCCGGCGCCCTCGGCGGTCACAGCGGTGATGGCGCCTTCGGTCAGGGTCAGGGTAACATTCACGTCGCCGCCAAAGCCCTTGGCAGTGCCGGTGAACTCACCGGAAACAGCAGCGGGAGCGGCCTCGCCCATGGCGACGGACGCAACCAGCATCATCAGAGCCATGACGATAGCAACAATGCGGTTTTTCATGATTGGTTTCCTCCTCGTAAGGATTGTTATTTTTTTAACCAGACGGCATTATAGCACCTTTTCGGGGTTCCCGCAATAGTTTTTTTATTTTTGTTGTATTCTTTACAAACGGTTGACAGCCTTCATTTCCTTTGCCAAACGTATCTTTTGTGATATAATAAAAACCGAAGGAGTTCGATAGTATGAAGAAAGTCATTCCAGCCGATCAGGTGGCGCTTCCGGGGGATCTCAGGCGTGTCAACCGCCAGCGTATTTTGCAGGTGCTGCGTACCGGACGTACCCTGACCGCCGCCGATATCCATGAGGAAACGGGTATCAGCCGTCCCACGGTGATGCGCGCGCTGCAGCATTTTTGCGAAAAGGGCGCAGTAAAGTCGCTGGGTCTGGGCGAGACGACCCGTATGGGCGGCAAGAAGCCGGAATTGTTCGTGTTTTCGGATACGCAGAAGATCCTGTGCGTGGATCTTTGGCCGGAAACGATTACGCTGGCGCTGTGCGGCATGACCGGCGAGGTACATGACGTGGCGGATTACGCGCAGCCCATGGACGGACGTCTCCGGGCAGCCTTTGACTCTCTGGGTGAAAAGGCGGCGGAGTATCTTTCGCAGCGCGGACTGAGAACGGATGATCTCTACGGCGTGGTGCTCACCGTGCCTGGTACGGTGGACTATGAAACCCGCCTCCTGCGCTACAATGTCAAGGCTCCCGGCTGGGGCAGCGATGTGCCGCTGATCAACGAGCTTCGCCGCATCTTCGGCGAGGGCAGGGAGTATTTTATCGACAACGCGGGCAAGGCCGCCGGGCGCGCGATTCTCATCGAGCATCCCGAATACGCCCAGAAACGCCTGATGACCTTCTTCACCACCTGGGGCGTGAGCGCCTGCATGATGGAAAAAGGCCATGTGCTCAACGGACGCGACTCGCTCATCGGCGAAATCGGGCATATGATCATCTCCGACGACGGCCCGGTTGTGTGCGGCTGCGGCAAGCGCGGCTGCCTCGAAAGCCTCGTCAGCCTCCGTCATGTCAGAAGCCTCATGGAGGATGAAACCCTGACCTTTGAAGCGCTGTTTCAGCGCTCCGAAGCGGGCGATGCAGCGGCCAGACGCGTGGTCAAGTATCTGGCGCACTGCTTTGCGGTGGTGCTGCATAACCTGTCGCTGTGCTACAATCAGGAAATTGTGGTCTTTCAGGGCGACTTCGCGCTGGCGGACGAATGGTTTGACCGCTGCCTGAAGGAGGAGCTCAAGCAGTTCCGCTATTATCCCGACGGCGCGCTGTTCACGATCTCCTATGACCGGCGCGATCTGCCGGTGCTGGCCGCACAGGGCGGCGCAGAGCTTTTGCGCAAACAGTATTTTGCTACGCTGGAATAATCAAAAACAGCGTTCCCTCCTGAAAAACGGAAGGAACGCTGCTTTTTTGCATTACGCAAGCTTCAGCCGGTAGCCGCATTTGTACACCGTTTCGATGCACTCCACGCCCAGCTTGCGCCTCAGACGCTGAATATGCACGTCCACCGTGCGCGTTTCGCCCATGCTCTGATAGCCCCATGCCGTGCGCAAAAGCTGCTCGCGGCTCACGGGTACATCGGGTTTTTCCATCAGCGCCGACAAAAGCGCGAACTCCTGCGCCGTCAGCTCCACCCGTCTGCCGTCCAGATGCGCAACGCGCTCGGTTTCGTCCATGCGCAAAGCACGCAGGGCGGATTCGGCTCCCAGCAGCGCATGAATTTTGTGATGCAGATTTTTCTGGGTATGCGGCAGAATCAGCACGTCGCTGCGCCCGTTGTAAAGCGCGCGCAGATGGGCGCTCATCCTGCGGTCGGCTGTCAAAAACAAAATGGGACAGCCGCGCTGGGAAAAACGCTCCAGCAAAGGACGGCATACCGTCCACTTCAGCGTCGCGTCCAAAAGAATCAGCGGCGCTTCCTCTTCTTCAAGCCATGGCAGGGACAGGTCGTTCCCGTCGCAGATGATTGCGTGGTATTTCTCCTTTTTTACGGAGTCGCAAAGCTTCTGCGCGAGTACCGGATTGGACTGGTAAATCAAAATGTTGGCCATGCGATCACCTCACATACAGTATGACGAATGAAAGTGATGTTTTGTTGCATGAAATATGAACAAATTGTAACAAGTACAGAAGCAGACATTTGGTCAAAATCGGTTGATAAAGTTCGTTTTTTCGGTTATACTGGAAAAGACCTGCTCAGAGAGGTCAAAATGTTTGCTTTTTGATTTGAAGAACGAAAGGTGAGTGTCTGTCATGGCTTCTGATCTGGAGATCGCGCGCAGCGCAGTGATGGAACCCATTGAGAAGATTGCCGACGCGGCTGGCTTTGCACCCGAAACCGTGTCCCCCTATGGCCGCTACGTGGCCAAGATTGACCAGCGTTACTACGAAAATCAGCCCATGAAGGCCAAGCTCGTGCTTGTGACCGCCATCAACCCCACGCCCGCTGGCGAGGGCAAGACCACCGTGTCCGTGGCGCTGGCCGACGGCATGCGCGAAATCGGCAAGAACGCCATGCTGGCTCTGCGCGAGCCGTCCCTCGGCCCGGTCTTCGGCATGAAGGGCGGCGCGACCGGCGGCGGATACGCTCAGGTTGTGCCCATGGAATCCATCAACCTGCATTTCACCGGCGACCTGCATGCCATCACCGCAGCCAACAACCTGCTGTGCGCCATGATCGACAACCATATCCAGCAGGGCAACGTGCTGGGTATCGATCCGCGCAAGGTGTGCTTCCGCCATTGCCTCGACGTTAACGACCGTCAGCTCCGCCAGATCGTGCAGGGCATCGGCGGCACGCAGAACGGCACGCCCCGTGAAGACGGCTTCGACATCACCGCCGCCTCCGAGGTCATGGCCACCTTCTGCCTCGCGGCTGATTTGAAGGATCTCAAGGCGCGTCTGGGCCGCATCGTGGTTGCCCGCACCTACGCAGGCGAACCCGTGACCGCTGCGCAGATCGGCGCTGCCGGCGCTATGACCGCGCTGCTGCGCGACGCCTTCAGCCCCAACCTCATCCAGACCATCGGCCATACTCCCTGCCTGATGCAGGGCGGCCCGTTTGCCAACATCGCCCACGGCTGCAACAGCGTGGTGGCTACCAAGCTGGCCATGCGCATGAGCGATTACACCGTGACCGAGGCCGGTTTCGGCGCGGATCTGGGCGCTGAGAAATTCCTCGACATCAAGTGCCGCATGAACGGCCTGTGGCCCAATGTGATCGTGCTGGTGGCGACCATCCGCGCGCTCAAGCATCACGGCGGCGCTCTCAAGGGCACCTACGGCGAGCCCAATGTCGACGCGCTGCGCAAGGGCATGGCCAACCTCCTCAGCCACATCCACAACGTCAAGGATGTGTGGCAGACTCCCGTGGTCGTGGCGCTCAACCGCTTTGCCACCGATACCGACGAGGAGCTGGAGCTGGTTGCCTCCATGCTGCGCGAAGTCGGCGTGAAGGTCGCTCCCTGCAACGGCTGGGCCGAGGGCGGCAAGGGCACCATGGAACTTGCTCATCTGGTGTGCGATACCGCCGACCAGAACCCTGTGGCCGAGCCTCACTTCACCTATCCCGACGAGGCTTCCCTCATGGACAAGATCACTGCCGTGGCGCAGAAGATCTACCATGCCAAGGACGTTTCCTTCGCGCCTCAGGCCGTGAAGGAGCTTGCCGCGCTGGAGAAGGAAGGCTATGCCTCCTGCCCCGTGTGCATCGCCAAGACGCAGTATTCCATGAGCGACAACGCCGCTCTGCTGGGCGCGCCCGAGGGATATACGCTGACCATCCGTTCTGCAAGGCTGTCCGCCGGTGCGGGCTTTGTGGTTGCGTTTGCCGGAAGCATTATCGCCATGCCGGGTCTGCCGAAGGTGCCTGCGGCAATGGGCATTGATGTGGATGACAATGGAGAGATCGTCGGTCTCTTCTGATGGTAAAAAAGAGCTGCTGCTGAAAGGCGGCAGCTCTTTTTTTGCGCAGTTTTGCGCGGATGCGCGCTGCATGATACTCGTGCCGACGAGGAACGGGTCCTACTTTTTCCAGAAAAAGTAGGCAAAAAGCTGGCGACGGCGTCGCTTCGGGAAATCCCCTTGATTGCCCGGTTTGGAAACAGGGCGCGCAATTCGGCTTGGCTTGAGCATTTGGTTTTGGGTTCTTACTTTGTTGGCTTGTCCGCGAGCGCGCGCCTGATCCGTTTCCAAACCGGGCGGGGGATTTCCCTGCGCTCCTGATGTCGCCGGTCGTGCCCGCCGCGTGGGTGTACCTTTCTTTCGGATCAAAAAAGCAGCGTTCCCTCGATGATGAAGGAACGCTGCTGTATTTATTAATCAATCGATCGAGCCAACGAGCCCCGACACCCTCCGTGGAGGGGCGGTCTGATCCCGCAAGCCCAACCACCGTCGGCCAAGCCCCGCGAAGCGGTGCACGGGTCCAGGGCAAAGCCCTGGTTAGGTTTGGATTTGGAGGAGCTGTTCGAGCATGCCGTCGTCGTCGAAGACGAGGAAATCGCGTACGCCGAGGCCGACCTTCTGGCCGTCCTTGAGGTCTTTGAAGACATAGCCGGGAGCGATGACGCGCACGAGGGTGTCGCCCACACGGACGCGGCAGTCGTCGACGTCGCCGAGGTAGTACTGGGCTTCGAGGATGCCGGTGAGCTGGCCCTCTTCAGGCGTGGTGAAGTAGAGGTTTTCGGGACGGACGGCCACTTCCACCTTGCCGGTCTTGGGGCCGTCGTAGAGGAAGGACTGGTTGTTCATGGCAGGGAAGGAGATCTTGCCGTCTTTGGCTTCGCCCTTGAAGAACTCAACCTTGCCCAGGAAGTCGGCAACGAACTGGTTGCTGGGCTGGTTGTAGATGTTTTCGGGGCTGTCGCACTGCTGCACCACGCCGCGGTTGATCAGGAAGATGCGGTCGGACATGGCCATGGCCTCGGTCTGGTCGTGGGTGACGTAAACGACCGTGATGCCCAGCTCCTTCTGGATTTCCTTGATCTCAAAGCGCATGGACTCGCGCAGCTTGGCGTCGAGGTTGGAAAGCGGCTCGTCGAGCAAAAGCAGCTTGGGCGCGGCTACCAGCGCGCGGGCCAGCGCAACGCGCTGCTGCTGTCCGCCGGAAAGCTGGTTGGGGAAGCGCTCGGCATACTGGGAAAGATGAACGATCTCCAGCACGCGGTCGACCTGCTTCTTGATTTCAGCCTTGGGGGTTTTTTTGATGGTGAGCGGATAGGCCACGTTGTCGTATACATTCATGTGCGGCCACACGGCGTAGGACTGGAACACCATGCCCACGCTGCGCTTTTCCGGCGGAACAAAGGTCTTGCCGCCGGAAACGAGCTGGTCGTCGATGTAGAGTTCGCCGGTGGTGGGCTTCTCAAAACCGGCAATGATGCGCAGCATCGTGGTTTTGCCGCAGCCGGAGGGTCCGAGCAGCGTTACAAATTCGCCATCCCGGAAGGTTTCGTTGAACTCTTTGAGCACAACATTGTCGCCAAAGGCCTTGGTGACGTGCTTTATGGTTACGGTTGCCATCAGGAATCCGTCCTTTCTATACTCTGAGAAAACACAAGCTGTCTGGATAGCGGCCCTCTGAATCTTGTTCGTATCTCCCGCAGTATTCGGCGGAAAAGATCGCGCAGCGAGCTTTTTCGACGTTCTCGTCAGATCGAGAACTCGCCCTTGGTGAGCTTGTTGAGCAGGAAGTTGATCGCAACAACGATCAGCAGAATGCCGAATGCCATGGCCGAGGCCTGCTGCTGGCTGGTGTAGGTCCAGTATTCATACAGCTGGAAGCCGATGGTCTTGGTGTTGTTGGAGTAGAGCAGAGCGGTCATGGACAGCTCATAGAAGCTGGGGATGAAGATCAGGAACCAGCCGGCCGCGATGGAGGGGAAGATGAGCGGGCCGGTGATCTTGAACATGGTCTTGGCCCAGCTGGCGCCGGAGATCTGCGAGCATTCCTCCAGCGACACATGAATCTGGCTCATGGCCGACACCACGGTGCGCATGCCCATCATCAGGTACTTGATGAGGTAGGCGATAATCATGATGTAGGCGGTGTTGTAAATGTTGATGCCGAAGTCGCCCTTCATGGTCATAATCAGACCCAGCGCGATAACCACCGACGGCGTGCCGGAACCCAGCGTGATCAGAAAGTCCGGAATCTTGCGGCCGCGGATGCGGGTGCGCTGCAGCAGATAGCTCATCGTGCAGGCGATGATGATGCCCACGGTTGCGGTCACTGCGCCGAAGATCAGGGAGTTGCGCAGGCATTCCAGCGTCTCGGAGCGGGTGAAGATGGTCTTCCAGTGGTCGAGGGTGATGTTGGTAGCATCAAGCATCGACTTGCCCAGATCCACCTTGAAGGAGGTGGTCAGAATGGTGGCAAAAGGCACCAGAATCACGATGATGGCGAACAGGCCAACCAGAGCGGTCAGCGGAATGCGCCACTTGTTGAGCTCCACGATGTTGGGTCGGGTCGACTTGCCGGAAACGGTGATGTACTGCTTCTTGGCAATGACAAAGTCGGAAATGTAGAGCACAACGATGGCGATGAGCATCAGGAAAACGCTCAGGCCCGTGGCGTCGCTCAGACCCTGCGCGCCGATGCCGTTGTACTCGATGATGCGGGTGGTCACGGTGTGCACCTTGCCGGGCGCGCCGATGATGGACGGAATGCCGTAGCAGCTGGCCGCGCACACAAACACCAGCAAAGCGCCTGCGATGAGGCTGGGCGTCATCATGGGCAGCGTGACCTTGAACACCGTCAGCAGCGGGTTTGCACCGCTGACGCGGCTGGCCTCTTCCAGAGACGGGTCCATCTTTTCCATGGCGCGGGAGATGGTGATAAAGGCGTAGGGGTAGTAGAACGTCGTCAGCACCCAGATCATACCGCCCAGAGAATAGATGTTCAGCGGGCCGGGCGCGTCGCTCAGGTTAAACAGTGTGCGCAGGATCACGTTGATGGTGCCTACATTGGGGTTGAGCAGACGCAGCCACGCCATAGCGCCCAGATACGGGGGCACCATGTAGGTGAGCACGAAGAGGCTGCGGAAGAATTTGCGTCCGTACAGGTTGGTGCGTCCCACCAGCCACGCCAGCGGGAAGGCCAGCAGCGTGCCCAGAACCATGGTCGCAGCAGCTGCAATCAGCGTGTTGGAAAGCGCGCCGAGGTTCATCGGATAGGTGTAGAGACGCTTGAAGACCTCAAAGGTGAACGATCCCTCCGGGAAGAATGCCTTGATCACCAGGTAGACCAGCGGCATCACCTGGAACATCACCAAAAAGTCCACAATGACGAGGATGACGATCCACTTGATGTCCACGTGCCAGCTGTGCTCCGCACGCAGCAGGAAGAACAGAAGCGCAATGTCAAACGCCAGCAGGATGCCCGCGAGAATCACGGTTTTGGTGTTGGACAGCACCAGCTGCTGAATCCACGACACGCTGCCCTCGCTGGTCATGCCGTAGGCGGCAATGCGCGCGTCAGCCGAGCGTGCGGCCTTCTTCAGACCGTTGACGTTGTCGGTGGTCAGCGGTTCGTTGTCGGCGTTTACGCTGGTGAAGAACAGCTGCATCAGAATGGCGGCGCGATCCAGCCCTTCCTCGCCTTCCACTGCGGAGAGAGCGGGCTCGGCGAGCACAGCGGCTTCGTCAGCCACGGCAGATAGCACCTGAACACGGAAATCGGCGCGCTCAGCGTCGGTAAAGGCGGCCATGGCCTTCTTTTCCTTGGAGGAAACCTTCGGGCCGGCCACCGAATAGGTTACGGAAAGAAGCTCCATCGTTTCCCTTTCGGGATCGGCGGCGCCTGCAAGATATGTTTCAACAGCGGCGCTGCGGTCTTCCTTGGCGGCTTCCGTCCATGCGGCAACCAGAAGATCGCGGCTCGTCTGTTCAATGGCGGACTTTACATCAGCGTCCATGCTGGCAAGAACCGGCGCGACGCCCTTTTCATACAGGCCATCCACTTCGCTGGACAGCTTGTGGATATACCCGTATGCGGCTTCCTGATCGAAGCCGGATTCATTGTACTGTTCGATACCCCAGAGACCGGCCGCGATCAGCACTGCACCCAGCAGCAAAAAGAGGATCAGACCGATCTTGCAGCGGATTTCCGCTGCGTTGTTGGTTTTCTTTTCCGTTTGTACCTGCATCCAAGTACACTCCTCGGCGATAGTCGTAGGGGGAAGCCGCCCGCGGGCGGCCTCCCCCGGAAAAGGAAGTCAGTTTCAGAAATTATTCGACGGTGACGCGCTCCTGGAACTGGGTGCGGATTTCTTCGCGCTGAGTGTAGCAGCGAACCCAGTCAACGCCCATGTCCTTCTCGATGAGGCCGTCGGTGTCAACGGAATCATAGGGAACGTCCTTCATGCCGGCGAACACGCTGTGCATGTAGCCTTCGAGGATCAGCTTCTGGCCGGCCTCGCTCAGCAGCCAGTTGGCCACGGCTTCGCAGGCTTCGGTGTTCATGTTGGCACTCTTTTCTTCAGCCACGATCATGGCGGTGGAGGGGATCAGGATCACGCCGTCTTCGGGGTAGATGCAGGCCAGCTTGGAGCCCTTTTCCTTGCGCTCCTTGAGCACGGACTCTTCCAGAATCATAACGGCCTTGCACTCGCCGGTTTCCAGCTTGCCCAGAGCAACGGAGCCGGACTCGATCATCACGTCGTTGGCGCCCAGGGCGTCGAAGTATTCATAGCCGTACTTGTCGCTCAGAGCGGCAACAGCAGCCATGGTGGTGCCGGAGGTCAGCGGGTTGCCCATGGAGATCAGGCCCTTCAGAGAGGGATCCTCAGCGAACTCCTTGAAGGTCTTGGGCAGCTGATCGGGGGTGTAGAGCTCGGGGTTGTAGGCCAGAACCATGTTGCAGACGCGAACGGGATACCAGTAGCCCTCTTCGTCATAGGGGAAGCGGAGGATTTCCTCAGCGCCTTCCACTTCGAACTGATGCAGCCAGCCGCCTTCCTTAAGCTCCAGGGAGTAGGCGGGCTCGGCAACCAGCATCATGTCGCAGCCCAGGGTGCCGGTTTCCATTTCGCCGGTGAGCTTGGTCTGCAGGGAGCCGGTGCCGCCGTAGAACAGTTCCACTTCGAGGTTGGGGAACTCGGCCTTGAGCTGCTCGGAGATCATGTCGATAACGAACTGATAGATAGAAGTGTAGATGACAACCTTGCCTTCCACATCTTCGTTCACGGCCATGGCACCGGAGAAGCAGCCGAAGACCATCAGGAGGGCGAGAACCAGAGAGACGAGTTTCTTCATGAAAGGTTACCTCCGTTTTCGATTTTTGCCGGAGCCAGTGACGCACGGCCGGCATTTTTCTAATATGTATTATAACAAAAAGTACCGGTGGGGGGCAATAGCTTTCTTGTTAAGAAAGTCGGAAAGAAGAAATTTGTTGGGTGCTCAGTTGGTTGTGCGCTTTACCGAAGCGCGTGCGGTTCTCTGCCCGCTCCGCTAGGGCCAGAGGGTCAGGGGGGATTTCGATTTCCCCCCGCCCTTCGGGCTTTTATTGTACCGGCACACTCGCCCACCGCAGGTGCCCTCTGGACTCCCATATCCCCCTTGAAACGACCGGGGACACCCCCGACCCCCCTAAGGCACAGATAAAGGGAAAAAGGAAGAGGAACGTATCATGCAATTTTGCCAGACTCCCGGGCGCACCATGTGACGCGCCCTCTTCTTCATTTTCAGGCTTCTATCAGTCCTTAC
>JAGBBE010000111.1 GCA_017938645.1 Clostridia bacterium
ACATAGTAAAGCCGGTTATCTGTCTGAATAGAATCGTTTTCCTGTATTTCCACATATGCCCACCGACATTCCGGGATATTTAGCGTAGTTCCCTCAGATCCTCCTGCAGGGATATGAAGAGTCCTTGCGTCGCATAATACTCCTTCGGCATAGCACGCAAGCGTGATCTCCTTATCATCGCCATAGTTTACCGCACGGGCGTAGCCAACACCATTTTCAACCTCGAAGGAATATACGGCACAGTTGTCAAGGCCTTGATTCGCATTGTGAACGGCAATTCCATCGGATGGGATGTAGTCATCCGAAAAAACGATGATGTTCAGTTCGCCAACCTCGCGCTCCATGGCTTCCGCAAGGGAAACAGCGCCAGACAGATCTGCAGTGCTGTTTGACGGTGCCAGTCCATCCAGAACCCTTCGCGCCGCACCCCTGTCCGTAGACCGCATCAGCAGCTGCTGTGTATCGCTGCTCACCGCCAGTATGGTCAGCGCATCTTCAGCGCGCATACCGTCAATGATCCCCCTTGCCGTCTCAACAGCCTCCTCAAGCCGCGTCTCACTGCCGTTCTTTGCCTGCATACTGGCGGAGAGGTCAAAAATCATCACTGTCTCTCCGCCAGCATCCCCCGGAAGAACCGGCCGCATCAGGGCAAAGACCAGAACCGCAGCCATCAGTAGCTGAATTGGCAGCAGAACATTTCTTCTCAGCTTCTGGAAAGGTTTACTGGCTGACAACTCCTGTCCGGCCTTCCTCCAAAGAAACGTGCTGGGTACATTTCTCACCTCATATTTTCGTTTCAGCAGATACAGTATCAGTATCACTGCCAGTGACAGAAATCCCCAAGCAAATATCGGGTGCAGAAAAGTCATAATTTACTCCTTTATGTGAGCATGCCGCCTCGGGCAAGGGCAGGTATAAAACTTTCCTCAAAGGGTCTTTCTCCCCACAGAAGCATATAGGGGACGCCTCTTTTGCAGCATTGCTCACGAATATCCTTCAGGAAAGCGTCCAACGCAGCCTGATACTGCCTAAGCGCCGCCCCATCAATAAACAAGTCGATATCCGGCGCACTCTCAGCATCCTTCAGCTTTACTGCGCCCTCCAGATCCGGCTTCATTTCAAACGGTGAGAGCACATGCACCAGCGCCGCTTCCTGCCGCTTGTAGCGCAGATAATCCAAAGTCGATTCAATGCCTTCGTCAAAGTAGCAGTCGCTGATGAGAAAACACATTCCCTTTGGGAAAGGATCGATGTTGCGTATGCCTTCAAGGCATTGTGTCGCACCGCCCATTTCGCTGCAGTTCAAGAATTCAGAAGCCTGCTGATAGGCTCTGCGTCCTGACATATAGGAAGAAACAGATGGATTCCCATCACGAATCCAAGCAATACGCAGCCTGTCGCCGCCGATGAGCGCCAGATAACTGAGCGCCTCCGCAGCCTGAATTGCCTCGCTCCGCTTCGCCTGCATGGAAGCGCTGCCGTCCACAAGAATCGTCACAACGGCTTCCTGTTCCTCCATAAACAGCTTCATGAACAGCTTATCAAATCGTGCATAGGCATTCCAATCCAGGCGGCGAATATCGTCTCCCGGAGCATACTCACGGAAATCAGAAAATTCGGCGGACGAACCAAGGCTTCTGGATCGCCTCACTCCCCCCGCGCCGCCGTTTGCTGGATTTTTCAAAGTAAGGCGCAGGGTATCGAGCCGGTTCAAAAAAGCATCGTTAAGCATGGCGGCTCCTTATCTCGGCGACAGCAAATTCAACAGCGACTCAATGATGCCATCGATCTTTTCCCCCGCAGTTAGCGCTTCAAAGTTTAGGGCCAGACGATGGCGCAGAGTTGCATAAGCGACATAACGGACATCATCAAAAGCGACATTGTATCGCCCTTGATTCAGCGCACGAACGCGAGCTGCGGAAAGCATTGCCTGTGCTGCGCGGGGACTTGCCCCGAATCGCAGATATTTACGGCTGATTTCCGGAGAGGCATCCAGCTCTGGATGAGTAGCCAGCACCAGCTTCAGAGCATACTCCTGAACGCTGGGTGCAATGGGAACCTGTCGGGCAATTTCGCGCATTTCGAGAATATCCTGCGCATTTGCAACGGCGCTGGCTTGCTGTGTCTGCGCCTTTACCGTCATATCGACAATTTCGGAAAGCTCGTCCAAAGTTGGAAATGGCACGACAACCTTGAACATAAATCTATCCAGCTGCGCTTCAGGCAGCGGATATGTTCCTTCCTGTTCGATGGGATTCTGCGTGGCCAGAACAAAATAGGGCTCGTCCAGCGATCGGGTTTGTCCACCCGCTGTAACCGCATGTTCCTGCATAGCCTCCAGCAGCGCCGACTGCGTTTTGGGCGTTGCTCGATTGATCTCGTCCGCCAATACGATGGAGGAAAACAAGGGACCGGGCTGGAACTGAAACTTATTACCTTCCTCCGTCTTGACCAGTATATTTGTTCCCGTGATGTCAGCAGGCATCAGATCCGGTGTAAACTGTATCCGTGAAAAAGGCACTGAGAGCACCTTGGATAGTGTCCGTACCAAATGCGTCTTGCCAAGACCGGGAACACCCTCCAGAAGCACATTGCCGCCTGCAATCACAGCCAACAGCAAATGCTCCACAACATCCTGCTGTCCGATCATTTCCTTCGCAATCTCATCCCTGATCTGTCCGTAGCGTACCACAAAGTTTTCAATACTCTTTTTATCACTCATAGCATACCTCATACCGTC
>JAGBBE010000112.1 GCA_017938645.1 Clostridia bacterium
CGTGACAGGTCGCGTACTCTGCCCGCTCCGCTAGGGCCAGAGGGTCAGGGGGGATTTCGATTTCCCCCCTTAGACCCTCTGGACTCCTATATCCCCCTTAAAACGACCCGGGACACCCCGGACCCCCGTAAGGCAAAGATAAAGGATATAAGGGAGAGGAACGTGGCATGCAATTAAGCCATACTTCCGGGCGCACCCTGTGACGCGCCCTCTTCTTATCCCGATCACTCAAGCGAGCCGGGAGGCCCTCCGCCGACCGGCAGTCTGAGAGGGCAAGGCGAAACTCCGTCGGCCAACTCTGCGAAGCAGTCCGGGGTCCAGGGGCACTGCCCCTGGGGAGGAAAATGGAGTTGGGACGGAGAAAAAGAATATGGGGAATTTTGAGGTGTGAAGAGAAGTTCCCTTTGGAGGCGTTTTTGTGTTTGAATTGATTGTGATTGGCGCGGGGCATGCAGGGTGCGAGGCGGCGCTGGCGGCGGCGCGGATGGGCGTGAAGACGCTGCTTCTGACGCTGGATCTGGGCAGCGTGGCGCTCATGCCGTGTAATCCGGCCATTGGCGGCACGGGTAAGGGTCATCTGGTGCGCGAAGTGGACGCTTTGGGCGGACAGATGGGTCTTGCAATTGACCGCACTTTTTTGCAAAGCCGCATGCTCAACCGCGGCAAAGGCCCGGCGGTGCATAGCCTGCGTGCGCAGGCCGATAAGAGGCGGTACCATGAGGATATGCTGGGCGTGCTGTTTGGGACGGAGAATCTGGAGATCCGTCAGGGCGAAGCCATGGAGATTCTCACGGTAAATGGCGAGGTTTCCGGGGTCAGGACGATGACCGGCGACGTCTCGCGTGCAAAAGCGTGATCGTCTGCGGCGGCGTGTACCTCAAGAGCCGGATCATTATCGGAGAGTACTCCAAGGAATCCGGGCCGCAGGGACTGCTGCGCGCCGAGGGCCTCAGCGCGTCGCTGGAAGGGCTCGGGTTTGAGCTGAGAAGGTTCAAAACCGGCACGCCTGCGCGCATCGATGTGCGCTCCATCGATTTTGAGAAGATGGAACCCCAGCCGGGCGATGATCCGATCATCCCGTTTTCGTTCCTCACGGTGGCAAAGCAGGAGGATATCGGCGTCAGGTTCCCCATGGAAAACCGCGCGATGTGCTATCTTACGTACACCAACGAGGAAACCCACCGCATCATCCGCGAGAATCTGCATCTGTCGCCCATGGTGCAGGGCGTGATCAAGGGCACCGGCGCGAGATACTGCCCGTCCATCGAGGATAAGGTGCGCCGATTTGCCGACAAGGAGCGCCATCAGCTGTTTCTGGAGCCGGAAGGACTCAACAGTCCCGAATGGTATGTGCAGGGCATGAGCTCGTCCCTGCCCGAGCATGTGCAGTGGGCGATGTACCGCACGGTGCCGGGCCTTGAGCGCGCGGTGCTGGTGCGCCTGGCGTATGCCATCGAGTACGACTGCATCGATCCCACCGAGCTCAGGCTCACGCTGGAAAGCCGCCGCATCGGCGGACTGTTCTTCGCCGGTCAGGTCAACGGCACCTCCGGCTATGAAGAGGCCGCGGCGCAGGGCATTCTGGCGGGCATCAACGCCGCCTGCAGGCTCCGGGACAAGGAGCCGCTGGTGATTACCCGCGATATGGGTTACATCGGCGTGATGGTGGACGATCTGGTGACCAAGGGCACGGACGAGCCTTACCGCATGATGACCAGCCGTTCGGAGTTCCGTCTGCTTTTGCGGCAGGACAATGCAGACCTCAGGCTTACCGAGCTGAGCTGGCAGCGCGGGCTTGCGTCCGACCGCCGGATGAAGCTCATGGAGGAAAAACGAAGCGGCACGGAGAATCTGCGTCAGACGCTGAAGGGCTGCCGTCTGCCTGCGTCGCCGGAGCGCGATCAGTGGCTTGAGGAGCATGGTCAGCCCGTGACGCGCGACACGCTCACGGCGGAGGATCTTCTGCGCCGTCCGGAAATCGATCTGGAGGCGCTCAAGGCGCTTTGTCCCGAGATTGATGATTTTTCCGACGATGTGCGCGTGCAGGCCGAGCTGGGCGTGAAGTACGAGGGCTATCTGCAAAAGCAGCGTGCGCAGGTCGCGCGCGCGCGCGCCATGGAGGACTGGCTCATTCCCGAGGATACCGATTACGATCAGATCGAAAGCCTGCGCATCGAGGCGCGGCAGAAGCTGCAGCTGAAGCGCCCGCAGTCGCTGTCGCAGGCCGGACGCATTCCCGGCGTGAACCCGGCGGATGTGGCGGTTTTGATGGTATGGCTCAAAAAGAAGCGTGACGAACAGGCGCGCATGGAGGCCAGGCAATGAAAAAGTTCAGAATTCCGCCCATGGCGCTGGTGATTTTTGCCGTGTGCATGGTCAGCTATTCAGGCCCCATGGTCAAGGGCGCGCTTCAGGCAGGCGCAACGCCCACGTCGGTGGCGTTCGTGCGCATGCTGTCGGCTGCGCTGCTCATTGCGCCGCTGGAAATCCATCACATGCGCAAAAAACAGATTCCGCTCAGGATCACCAGGCGCGAGGGCTGGCTGACGGCGCTGTCGAGCCTGTTTCTGGCCGGGCATTATTTCACGTGGATTACGTCGCTCACCGGCACCAGCACCTTTGCCTCCGTGGCGCTGGTGTGCACGCAGCCTTTGTTTGTGGCGTTTTTCAGCTGGGTATTGTTTCACGAGGCCACGCCGCGCAAGGCGCTTCCGGGCGCGGGTCTGGCGCTGTTGGGCGCGGTGACGATTGCTTTGGCCGGTATGGCGGGCTCCTCCACGCAGGCGGCGGCTGACGAAGCCCTCAGGAGCAATCTGCTGGCGCTGGCAGGAGCGGTGCTCATGGCCGCGCACTGGCTGACCAACCGTGAAATCCGCCGCACCCTCGCGGCTGAAATCTATACGCCCACGCTGTATCTTGCCACGGCTGCGCTGCTCGCGCTGGCGCTGCCCGCAACCGGCGGCTTTGCGATGCCGGCCGCGGCGCTTCCGTGGATGGCGGGGCTGGTCATCGGAAGCACGCTGCTTGGCCATGCGGTGTTTACATACGCTCTTTCCGGCGTGTCTGCCAATGTGGTGAGCTTTGCGCTCCTTGGCGAACCGGTGGGCGCGATGATCTTCAGCATGTTCCTCTTCGGCGAGATTCCGACGGTTCCCGTAGCCGTCGGCGGCGCGCTGACGCTGGTGGGACTGGCATATTACCTGGCCCGGGCCGGTGAAAGGTGAAAAGAAAAGTCCTCCTGAATCAGGAGGACTTTTTCTGTGCGCTCAATAGCCCCGAGGCAAAGGCGAACATCAGGTTGAAGCCGCCGCATGCGCCGTCCACGTCCAGCACCTCGCCCGCGGCGTACAGGCCGGGACAGAGGCGGCTTTCCATGGTGGACGGATCAAAATCGCAGGGCATGATGCCGCCTGCGGTCACCTGTGCGGCGTCAAAGCCGCGCGTGCCGAGCACGGCGAGATCGAATTGACGGATGATCTGCGCAAGCGCGCTCAGATCAGCGGTCTGGACGCTTTCGTCCGGGCGGATGCGGGCGCGTCTGAGAAGCGCGGAGGAAAGTGCGGGCGACGCCGCGCCCACGAGCAGGTCCGACGCCTTGTTCGCCGGGCGCGAACGCAGCCAGTTTTCCACATCCATGTGCATATCTTCGCCCATAACCGCCTCGCGCAGGTCAAGCGAGAGCGCGCCGCCCGGCCGGGCAAAGCGCGAAAGCTGCATGGCTGCGATGCCGCTCACGCCGTCGTCGGCAAAGAGCGCCTCGCCGCGGCTGAGGTGCGCTGCGTCAAGCCTTAGCGTCGTGCGCACGCGCTGGCCGCTGAGGCCTTCGATGGGCTTTTTGTCGGTGAGGATGGCGGTGAGCGCCGGATGCAGCGTCGTGAGCCGGTGGCCGAAAGCCGTCAGAAGCGGATAGGCGGTGCCGTCGGTGAGGTGCATGGGCGACGCAGCGCCGCCCACGGTGACGACCACACGGTCGGCCCGGAAGACGGTTTCTTCCTCGCCCAGCTTTTCGCCGGGCTTCACGCGTCCGCTTTTGAGGGTCACGTCCGGCGCATACACGGAGCGCAGCGCGTGCACGGTGAAGCCTTTTTCGATTTTCACGGCCTGCGTATTGCATTCGCAGACGACGCCGAGGCTGTCGGCGGTCTTCTTCAGCGCCTCCACCGCCGAGGATGCCAGATAGCTGGCGGGATACATCCGTCCCTCGTCCTCTTCGGTGAGGCTGATGCCGCAGCTTTTGAGGAAGGCGGCGATCCGGGCATAGGGCATATGGCGGAGGACTTCGAGGGCGAAATCACGGTCGCCGAAGTACTGGGGCTCGCCGGAGTTGAGCAGATTGCCGCGCCCGTTGCCGGTGACTGAGAGCTTTTTGAGCGTTTTGCGCCCGCGCTCGAGGATGGTGACGCTTTCGCCCATTCGCGCGGCTGCGATGGCAGCGGCATAGCCTGCCGCGCCGCCGCCGATGATGATGGTTTTCATAGCACCCTCGTTTCGTCAAGCATGCGCTGTTCGCGTTCCATTGCGGCGCGGATGGTTTCGTCCTCCATCAGCGCCTCTCCGGCGGCCTTGACCGCTGCGATGAAGTCCTGACTCATCGCACGCATCCCGCCGCGCTCCAGAAGCGGACACACCGCCCACGCGCGCGGGTCCAGCTCGGCCTCGGCCTTGCCGTTGGCAATGCGCACGCGCAGCGGAAACAGCCTGCACGCGATCGGTCTGTGCTCGCGGATGCAGGCGCCTTCGCACACAAAGCGCTTGCCGCCGTCCATGAGCGTGTCGTCGTCGACCAGCCGGAAGGGAAAGCCCTCGATGGGGTTCTCATAGTACTTTTCTTCGCCGGGCAGGAGGAGCATGCCGTTGTCGCCGCTCTCGTCAGCCTCGCAGCACGCGCCGCCGCAGTATTTGCCGCAGTTGGTCTTCAGCGGCGTCAAACTTCCCAGCGCCGCCTTGGCCTTGTCCAGTGCGTTCATCTGTGAACCTCCTTACATCTCCACCGCGCCGTCGGAGGTGAAGCGGATGTCGGTGGAATAGAACGCCGTCAGCGCGTCGACCATGTGCTGAATGTCCTTTGCGCCCGCGGTTTCGTAGGCGGAGTGCATGGCCAGCTGCGCAAGGCCGATGTCCACCGTGTTCATCGACAGATGGGTGTTGGCGATGTTGCCAAGGGTCGAGCCGCCCAGCACGTCGGAACGGTTGGCGAAGTGCTGCACCGGCACGCCGGCCTTTTCGCATACGGAGGCGAACACGGCGGCGGATACGCCGTCGGTGGTGTACTTCTGGTTGGCGTTGTGCTTGATGACCACGCCGCCGTTCATGAAGGTACGGTTGCCCATGTCGTACTTCTCAGGATGGTTGGGATGCACGGCATGCGCATTGTCGGCGGACACCATGAAGCTGGCGGCTGCGGCGGCGCGGAACTGGCCGTCGGTGGCGCCAAGGCAGACCGATACGCGGCTGAGGACGTCGGTAAGGAAGGTCGAGTCCGCGCCCTGCTTGGTGGAGGAGCCGACTTCTTCGTTGTCAAACACGGCGCATACGTTGATATGACCCTCGGCCTTCGCGGAGAGGAACGCCTGCAGGCTGGTCCATGCGCACTCGAGGTCGTCGATGCGCGGGCAGGAGATGTACTCATCCCAGTGGGAGCCGGGCATGCGGTTGTAGAGGAACAGATCGCTGCCGGCGATGTTTTCAGCGTCCACACCGGCCGCTTCGGCGATGTCGCCCATCAGCCTGCCCTTTTCGCCGCTTTCGGCGTACAGAGGCAGCATGTCGCTCTGGGCGTTGAACTTGTAGCCGTCGTTGACCTCGCGGTTGAAGTGGATGGGCATGTTGGGAATGATGGCTGCGTCACGGCCCAAATCAACGAGCTTCGTCTGCAGCTTTCCGTCCTTGCGCACGAGGATGCGTCCGGCAATGGACAGAGGACGGTCGAACCAGCTGGACATGATCATGCCGCCGTAACGCTCGGTGTTGAGGCGCAGGTACCTGCCGCACACCACGTCCTCGCTCACGGGCTTTACCTTGAACATGGGCGAATCGCTGTGGCTGGAGACAATCTGGAAATGTCCCATGCCGCTTTGGGGAATGGTGAGCGCGATCACGGAGGAGAGATTGCGGGTCACATAGTACTTTCCGCCGGGCTGGACGGTCCACTGCTGCATCTCGTTGAGCTTTTCAAAGCCGTTTGCCTCGAGGATTCTGCAGATTTCATCCACGGCGTGGAAGGCGCTGGGGGACTTCTGAATGAAGGACAGGAAAGAAGAAATCATGATAAAAACCTCCTTATAGATCTCATTTCATCATTGCAAGGGAACGAAGGGCTTGTGCCGCCTGATGGAGTTCGTCGGATGTGGTATATCTGCCGATGCTTATGCGAAGCACCTGCCGGGCTTCGGTGGGGCTGAGGCCCATGGCGAGGTAGACGTGGCTGGGCTCATGCAGTCCGGCCTGACACGCCGCGCCGCCGGAGACCTGAATGCCCATGAGATCGAGTCTGGCGATGGCGGTTTCGGAATCCAGCCCGGGAATATGAATCGCCCGCACGCCGGGGAGCTTTGCGGCGTTTCCGCCAAGCACCCGCATGCCAGGAATGGCGAGCTCATCGAGAAAGTGGTTCATCAGCGCTTCCTCGCGCTGCATGCGTTCCAAAAGATCCTGTTCAGCCATTTCGGCGGCCACGCGCATGCCGCAGACGGCAGGTACGTTTTCCGTGCCGCCGCGCCGTCCGGACTCCTGGGTCCCGGGAATCAGCGGCGGAATCCGTACGCCCGGACGGATGTACAAACATCCCGCGCCCCTGGGGCCGCAGAACTTGTGCGCCGACAGGGTGAGCATGTCGCAATGGCGCGCATCCACCGGCACATGACCGAAGGCCTGCACCGCGTCCACATGAAACAGCGCGCCGTGCTTTTTCACCACCGGATAAATGTCCGCAATGGGCTGCAGGACGCCGGTTTCGTTGTTTGCCCACTGAACGCTGATGAGCCGGATGTCCGGCGTGAGCGCGCGCTCCACGCTTTCGGGCGTGATGACACCGTCAGTATTTGGCGCAATGCGCACGGCATTGGGCGCGGCATGGAGCACCGATGCGTGCTCGATGGCCGATACCGCGGCATGGGGATCGGCGCGCATCGCCCATGCATTGGCCTCGCTGCCGCAGGAGGTGAAATACACCGCCGTGTGATCCACATGAAGCATCCGCGCGATCTGCTGCCGCGCCAGACGCAGTTCGCGCCGTGCCTCGCCTGCCGCGCTGTAGGCGGCGGATGGATTGGCCATGCGCATGCAGCGCATCATTTCGTCAATGACGCGCGCTTCGGGCGCGGTGGTCGCCGCGTGATCCAGATAAATCGGCATTCACTCGCCTCCTTTACAGGCTCTGCGCATACACGGCGTTGTGCACAAGCCTGCGGATGCGGTAGATGCCCATGCTGTCGCGCGAGGGACAGATGCGGTTGGTGAGGAAAACGACGTACAGCCCGGTGGTGGGGTCCAGCGTCACGCTCACGCCGGTAAAGCCGGTGTGCCCCACGGTTTCGATGGGGAAAAGGTCGCCGGTGTAGCCGCGGTCCTGAGCGGGCAGCTGGAAAAGCAGCGTCCGGCCCATGCCGCGGTCGCGCAGCGCCATGCGGATGGTCGAAGGGCACAGATACCGTCCGCCGCCGGGCAGCGCGCCCTCCATAGCGAGCATCTGCATAAACAGCGCCAGATCGTCCATGGTCGAAAACACGCCGCCGTTCCCGGCTACGCCGCCCAGAAAGCGCGTGTTCTCGTCATGCGTCACGCCCTGCAGGCAGCGTCCGTCGTCCTGCATTTCAGTTGCGGCGATGTTTCCGTCCTGCGGCAGGAAGCCGGTACGGCGCATTTTGAGCGGCCAGAAGATTTCCTGCTCGGCCAGCGCGCTCAGTTCCAGATTGTACAGGCACTCCAGCAGCTGTCCCAGCAGGATGTATCCCGCGCAGCCATACATCATGCGCGTGCCCGGCGCAAAGGCCAGCGGCGTGTCGAGGATGAGCTGCGCCGCGTCGGTGTTATGATCCATCTCCCACAGATGCAGCCCGCCCGGAAAGCCCGCCGTGTGGGTCAGAATCTGCTCGATGGTGATGCCCGCCTTGTCCTCCGGCGCGTCAAAAAAGGTGTCCAGCCGGTCGCTGAGGCACAGCTTTCCGCCTTCCAGCGCGCGCAGGGTCAGAAGGCCCGTGACCAGCGGCTTGGTGATGGAAGCCAGATCAAAGCGCGTCTGCTCGTTGGTCATGGGGCTGTCATCCTCCATGCCGGTGCGTCCGAACGCGCGGCGGTGCAGGATGCGCTCCCCCTGTCCGACCAGCAGGCAGGCGGCGGTATAGGCATTGTCCCGCAGACCCTGCGTGATCACATGGTCTGCCATGGTAAAGTCGGGCGTATGCATGGGGATGGCTCCTTACTTCTTGGGAATCGGACGGCTGTAAATGCCGGTCTGGATTTCGCGGATGAAGGCGGCGATGTTGGGAATCAGCGGCGTATGCTGCGCGTCGCGCACGGCCTCGCCGCGGTCGTAGTCGAGCTGGCGGAGGCGGATTTCAAACGGCGCGCGCTCTTTCGTCATCTCTCCGCACAAAAGGGCGTAGCAGCACCTCGGCTCGCCCAGATTGTTGCCCACGCTGCCGGTGTTGAGCATCACGCCCGGCGTCATCGTGCGCAGCGCCTGACGGTGCGCGTCGGCATAGGCCACCACGTCGTAGCGGGAACCGTCCGGCGCGGAAAAATACGGCTCGATGAGCTCCTTTGCATGGTGCGCGGTGATGAGCGTGTCCATCACGGGCCGTCCGTGAAAGAAGCGGATGCGCCGGCCCGAAAACCAGCATTCGTGTTCCCTTGGCAGCGCGCACAGCGTTTCAAGGCGCTTCTGCCCCAGCTGCTCCCAGTAGAAAGAATCCGCCGGGAAGCGCTTCTCGCCCACGCCGTAGTCCCAGTTGCCGCCGAGGATGAGGTCGCAGTGCTCATGCGCCCAGTCGAAGGTGAAATCGCTGCTGGGGCCCTTGCCCACGATGTCGCCCAGACACCAGATGAGATCGGGCCGGATCTGCGCCAGATCCCGCTCCAGCGCAAGCGTCGCAGGACGGTTTCCGTGCAGGTCGGCGATGAGTGCAATTTGCATGAACGGCCTCCTTGATGGGTGATGATTCAGTATAGCACATTCCCAGGTCCTGTGCTATACTTGCGCATAGGGAGGATGATGGAAAGATGCCGGTTTACACGCTTTTGATCACGCCTGACATGGAGGGCAGGCCCGTGCGCCGCGCCGCCATGGGCGGACTGGGCTTAAGCAGCGGCCAGTTCAAGCGCGCGAAGTTCCACGGCGAGATGCTTCTGGACGGCGTGCGCGTGATGGCCGACGCGCGCGTCACGGCCGGACAGGTGCTCACCCTTTCCATCCCCGAGATGGAAAACACCCTGCCCGAGCCCTTCGACATCCCCTTTGACATCCTCTACGAGGACGCGTTTTTCTGGATCATCCACAAGCCCGCGCCCCTGCCCACCGCCTCCAGCGCCCGTCAGGACGGCCCAACGCTTGAAAACGCCCTCTTTGCCCGCCTCGGCTGCCCGGAGGATTTCGTCTACCGGCCCGTCAACCGCCTCGACAAGGGCACCAGCGGCCTCATGCTCGCCGCCCGCACCGCGCATGCGCAGCACCTTCTGCAGCAGATGCTCCACTCCGACGAATTCATCCGCGAATACCTCGCCGTGGTCGAGGGAGCTCCGCCCGGGGACGAGGGCGTGATCGACCTGCCCATCGGCAAAGCCGACGGCGCAACCGTGCGCCGCGAAATCCGCCCGGACGGCAAGCCTGCGCGCACCTATTACCGCGTTTTGCGCCGCGGACGCCGAAGCCTTTTGCGCCTCAGGCTGGACACCGGCCGCACGCACCAGATCCGCGTGCACATGCAGGCCATGGGCTGCCCGGTCAGCGGGGATTTTCTCTACGGAACCGAAATCGGCGAATTGCCCGGACGCTTTGCGCTCCACAGCGCGTATGTGAGGCTCAAACATCCGGTGACGGGCGAGTGGATTGAGCGGGAAACCGGGGTGCCGGATTCGTTTTTGAACTTGCTGGACGGGTGAGGGGCCATCTTTTTTGTATGGTTTCCAAATGTTCACCCAACCTTCACATTCGCCCGGTTGACTTGTTCTATGTGCAACGATATACTGTTTAACGTGCAACATTCAATTCCGCTTCTCCATTTATATTGTACGGAGGTATATCCATCATGGCTAAAAGACTCAATCTCGGCAAGGAACTGCACCGCCTGGATGTGAGCGCGGGGCGCATCCTTAACCAGCAGATGAGCGCCTGCGGGCTGGATGAACTCAGCGGCACCAACGGACGCATCATCCGCTTCCTCAATGAAAACGAAGACCGCGACATCTATCAGCGCGATCTGGAAAAGGAATTCGGCATCACACGCTCCACGGCCTCGCGCGTGCTTACGCTCATGGAGGAAAAGGATCTGGTGATCCGCTCCGGCGTCAGCCATGACGCGCGTCTGAAGAAGCTCACCCTCACCGAGCGCGCCAAGGGCTATGGCGACATCATGCGCCGCCATGCCGAAAACATGAGCCGCAAGCTGCTGGAGGGCTTCACCAAGGAGGAAACCGCCCAGCTGCGCCAGTTCATCGAGCGCATGCAGAAAAATATCATGAGCTGAGTCCCACGGAGGAAAAATCATGTTCAAACGTCTTATCAAAAGTGTCCGCGAGTATAAGGCGGATTCCATCAAAGCGCCGCTGTTTGTGTCGCTGGAGGTGGTCATGGAGTGCATCATTCCGCTGCTCATGGCCGAGCTCATCGACAACGGCATCGACGGCGGCAGCATGCCGGTGATTCTCAAAACCGGCCTGATTCTGCTGCTGACGTCCTTTGCGTCGCTGGCCTTTGGCGTTTTGAGCGGCAAGCACGCCGCCAGCGCCTCTGCCGGCTTTGCCAAAAACCTCCGGCGCGACATGTTCCTGCGCGTGCAGGACTTCTCCTTTTCCAACATCGATCGATTTTCCACCGGCGGTCTGGTCACGCGCCTGACCACCGACGTTACCAATGTGCAAAACGCCTATCAGATGGTGATCCGCACGGCGGTGCGCTCTCCTTTTATGCTGATCTTCTCCCTTGTGGCCGCCATTGGCATCGACAAAAAGCTCAGCCTTATTTTCCTCGCTTTTGTGCCGGTGCTGGCCATTGGGCTTACGATCATCTCCACCAACGCGCACCCCACCTTCCGCCGCACCTTCAAGCGCTTTGACAAGCTCAACTCCACCGTGCAGGAAAACCTCTACGGCATCCGCGTGGTCAAGAGCTTCGTGCGCGAGGAGTTCGAGAGCGACAAGTTCACCGCCACCGCCAACGATATCTATAACGACTTCTCCAAGGCGGAAAAGATCCTCTCCTTCAACCAGCCGCTGATGCAGTTCTGCATGTACGGCTGCATGCTGCTCATCAGCTGGTTCGGCGCGCGCGCAGTGGTTGCCTGCGGCGGCGACGCGGCGCTGGGCCTGTCCACGGGCGAACTGACGAGTCTGTTCACCTATACGATGCAGATTCTTTCGTCCCTGATGATGCTGTCGATGATCTTTGTGATGATGGTCATGTCCCGCGCCAGCATGCAGCGCATCGACGAGGTGCTCAAGGAGGAGAGCGATATCGTCTCTCCCGAAAACGCGCTTACGCAGGTGCGCGACGGCTCCGTGGAGTTCCGCAGCGTCCGTTTCCGCTACAACCGCGAAAGCGAGCGCCCGGTGCTTGATAACATCAACCTCCGCTTTGAGTCCGGCCAGACCATCGGCATCCTCGGCGGCACCGGCTCGAGCAAATCCAGCCTTGTGCAGCTGATCCCGCGCCTGTACGACGTGAGCGAAGGCTGCGTGCTGGTGGGCGGCGAGGACGTGCGCCGCTACGACCTGACCGCTCTGCGCGACGCGGTGAGCTTCGTGCTGCAGAAGAACGTGCTCTTCTCCGGCACCATCAAGGAAAACCTTCGCTGGGGCAACGCCGAAGCCACCGACGAGGAAATGATCCGCGCCTGCCAGCTGGCTCAGGCGGATGGATTCATCCAGTCCTTCCCGGACAAGTATGACACCTATATCGAGCAGGGCGGCACCAATGTATCCGGCGGACAGAAGCAGAGGCTCTGCATCGCCCGCGCGCTGCTTAAAAAGCCCAAGGTGCTCATTCTGGACGACTCCACCTCTGCGGTTGATACCGCCACCGACGCGCTCATCCGCAAGGCCTTCCGCGAGGAGATCCCGGATGTAACCAAGATCATCATCGCCCAGCGCGTGACCAGCGTGATGGAAGCTGATCAGATCGTGGTACTGGACGCGGGCGAAGTAACCGCTGTAGGCACGCATGAGGAGCTGCTCCGTACCAGCGCCATCTACCGCGAGGTCTACGAATCCCAGATGAAGGGCGGTGAGGACGAATGATGCGCGGAGGACCCAGAGGCCCCCGCGGCGACGGCCGCATGGCCAAGGACGCCAAGGGCACCATGAAGCGCCTGCTTTCCTATCTGGGCGCATACAAGTTCCGCCTTGCGCTGGTCATTGCCTGCGCTGTGGGCAACACCGTGGCAAGCGTTATGAGCTCGTCGTTCATCCGCACCCTGATTGACGACTACATCGGCCCGCTGCTTCTGGAAGCAGCGCCGGTGTTCAGCGGACTGTTGATGGCGCTTGTGCGCATGGCGGTGATCTACATTGCGGGCATGACCTGCGGCTTCCTTTCCAACCGGCTGATGATCGCCGTGTCGCAGGGCGTGATCCGCAAAATCCGTGTGGAAATGTATGAGCACATGCAGACGCTGCCCATCAGGTATTTCGACACCCATTCCCACGGCGAGATTATGAGCCACTACACCAACGACACCGGCACCCTGCGCCAGATGATCGGTCAGGCGCTGCCGCAGGTGTTCAACTCGCTGATCTCCATTGTATCCGTGTTTGTGGCGATGCTCACGCAGAGTTTGTGGCTTACGCTGTTTGTGGTGCTGTTTGCTGTGGCGATGATGATGATCACCGGCCGCATCGGCGGCATGAGCGGCAAGTATTTCGCCTCCCAGCAGAAGTCGCTGGCCTGCGTCAACGGCTACATCGAGGAGATGATCAACGGTCAGCGCGTGGTGAAGGTGTTCAACCACGAGGACGAGTGCGTGAGCGAGTTTGACAGGCGCAACGCCGAACTGTGCGATAATGCCACCCGCGCTAATCAGTTTGCCAATATCATGGGGCCGGTGAACAACAACCTCGGCCATATCCTGTATGTGCTTCTGGCCATCGTGGGCGCGGCGCTGAGCCTGTGGGGCGTAACCAACGTAAGCCTCGCAGAAGGCGTGGGCGGCACGATTACGCTGGGCATGATCGCTTCCTTCCTCACGCTGTCCCGCTCGTTCGTGATGCCGATTTCCAACGTGACCCAGCAGATTGCGTCCGTGATCATGGCGCTGGCCGGCGCGGAGCGCATCTTTACGCTGATGGATGAACCCTCCGAGGAGGATCACGGATATGTCACCCTCGTCAACGCCGAGCGCCTGAGCGACGGAACCCTGCGTGAGAGCGAGAAGCGCACCGGGCTGTGGGCGTGGAAGCATCCGCATCAGGACGGCACGGTGACGTACACCGAGCTTAAGGGAGACATCGTGCTCGATCAGGTGGACTTCGGCTACGTGCCGGAGAAGACCGTGCTTCACGACGTGTCCATCTACGCGCGCCCGGGCGAAAAGATCGCCTTTGTCGGAGCCACCGGCGCGGGCAAGACGACCATTACCAACCTGATCAACCGCTTTTACGACATCGACGACGGCAAGATCCGCTACGACGGCATCAACATCAACAAGATCCGCAAGTCCGATCTGCGCCGCTCGCTGGGCGTGGTATTGCAGGACGTGAACCTCTTCACCGGCACCGTGATGGAAAACCTGCGCTACGGAAACCTTGAAGCCACCGACGAGGAATGCATCGCCGCGGCAAAGCTCGCCGGAGCCGACAGCTTCATCCGCATGCTGCCCGAGGGCTACAACACCGTGCTCACCGGCGACGGAAGCGGCCTCAGTCAGGGTCAGCGGCAGCTGTTGTCCATCGCCCGCGCGGCGGTGGCCGATCCGCCGGTGATGATTCTGGACGAAGCGACCTCCTCCATCGACACGCGCACGGAGGCCATTGTGCAGCGCGGCATGGACGCCCTCATGAAGGGACGCACCGTGTTTGTCATCGCGCACAGGCTTTCCACGGTTCGCAATTCCGACGCCATCATGGTGCTGGATCACGGCAGAATCATCGAGCGCGGCAACCACGAGGCGCTCATCGCCCAGAAGGGCACGTACTACCAGCTGTATACCGGCGCATTCGAACTGGAATAACCCGCTCGTCGAAAAAGCTCGCTTGCGCGATCTTTTCCGCCGGATTTGCACCGTTTGCCTACTCGCCTCCGGCTCGCCGGGCGGCAAACGGCGTAAGGAAAGCCTTGCTGCGCAAGGCTTCCGAACCCACCGCACATGTCGCTGGGTTCGGAACAGAAGTCGGAGGGCTGCGGCCCTCCGACACCTCCTTCAGGATTTGCCGACACGCTCAGACCAGCCCATATCGGGCTGGTTTTTTTGTATATTTCATGAAGATATGGGCAGACTTTCCCTACGCAGAATGTTTTTGGGAGGTTGACTCCGTGCAGCGGGAAGGTTTGAGCCTGATGGAAAGGCTTTTGCAGGTATTTCTGGCGCTGATCACATTTACACTATTTCTGGTGTTTGCCAAAGCGGACGCGGCCACGGTGGCGTGGGGCAGCAAGGGCGAACAGGTGCGCCTCGTGCAGGAAAAGCTCAGGCAGTATGGCTATCTCACCGGCGCGGCCGACGGCGTGTTCGGCAAGGAAACCTATGACGCGGTGGTGTGGTTTCAGCGAAAAAACGGGCTGACGGTGGACGGCGTGGTCGGCAGGGCCACGGCGGCGGGGCTTGGCATCACGCTTTCCGGCAGCGTCGCGGCGGCCAATTATAACGAAAGCGAAACCTATCTGCTCGGACGGCTGGTGCACGGCGAGGCGCGCGGCGAGCCGTATGTGGGCAAGGTGGCGGTTGCGGCGGTGGTGTTAAACCGCGTGCGCAGCGCGTCGTTTCCCAATACGATCGCGGGCGTGATCTATCAGTCCGGCGCGTTTGACGCCGTGGCCGACGGACAGATCAACTTAACCCCCGACGAGGACAGCCTGCGCGCCGCACGCGATGCGCTGGCCGGATGGGATCCCACCGGCGGCTGCCTGTATTACTACAATCCCGTTACGTCCACCAATAGCTGGATCTGGACGCGCGAGGTGCAGCTTTCCATCGGCAAGCATAACTTCGCCATCTGAGGAGGCGCGGCATGACGAAAAAACATCACATTCTCCTCTATGGCGCGCTGGGACTGGCGCTGCTGGTGGCTTTGATCACGGCCTATGACCGCTATACGGCGGCGGAGCAGAGCCGATTGTATCTGGAGGACAGCTACACCCAGCGCAGGCTTGAGGCGCAGGAAAACCTGCAGTCCATGGCGCTGAAGCTGGGCAAAGCTCCGGTGGTTTCCGACATGCGCAGCTATGTGGAAATCTTAAGCGGCGTGAGCCGTCAGGCCGCATCGGCGGCGGATGCGCTCTCCGCTCTGCCCGTGAGCCATGCTTCCATGGGACATACGGTAAAATTTCTCAACCAGCTCTCCGACTACGCGCTGATGCTCTCGCTTCAGGCGGCGTCGGGCAAGGCGCCGGATGCGCAGGCCATCCGCACCCTCGGCGAGCTCAAAAGCCGCTGCATACTCCTCAGCGGCGATCTGGCCACGTCGGAAGCCGAGCAATGGAGCCGCGAAAACCTCTTTTACGCGCCTGCGCAGGACGCGGACAACGGCATGGACTATCCCAGCATGATCTACGACGGCGCGTTCTCCGACGCAAGGCACCGCGGCACGCCCAAGGCGCTGGGCAAGCAGCAGATCACGCAGGAGGAGGCCATCCGGCTGGCGCGTGAATTCGTGGGTGCAGACCGCGTTGTCTCCGCCGAAGCAGGCGCATCCACCGGCGGCGCCATCGAGTGCTTCGGCGTAACCCTCACGCTGGGCGATGGTACCGTCCTCAATGCAGACGTCACCCGTCAGGGCGGCAAAATGCTGTGGATCATGCCCGAAAAGGCCAACTTCGAGCCCCGGCTCACGCTGGAGGAGTGCCGCGAATCGGCGCTGAGTTTTCTGCACTCGCGCGGCTACGGCGAAATGGAGGCCAATCACTATCAGGTCTACGACGGGCTGGCGGTGATCAACTTCGTGGCCGTGCAGGACGGCGTGCTTCTCTATCCCGATCTGGTCAAGGTGCAGGTTCGCATGGACACCGGCGAAATGGTCGGGCTGGAGAGCAACAACTACCTCATGAACCACGAAAAACGCCCGGCCTTCGCTCCGAAAATGTCCGAAGCGCAGGCGCGGGCGCAGGTCAGCCCAAGGCTGACGGTAAGCAGTATGCGGCTTTGCGTGATCCCCTACCGGGATCGGGAAAGGCTGTGCTGGGAGGCGGCAGGCTGGTACAATGATACCGAGTACCGCGTCTACCTGGACGCCGACACCGGCGAGGAGGCCGAAGTGCTTCAGATGGTCGACAGCGACTCCGGCAGGCTCGCTGCATAATCACTCCGCCTGCGCGTAGGCAATCAGCGGAAGCGTCATCGCAGCAATGGGCAGGAAGTAGCGGAAGTAATCGTTCACGGGACTGAGCATGCACACGCCGAGACTCAGAAGCGCAGGCAGGAAGCCGATGAGCAGACGGATCTTTTTTCGCCGGGCAAGGCTCGAAGCCGCGCCGACGCAAAGCCAGGTGTAGCTTGCGCAGGAGTAAAGCAGGCTCAATACCGGAATGTGCCGCCATCCGCGCGCAAACAGCGCAAGCAATTTTCGAACCGGCTCCAGAACGCCTATCTGCGTGGTGTCGAGGAATCGCGGATCGTCGCCTCTCGAATCGCCCAGCTCGTAGGTTTCAAACACCAGCCGGTTTCCGGCCTGATCGTTGTACGTTTCACCCTCGATTTTCGGCGCGAAGGTATAGTAGCTCACGTTCCCGGCAAAGAAGGATTCCAGATACGTCAGAGGATGCTTTTTCAGCATCGAAATCCACGTCTGACGGTACTGCGCAAGCGCGGCCTTTTCGATTTCCGCGCCCTGCCCGTAGAAGCGGAAGGTGTACTTCACCGGGTCGGAAATCCACGGCTCGTAGAGCGTGGGCAGGTTTTCTGCGTCCAGCACGCGGTCGATTTCGGCGTATTCCTCCGGCGTAACCTCATCCGCATGGTCGCGCAGCACGCGCGCCGACTGCTGGAAGCACACCGAGTAAATGCCGCTGGCCGTTTCATCGCGGATGCCCAGAGCGGGAATCAGCACATTGGAAAACAGCAGCGCACACACAACCGCCAGCGCCATGCCGCCTGTAATCTGCAGGCGGCTTTTTCCTTTGACGGCAAAGGGAATCATCACAAGCGCGGTGGGCAGAACCACGTACAATCCGTTGGAGCGCAACAGACAGCTCAAAAGCCCCCAAACAAACAGCTTCGCCGCATCACGCACCGCAGCCTCACGGGTGAGAAGCACATCCAGCGCCGACAGCGTAAACAGCAGAAGCGCAGACGTATACAGCGTGTCCTTGCTGATGAACTGCGCATATCCGCCCCAGATGGGCGTGAGGGCAAAGAACAATACCGCCGCCCAGCGCATGCCGCGCCCGGCCTTCGCCCGGCCCATAAACAGCACCGCTTCGGACAGCGCATGGCTCAAAGCCAGCGTCTGCAGCAGCGTAAACAGAGCCGCGCCCAGATTGTCGCTGCCAAACAGACGGCCGATCCACACACAGCTGCCCATGACCCATGTGGTGAATACCGGGTGCCAGGTGTCCATCTCCGTCTGGCCGAAGAACTGCGCGACCATCTCGCCCAGATCCCAGCACACCGTGCCCGGGAAGAACGCCAGCAGGTACGGCGACCAGCAGACGATGAGAATCAGCATCAGCCACAGCTTTTCGCGCTTATGGAACCACGGAAGCGCGCCGTCGCGCCTGAGCACGCCCATGGAAAGCGTATCATGCAGCCACGCAAACGCCGCCGTCATCGCAAGGCTCTGCCCCACACCCTTCATCAGCGTCATCGCAAGCGTTCCAAGCCCCATCTCCCACGAGTCAAAGGAAAACAGATGCAGCCCGAACGCATTCACCACGCCGAAAACCACGCCGAACAAAACATCCAGCGCATGCGGCCGGAGATTCTTTTTCACATACACGTGCCAAAACAGCATCGCAAAGCACGCCGCCAGCGCCGTCCACAGATAGCTGGTGGCCGAGGCGGGCAGCTCGCTCATGCCGGCATAGCCCGCCTGTCCCACCACGAAGCTCATGGCGCACAGAATGCCCATGAGAATGCAGAAAGCCCCCTTGAGGGGGCGAGAAAACTGTTTCACTTATTTGTCCTCTTTTTTGAGCAGGTTGAGGATGTTGAGGTTGATCTCAAACAGCTGACGGTGCTTCTTGGCCACCGTGTCCAGAACCAGGCCGCACACCAGCATCAGCAGCGCGCAGATGAGCAGCACCGTGGACACGATCAGCGTGGGGAAGCGCGGCACGAGGCCGGTGGAGAAGAACTCAACGAGCACTGGCAGGAACATCAGAAGGCCCACCACGCCAAACAGCGCCGCAAAGATGCCGAAGAAGCCCAGCGGACGGTACTCCTTGAAGAGCCTTGCGATGGTTTTGAGGACCTTGAAGCCGTCGGAATAGGTGTTGAGCTTGCTGACGCTGTCCTCGGGACGGTCGCGGTACTCCACCGGGATGGAGCGCAGGCTCAGGTTCTTGTCCAGCGCGTGGATGGTCATTTCGGTTTCGATTTCAAAGCCCTTCGAAATCACCGGGAACGACTTGACAAACTGGTAGCTGAACGCGCGGTAGCCGGTCATGATGTCGCGGATGTCGCCCTTAAAGAGGGTGTTGACCAGACCGCGAACCAGCTTGTTGCCCAGATTGTGGAACGGACGCTTGTTCTCGGTGAAGTAGGTGGCGCTCAGGCGGTCGCCCACCACCATGTCGACCTTCTTCTCCAGAACCAGATTCACCATCTCGCGGGCGTTTTCGGCCGGATAGGTGTCGTCGCCGTCGATCATGAGGTAGCAGTCGGCCTCGATCTCGCGGAACATCGTGCGGATCACGTTGCCCTTGCCCTGACGGTACTCGTAGCGGACAATCGCGCCGGCCTCGCGGGCGATTTCGTCGGTGTGATCCTTGGAGTTGTTGTCATATACGTAAATATCCGCCTCCGGCAGCGCGGCGCGGTAGTCCCCGACGACCTTGGCAATGGTCGCAGCCTCGTTATAACAGGGAATCAAAACGGCAATCTTCATGGGAATCCCTCCATATGCATTGGTACACAGCCTATTATAACAGGGAAACGTCCGCGCGGCAAGGCGCTGGCAGGCCGAAAAAGCCCGCCCGGGATGAATTGGTAATCAATATCCGCTGTTGTCGTAGCAGGCGTAGCACAAACCCAGTCCCGCGCAGGAGGGACAGTCCACATCGTCACGATTGACGACGCTGTAAATGTACCCCTGTCCGTCGCAGGTCTGGCATACCGCGGTGCCGCCGCAGACGTCGCAGTGCGCCGAGCCGGTCGCGCCGGAAATGGCGTCGCTGCCGTACTTTTCATTGACCACCTCGATGGCGGTGCGGTTTCCGGCCACATAGGCGTAGTCGCCCTTGTAGAGCACGCGGTTCCAGCCGTTTTCGGTGCCGCAGTATTCGAGGGTGGTATCGGGCTTCATTTCGCCCAGCACGCGGGACTCCTTGTCGGGCGCATTGCGCACATTCAGCGAATTGTAATGCGTGTTGCGCACCACCGCATCCACCTCGCCCGGGCCATTGCGCCAGACAAGACCGCCTTCGATGGTGGTGTACTTCACCGGCACGTAGCCGCGCTTGGTGCTGGTGAACTGGATGTAGTTCCAGTCGCCCTCCTGACCAAGGAAATCATAGGTGTTGGTGGACATGGCCTCGCCGATGAACTTGTAATCCCGGCCCGGGCCCGAATAGACGTTCACAGCGCTCTTGCTGGTAATGCGCACAATCTCGCCCCAATACAGCCCGGCCGACGCGCTCACAGGCAGCAGAAAACAGACCATCATCAGACAAACAAGAACCTTCCATTTGCGTTTCATTTTTCAATCACCCCACTGACAAATATATGAAAATCATACCACACATCTTCAAACAAATAAAGAACCAGCGCTTCAAAAAACGCTGGTTCTACAAAACAATCGATCATCCAAGCGAGCCGGGAGGCCTTCCGGTGCTGCGCACGGCGAATGTACCGGTACATTCGCTCACCGCAGGTGCGGCAGTCTGAAGAGGCAAGGCCAAACACCGTCGGCCAAGCCCCGCGAAGCGGTCTGGGGTTAAGGGGCACTGCCCCTTATTCGAGGGATTCGCCGGCGTCCAGACGGTTGATCATGCCTACGCGGCGGGCGTGACGCTCGCCTTCGAACTCGGTCATGAGCCAGACGCGGACGATGTCCTTGGCAAGCTCGGTGCCCAGCACGCGCGCGCCGAGGGAGAGCATGTTGGCGTCGTTGTGCAGGCGGCTCATCTTGGCGGAATAGGTGTCGGTGCAGGTCACGCAGCGGATGCCATGTACCTTGGAGGCGGCCATGCCGATGCCCACGCCCGTGCCGCACAGAACGATGCCGCGGTCGCACTCGCCGCTGGCCACAGCGTTGGCAGCGCGCGCGCCGTATACGGGATAGTCAACGCTTTCACGGGTGTAGGTGCCAAAATCCTTGTAGGGAATGCCCAGCTCGTCCAGAACGGCGATCACGGCGGGCTTGAGGTCGATACCGGCGTGGTCACAGGCGATAGCGATCATAAATGGATGGCCTCCTTGTATCGATGTAGCTTTTTTTCAATTATAACAGGTTTTATCCGGCACAGCAAGGGTCAGGCAAAGGCCTTGTCGATATCCTCAAGCAGCTGATCGACCTCGGCGCGGTCGGTGGTGACATTGGTGCAGAAGCGCACGGCGGCGTGGGTGGGGGAAACCTTTTCCCACATGGTGAAGGCGTATTTGTCAGCGAGCTTTTCGCACACGCTGTCCGGCACGATGGGGAACACCTGGTTGGCGAGCGTGTCGGAGAACAGTCCGCAGCCGTGGGACAAGAAGCGGTTCTTGATTTCCTGCGCCATGCCGTTGGCCAGCGCGCCGGAGGAGAGATACTCTCCATCAGCAAAGACGGCCTCAAACTGCACGCCCAGCAGTCTGCCCTTGGCCAGCATGCCGCCGCGCTGCTTGATGTGATAGCGGAAATAGCGGTGCATGTCCTCATTGGTCAGCACGATGGCTTCGCCAAACAGCAGTCCGCACTTGGTGCCGCCGATGGTGAACGCGTCGCAGATGGAGGCAAGGAACGGCAGATCCACCTCCGGCATGGCGGCCAGGCCATACGACAGCCTCGCGCCGTCGATGAACAGCGGCAGCTGATATTCGCGGCAGACCCTTGCCATGTCCTCAAGCTCCTGCTTTGTATACAGCGTGCCCAGCTCCGTGGGATGGCTGAGGTACACCATGCCCGGGCGCACAATGTGCTCAAAGCTCACGTCCGCCAGATGGGCCTCCATGGCGTCTTTCACCTGCTGCGCGGTGATCTTGCCTTCCTTCTGAGGCAGCCCCAACACCTTATGGCCGGTGGCCTCCACGGCGCCGGTCTCATGCACGTTGATATGACCCGTCTCGGCGCACAGCACGCCTTCAAAGGGCTTAAGCGCGGACGCAATCACCGTGAGATTGGCCTGCGTGCCGCCGACCACAAAATGCACATGCGCATCCGGCGCGCAGCACGCCTTCAGAATCAATTCCCTCGCCGCGTCGCAATGCGCATCCTCGCTATATCCGCAATGCTGCTCGCTATTGGTCTTCACCAGAGCCTCCAGCACGCTCCTGGACGCGCCGCAGGCATAATCGCACTCAAAATGAATCATGGAACAAACTTCCTTTCTGATCGAAACATTCCCCACCATGTTACCCCTCTCCTCCTCAAAAGTCAAGCAAGGGCTTCGCCCTTGACCCGTGGACTGCGCGCCGCGGGCGCGCAGGGGTTGGCCGACGGAGTTTGTACTTGCCCTCTCAGACTGCCGGTCGGCGGAGGGCCTCCCGGCTCGCTTGAGTGATCGGAATAAGAAGAGGGCGCGTCACATGGTGCGCCCGGAACTATGGCTTAATTGCATGCCACGTTCCTCTCCCTTATATCCCGTACCTTATCCCTACGGGGGTCCGGGGTGTCCCCGGCGTCGGAAGGGGGTAAGGGAGTCCAGAGGGCCTAGGGGGACCGGTACGGGGGTCCCCCTGGTCCTCTGGCCCTAGCGGAGC
>JAGBBE010000113.1 GCA_017938645.1 Clostridia bacterium
CACTCTGGTGGAGCAGGCTGAGCAGGTCATACCCGTTATATCAAACTTTTCTTTATTCATATTCAGCCCTTCTTTCTGTAATTATCTCTTGTATGGCTTTATTATAGACAATTTGCAGGGCTGTTTCTGTGATAACATCACGATATCAAAAAAACAGCAGCCACGCATTCCAATGAGAAACGTGGCTGCTTTTCTGTATTCACTTATCCATACCGCAGGCATAAGCCGTTTCGATCAGCGCGCGATCATTCATGACTGCGTCGTAGAACCTGAATCCTCCGGCGAAATTATAGGCTTCATAGCCGTTGCCCTCCAAAATACGGCTGGCAATGTAGCTTCTCAGGCCGCTCTGGCAGATGACATAAACCGGTTTGCCTTTTTCGACCTCATCCAGACGATCGCGCAGCTCGTCAACGGGGATATTTTTGAATCCTTCGATGTGGCCCTGGGCGTATTCGCCTGCGGTTCTGGTATCCAGCAGCGTAACGCTTCCATCGCGGGGCAGCTTTGCTTCATCCTCCAGCCGCCACTGTTTGAGGAGGCCTTTGGCGAGATTGTCGATCATGAAGCCTGCCATGTTCACGGGATCCTTGGCGGAGGAATAGGGCGGCGCATACGCCAGATCCAGATCTTTCAGCTGGGAGGCCTTCATACCTGCGTGAATGGCGGTGGCCAGCACGTCGATCCGCTTGTCTACGCCCTCGTATCCAATGACCTGAGCGCCGAGCAGGCGATAGGTTCCTTTCTCAAAGACTACCTTCATCGTCATCACCTTGCCGCCCGGATAATAGCCTGCATGGCTCATGGGCGAAAGGATCACAGCATCTGCATCCAGACCGGACCTGCGGGCGCTGGTCTCGTTGATGCCGGTGCTGGCGGCCGTCAGATCGAACACCTTGAGCACGGAGCTTCCCTGACTGCCCGGATACCGGCTGTCGCCTCCGCAGATATTATCAGCTGCGATTCGGCCCTGCTTGTTTGCGGGTCCTGCCAGCGAAATGAGCGCATCCTCACCGGTGACATAATGCTTCACCTGCACAGCATCGCCCACGGCGTAGATATCGGGGACGGAGGTTTCCATTCGTTCATTGACCAGAATGCTGCCTTTAAGGCCGAGCGTCAGTCCGGCCTCTTTGGCAAGCGATGATTCGGGACTGACGCCGATGGCAAGCACCACCAAATCCGCGTGAAGAGGCGCAGCATTTTCCAGCAGTACCTGCACGCCGCCGTCCTTTTCCTCAAAACCTTTCACCATGCGCCCCAAAGCCAGCTTCACACCGTGTTTGCGCATTTCTGCGTGGATGAAAGCCGCCATATCGGCATCAAAGGGTGAGAGCAGCTGCCTGCCCAGCTCGACAAGCGTCACATCGATTCCGGCATGGCGAAGGTTTTCGGCTACTTCCACACCGATGAAGCCTCCGCCTACCAGCACGGCGGAACGGGGCTGATGCTGATCGACATGGTTTCTGATGCGCAGCGTGTCTTCCACTGTGCGCAGGGTAAACACCTTGCTGCTGTTGATGCCCGGCAAATTGGGCCGTACGGGTTTTGCACCGGGAGACAGCAGGAGCTTGTCGTAGCTCTCCTCAAAGGATTCGCCTGTCTCCAGATTCCTCACCGCAACGGTCTTTCTGTCAGGATGGATTGACGTGACCTCGTGATGCACCTTCATCTGTATGCGAAAGCGGCTGAAAAAGCTCTCCGGGGTTTGCAGGGTCAGATCCTCAGAATCCTCAATGACACCGCCGATGTAATAAGGCAGACCGCAGTTGGCGTATGAGATATATCCGGAACGCTCGAATACCACGATTTCCGCCTGCTCATCCAGCCTGCGTATTCTTGCCGCGGCAGTTGCTCCGCCTGCCACGCCGCCCACGATCACAACCTTCATATCATCGTTCCACCTTTCCTTCATAGGCAGCAATGCCGCCGATGTTATTCACATTCGTATAGCCCATCTGCCTGAGCAATCCGGCAGCCTGACGGCTCCGCGCGCCCGACTGGCAGTATACATACAGTGCTGTGTCTCTATTTTCTGCTACAGCGCCTGCCCTGTCAATGGTCTGCAGCGGAAGATTTCTGCTTCCCGGGATATGCCCGCTCCGGTATTCCTCCGGAGTACGTACATCAATGAGGACAGCGCCGGCAGTACTTTGATATTCCTTTACGCCCTGATTCACATCAGGCTGTTTGAAAAAGTCGAAGAAGCCCATATTCACACCTCCGTGTCTTCTTTTGTGCTTTGATCATAACTGAATGCGGACGATCTTTCTGTGATAAAATCACTCAAATGCTTGATTCCATGCCAACAACCGTTTCTCCCGGCCAATCAATGATTCCGCCAAATTCGACGATGTTGGTGTATCCCAGCTTCACCAGCTTATCAGAAGCCTGCTTGGAGCGGTTTCCGCTGCGGCAGTAGACCATGATCAACTGCTCCTTATCGGGCAGCTGGGCAATCTCTTCCGTGCCGATGGTCTCGTTGGGAACCACGATTGCGCCCGGGATGTGTCCGGCGGCATATTCCTGCTCCGTGCGCACGTCCAGAATGAGATAATTGTCTTCCTTCTCCATCAGCTCAACCGCTTCCTGCATGGTAATCTGACGGTAGGTGTTTGTTTCAGGCAAAGTAGCAGACGCGGCACAGCCGGTGAGAGCAAAAGACAGAAGCAGAAGCATTGGCAGCATTCTTTTCATGAAAATCCCTCCTTGGAATCATTTGGTGTTTTTGACTTTGCAGATCAGCTGGGTCATGGTGCCCATCGGGCAGTAGACACACCAGCTGCGGGGCTTGAACAGAACCATGGTGATCAGTCCCAGAACGGTGGAAGTCAGCATTACGCTGTAGAAACCGAACGCAAACTGCGCAACGCCCGGATGAAGCAGTGTTCCGTGATACGCCCAGTGCCACGGCAGCTTGAACGTCCACAAAAGCGTTACCACCTGCTTGAGATCCTGTGCGCCTGCGAATACCAGATACGTATTCCACAGCATCAGGAAAAACATGGCGAAGAAGAAGATCAGGAAACCATAGCGGAAAGCCTTGCTCTTCATCCAGCGCGGAATATCCTTCTTTCGGGAAAGACCAAACCTGCCGCCCAGCAAGCCGAACAGCTGCCCTCGTCCGCAGTAGCGGTTGCAGTAGCCCTTGGTTCCTTTCGTGATGGAGATGATCAGCGGAATGAAGAAGCAGAACAGTCCCAGCCATGCAAAGAGGATGTTGAAAAATCCCAGCACCAGATAGCTCAGCGATACAATCCAGAGGTAGTCATACCATTTCTTTTTCATACCGTCACCTCCCGGATTTCGATCACCGTCGCCGGACATTCCTTTGCGCACTTGCCGCAGCCGACGCACTTGTCTTCATTGATCTGCGCATACAGGCCGCGATCGATCTGGATGGCCTTCATCGGACACACCTTCACGCAGCAGCCGCAGGCCACACAGTCCTTCTGTTGGACATAAGCCCTTCTTTTCTTCCGGATCCCCGCCATATCAATTCCTCCCTGTGTTTGTTTGATCTGATTCTATCGCAAACAAGCACAGTTTTCTGTGATGATATCACACAAAAGAGCCTGCCGGCGGATTGCCGACAGGCCCTTGTCAGAGAAGGTTATACTTCCGTCTTCCACAGACCGTGGAGATTGCAGTAGGCGTATACGGCGACGGCCTTGTCATCGCCCAGATTAAAGGTCACGTTGGGCTCTTCGCCGGGCTTGAGGTACTTGCGCTGACCGCCGTTTTCGGTCTCAACATAGACCCACTCAATGTAGTGCTCATCGGCCATCGGATGATCGACGCTGCCGACATTGACATTGATTGCGCCGTCTTCAACATTCACGGCAGGCAGGTGCTTTTCGTTGCTGGCTTCGACGGTGTTGGGAACCAGTTCTTCCATCGGCTTTCCGCAGCAGACAACGGGTACGCCGGAATCGTTGATCTTTTCGATGATATTACCGCAGGTGCGGCAGATATAAAACTTCGTATTCATATGGTAAACCTCCTGTTGAATTGATTTTGATACATATATTATACACCAAATGTGCGGAAGTGAAACACTGAATTGACATTTTTAGAGCATTGCGAGAATGGCACTCTTGGGCTTTGCACCCATGGACTGATTGACGATCTTGCCGTTTTTCATGACCA
>JAGBBE010000114.1 GCA_017938645.1 Clostridia bacterium
TGAAGTGGAACACGCCATTGGTGATCGTTGTGATCAGCGCACCAATAATCAGCGGCACAAACATGGTGCCTGCCGGAACCTTCTGAAGCGACTTCCAGATGTTCACATTCTTTTTTTCCGATTCCATAACTCTTACACCCACCTTTGATTTTCCTTTATGTGCTTACCGGCTTTCCCCAGCCATGCGGCAAATTGGTGTTTGTCGGGCTGCCTCAAACAACAGAAAACCTTGTCATCCTGAGCGAGGCGGAAGAACCGGGAATTGCCACACCAGTGTGCGCACTGGTTCGCAATGACAGCGTTATTTAGCGTACACTTTCAAACACCAATTTGTCGGGAAAGCTGAGTGAAACCGATATGCACTTTCCTTTTTCAGCATTTTTCTGCGGTTTCTTTCCCGGTACGCGCATTATTATACTCGCCGGACTTGATTCCGCAAGGTTTCTGCAGTATAATTCTATCGCATTTGATTGTGCGATGCGCACAAAGGAGGGGCATAATGGATTTCACCGCATTTCTCAACGATTTCTTACAAACGGACAGTATGGACCGGCTGACGTCCGATGCCGCGGCACTGTTTGACTGCCCGGTGATGGTCGTGGACGACTCGTTCCACGCCGTATCCTGGCACATGAGCGCCGGATTTCGGGACAAGCCGTTTCAGGGCTCCGTCGACCGGGGAGAATTAACCTACGAGGCCAGCTCACTGCTGAGCAGCAGCGCCTCTCTGGCGCAGCAGGGCGAGCTGTATGTGGAATTGGCTGACAGCCCGTGGCAGCGACGGTTTGCCCCACTGATTGCCAGCGGTATCCGCGTAGGTTATCTTGTGCTGGTGGATGTTCACGGCACCCTTCGGCAGGTGGAGCGGCGGGATTTCACTGTGGTGGAATCGGTGCTGGCCAAGCAGCTGTTCCTTGAGAGCAGCCGCAGCGGGCTGATATTCAACACGGCCGAGGAGGTGCTTGTGCACCTGTTGGAGAACAAATTTTCCACCGAAGCCATGTTCTTGCTTCAGGCGTCCTCCACCTGGCTGGCGGGCTTTCGCCCCGAGCGCATTGCGCTGATCAATCTGGGTCTGTATCACAATCTGCATTTGGCCGAGGACGCGCTGAAAAACGAGCTGACCTATGCGTTTTATGCCTCTCACCCGTTTCTGTATAACGATGAGGTGCTGTTGTTTCTGAACCGTGACCATGACCTGTCCGCGCTTGAGCCGCTGGTCGGGCAATATCACCTGCGCGTGGTGATCTCCGACCCGCTGGACAGCCTGTACGCGCTGCCCCGGGTCTACGCCGCCACGCATGAGGTCATGGACTTCCTGCTTTCGCGCTCCTCCCACCCTTTCTGCGTGCGCGCCGAACATCTGCACGCATTGATGATGCTGCGCCGGCTGCAGGATCGCGCCGACCTGATCGCGCCGGAGGTGTGCGCGCTGGCCCGTCACGATGCTGCCGAGCATACCCAATACTGCCAGACGCTGTTGGCATACCTGCTGTGCCACCACTCTCTGCAGGATACCTGCCGGCGGCTGTACACCCATCGGAACACGGTTCTCTACCGCATTCGCAGAATGAAGGAGGATTTCGGCATTCCCCTCGATGATCCCGACCGTCAGCTGGAGCTGCTGCTGTCCGTCTCTCTGGAGCTGCTCGCGCAGCATCAGGAAAACCTGTTCGTGCGCGGTCTGACGCTGGAAGCTCCCGGGACGATGCCGCGCAGGTTGGCCGACAGCCTTTCCGCATCCGTTTCACCCCCACGCACCTGATCCGCGGCCGCCCGGTACGTCCTCAACGAAACCGGCGTGGGATACCGAATGCTTACCGGCTTGACGCAGCTTCCCGAAAATGCGGTGTCTGAAGGATCGCAAACGCCGCCGTAGGGGCGGCTTCCCGGCAAACATCGCTTTCCCGACTTGCTGAATTACCATAAGAAACGCCCTGGAAGTTCATTCCAGGGCGTTTCCGTTTACCAGTACCGCTTTTTCTTGAAGTAGAAAATGCAGCCGCCAACGATCAATGCACTCAATACAATTACTGCCGGATACCCATAGACCCAATGAAGTTCCGGCATATTGACAAAGTTCATTCCATACCATCCTGCAATCAAAGACAGCGGCATGAAAATTGTGGTTACGATTGTTAAAAGCTTCATGATCCGGTTTTGTCCCAAATCCACCTGGGCCTGGTATTCGCTGCTGACCTGGCTTGCATATTCGCGCAGCATCTGGGTTTCTTCCTGCAAGCGGTTCAGTCTGCGAAGAATGTACTGCAGCCTGCTGGAACTGCATTCATCCAGCAGATCGGTGGCGTTTTCCTGCAAAGTTGCCACCATATCATTCATCTGAGCGTAGTATCTGTTATGCTGATTCAGCTCCTTCCTGAGCTGGCTCATTTGCCTGATGAACTTTTGTCCGGTTATCCAGTACCATTTGCTCCAGCCCGGAAATGCGTTCTTCCATGTTCTGAATATGGGAGAGGTCATCCATGATCAGGGCAAGATAGAAATCCATCAGTAGATCGTCTGCTCCATCCGCATGGTGCGGACGCATTTTTCTGACCCGTTCCATACATTGGGCAGCTTCTCCGTCCGGGTCAACAAAAAGAAGATTGCCGTTCCACCAGGTGAA
>JAGBBE010000115.1 GCA_017938645.1 Clostridia bacterium
CCCCCCGTCCCCTCGGTCCCTTACCGTACCTCCACCATCCGTCCCTCTTCGGCGGACTTCGCAGCGGCAAAGATGACGCGCATGGCCTTGATGGCTTCGGGAGCGTCGGCCACGGAGGGCACGCCGGTAAGGATGCTTTCCACGAAGGCGTCGATCACGCCGGTGGTGGAGCGCTTGCCGGTGGTCTGCTTTTTGTTGGTGGTCATCTCGTCAAGCTTGAGCCTGACGGGATCGGTCTGGTAGTTTTCGATGATGAGTGAATATTCGGGATCGTCATAGATGCGCACGACGCCCTTTTCACAGTAGATGCGGGTGGAGTTGTCCTCCTCGCCGTAGTTGGTCCAGCTGACGTGGAGCTGACCGATGGCGCCGCTTTCGGTGCGGTAGATGCACAGGGCGTTGTCGTCCACAGGAATGCGGCTGCCGTCGGGCAGGGTTTTGTGGACGGCGCCGGTCATGGCGCAGACGCTCACAATCTGTTCACCCAGCAGGAAGTGGAGCAGGTCGGTTTTGTGGATGCCAAGGTCTGCCAGCGCGCCAAACGCGGCGCGCTTCTTGTCGTAGAACCAGCTGTTGTTGGAGCCGGTCCAGCCCTCGGGGCCGGGATGACCGAACATCGTGTGGAAGCTCAGCACGCGGCCCAGTTCGCCGGAGGTGATCATGCGGCGGGCTTCCACGTGGGAGCGGTTGAAGCGCTGGTTGTGGCCCAGCATCAGGCGCTTGCCGGTGCGCTCGGAGGCTTCGACCATGGCTTCGCACTCTTCAAGGGTGACGGCCATGGGCTTTTCGCACAGCACGTGGCATCCGGCTTCCAGCGCGCGGATGGTAACGGAGGCGTGGTCGCAGTTGGCGACGCACACGCTCACAGCATCAGGCTTGAGGGAGAGAAGCTCGTCAATGCTTTCGCACACCTGACCGCCAAACTGGTCGGCCATGGCCTGCGCGCGGTCGCGGAACGCATCGTACCAGCCGATGAGTTCGCAGTTGGGATTTTCGGCATATTCGGGCGCGTGGCGTACCTGCGTGATCTTACCGCAGCCGATCACGGCGATTCGTAACATGTCAGATTCCTCCTTGCGAATGGATTACTTGCGGCTGGAGCGAACGTTCTGCAGAAGCACGGCGACGATGATGATCGCGCCGCTGATGGCGCCGGTGAGGAAGGTGGGAACCTTGGCGGCAACGAGGGTGTTGTTGATGATCTTGAACATCAGTACGCCAAGGAACGAGCCGATGATCTTGCCGCGTCCGCCGCTCATGGCGGTGCCGCCGATGGCAACGGCTGCGATGGCATCCATTTCAAACAGGTTGCCTGCGCTGGCGGCTGCAACGGCCATCAGGCTGGAGGAGTAAAGCCACGCGGTGAAGCCGCACAGCGTGCCGGTGATGGCAAATACGGCGATCTTGATGCGGTCGACATTGACGCCGGAGAGACGGGCGGAGGTTTCGTTGGAGCCTACGGCGTAGATGTGCTTGCCCAGACGCGTGCGCTGCATGATGAGGCCGAAGAGCAGACCCATGACGATAAAGATGATCATGGGGTAGGGCACGCGCTGGCCAAAGATCGTCAGAGCGCCGTTGCCCACCTGGCGGAAGGTTTCGTACACGGGATCGGAGGCCATGCCGTCAGCCACGGCGAAGGGACCGCCCTGGCCGAAGTGGTTGATGATGGCGCGGCAGGAGGTCTGCACAGCAAGGGTGGCGATCATGGCGGGCATGTGTCCCTTGGCAACGAGAACGCCGTTAAAGGAGCCGATCAGCGCGCCGGCCACGATGCAGAACAGAAGCATGACCCAGATGTTGCCCGTGGCGTTGAGCACCTCAATGCCAAAGCCGGAGAGAAGCGCAACCTGCGCGCCCACGGAGATATCGATCTGACCGGCGCAGATGACCATGGTCATGCCCAGCGCGATGATGCCCGTGGTGGTTGCGGACTGGCGGAAGAGGGTCGAAATGTTGCGCCAGCGGAAGAAATTGGGGTTGACGATAACGGCGATGATGAGAACCAGAATGAAGGAAACCAGATAGCTGTAGTCGGAGAACAGGCGGCGCACAAGCGCCTTGCCGGTCAGCTGCTTGCCTTTCTGGGTGTTTTGCATGTGCTTACTCTCCCTTTTCCTCAGAATAGTCCATCTCCAGGTTGGAGCCGGTGGAATAGTACATCATATCCTGCTCGTTCATTTCCGAGCGATCGAGGATCTTGTTGATCCTGCCCTTGTACATGATTACGCAGCGGTCGGCCACCTTGCAGATCTCGGGGAACTCCGAGGAGAAGATGATGATGGACTTGCCGCTCTGCGCCAGACGGATGAGCAGGTGATAGATTTCGAACTTGGTGCCAACGTCGATGCCCTGCGTGGGGTTGTCGAACAGGAGCACGTTTGCGCCGGTCTCCAGCCAGCGGCCGAGGATAACCTTCTGCTGGTTGCCGCCGGAGAGCGAGGTGATGGGGTTGTTGGGATTGTCGGCCTTGATGGCCAGCTGCTCCTTCTGGCGGTTGTAACGCGCCTTTTCCTCCTTGGCGCTGATGAGCAGCTTCTTCATCAGGGTGTTGATGAAGCCCATGGAGGTGTTGTCGTAGATGGTCAGGTCGTTGTGGATGCCGCGCTCCTTGCGGTTGCGGGGCACCATGGCGACGCCGGATTTCATGTGCCTGCGGATATCGCCCGAGATGGGCTTGCCATCCACCTTCACCGTGCCCGTGCGCGGAATAGCGCCGAAGAGCGCGTCGGCCAGCTGGTCGCGGCCGGAGGACTGCAGACCCGTGAAAGCCAGAATTTCGCCCTGATGCAGGGTGAAGGAGATGTTTTCAAAGTTCTCGCCGCTGAGGTTTTCGGCCTGCATGGCGATTTTGTCGGTGGAATGGTTGGGTTTATTTTTGAAGTCGTCATCGCTGAGGCTGCGGCCGATCATCATTTCGGTGATCTGCGTCTCGTTTACGTCGGCCAGTTTTCCGTTTCCAACGAGCTTGCCGTCGCGCAGCACGTAGTAGGTGTCGCAGATTTCAAAGATCTCGGGCATCTTGTGCGAGATATAGATAAATCCGACGCCTTCTTCCTTGAGCTGGCGCATGATGACGAACAGGTTTTCGATTTCTTTGTTGCTCAGAGCCGTGGTAGGCTCGTCCATGATGATCAGATCGCACTTGAACAAAAGCGCGCGGGCAATTTCGACCAGCTGCTTTTCCGCGATCTGCAGATCCTCCACCAGCGCCCACGGATCGATGTCCACATTCATGCGGTCAAAGACTTCCTGAGTGCGGCGGGCCATTTCTTTTTTATCCAGCAGAGCACCCTTATGGATCTCCTGTGCCAGATACATGTTTTCAAAGACCCTCAGGTCATTGCAGAGGTTGAGTTCCTGATGGATGAAACGGATGCCGTGACTCATGGCCTGCAGCGCAGAGCCCATGCGCACGGGCTTTCCGTCGAGGAAAATCTCGCCGGAAGTGGGCGGGAAGGTACCTGCCAGCACATTCATCAGCGTGGACTTGCCCGCACCGTTTTCGCCAAGCAATCCGACGATCTCATGGGGATGCACCGTGAGATCCACATGGTCCACAGCGCGGAAAGCGCCGAAGTCCATCACGATTTGTTTCATTTCAGTGAGCAACGGGCATATCCTCCTGTTCTGATTTGGATCAAGAATGTGGAAAGGGGCGACCGAAGACGGCCGCCCCCGGAAAGGGTTAAGAATTAGATGGAGTAACGATCGATGTACTCCTGGCTGTTGCGGTATTCTTCAACGGTGTTCTTGTCGATCTCGATGGTGGGGATCAGGAACTGCTGGCCGTTGATCTCCTGGTCCTGATAGGTCTCGCCGTTGACGGCGGCCACGGTCAGGCGGATGGCTTCACGGATGTAGGAGGGGCTGAAGAAGTAGGTGAGGAGCTCGGGCTTCTCGACGCCGTCGAAGGTGGCCAGGGTCTCGCGGCGGCCGCCAACGGAGGTCAGGATCTTCAGATCTTCCAGGCCGGTCTCGTTGGGGATCACGGTCATGATGCCGTCGATGATTTCGTCATCGTGGGTCACGATCATGTCCAGCTCAGCGATCACAGCGGGATCAGCGGTGGTCAGCCAGTTCTCCATGAACTCCTTGGACTTGGCGTTGGACCAGTCGGTCTGGAAGCCGTCCTGCAGGAGCACGAACTGATCAGCATACTCGGTGGCGTTGATGACGTCGGTCATGCCCTCGGTGCGCTGCTTGGAAACGGTGGAGCTGTCGCCGATGAAGAGCAGGTAGGTGATGGTTTCGCCGGCCTTGAGTTCTTCCTCGAAGTACTTCAGCAGGTATTCGCCCATCATGTTGCCGATCTTCACGTTGTCGCCCATGATCTCAGCCTTGTGGCCGACGAAGTTCTCGATGAGGCGGTCGTAGATGATCAGGGGAACGTTCTCATCAACGATGGTCTGGGCGGCGTTGCGCAGCTGGTCGCCTTCCAGGGGCCACAGCATGATGGCGTCCACGCCCTGGTTGAGCAGGGTGTCGATGCCCTGGATCTGCAGGGAGGCTTCAGCGCCCTTGACATGGTAGTAGTCCTTGATGACGCCGGCAGCCTTCAGAGCTTCGGCCTCGGCCACAGCGTGAGCGACGGATTCGCCGGTGAAGCCGTGGTCAGCGTCGGGGGTGACGATGCCCAGGGTGATGCCGTCAGCCATGGCGGCGGAGCAGGAGATAACCATGACCAGGGACAGAAGGAGCGCGATGAGTTTCTTCATTAGGGTCTTCCTCCTATGATTGGTTGTATTGATTGAACGATCCGATTCCCCGGACCGCAGAATCCAATGTGGATTTTTGTTTACATTAACTGCTGATCATTATACTACAATGTATTTATTCCGTCAAGAGAGGAACGCAAGCCCATGCTTTCTGCTTGTCCCATCTCCCGTTTTATGCTACAATATCCCGTAATTGGCCCGCACAGGGAATAAAGGAGGCGCAACGTTTATGTCCGATTCGATGAAGCAGATTGCCATGCGTATCGAGGATCTTCGTGAAAGCTCGGACTACACCGTCGAGGAAATGGCAGAAAAGCTCAACGTGTCCTGCGAGGAGTACCGCAAGTATGAAAGCGGCGAAGCGGATATGTCCATCAGCTTTCTGGTCAAGCTTTCCGACGTGTTCCATGTGGATATGACCGAGCTGCTCACCGGCCAGGCGCCGAGGCTCAATGTATTGAGCGTAACCCGCAAGGGTCAGGGCAGGCTGACCGACTGCCACGACCAGTATGTATACAAAAACCTTGCGTATAACTTTATCCATCGCAAGATCGAGCCCATGTACGTAACCGTACATCCAGAGGACAACAAGACCCTCGTGCCCAATTCCCACGACGGGCAGGAGTTCGACTACATTCTTTCCGGCTCCATGCACATCGTCATCGGCAAGAACGACCTCATCCTCAACCCCGGCGACAGCGTGTACTATGATTCCCGCACGCCGCATGCCATGGAGGCCGCCGGAGACGAGCCGGTGGAGTTCCTTGCAATTGTCATTCCCTAAAAGGAGATTGGATTTTTTACCATGCTTGCAGACCGATATATACCTACCGAGCTGACTTCTCAGGAGGACTTTGAGAAGAATTTCCAGCTCAACATACCTGATCACTTCAACTTCGCCTACGATATCGTGGACGAATATGCCCGCATCTCGCCCCGCAAGCGTGCGCTGATCTGGTGCGACCTCAAGGGCAATGAAAAGACCTTCACCTTCGGCGATATCAGCCGCATGAGCGATCAGGCGGCCAATGTGTTCAAGGCGCACGGCCTCAAAAAGGGCGATCCGGTGCTTTTGCTGCTCAAGCGCCGCTGGCAGTACTGGGTGGCAGTGGTCGCGCTTCTGAAGCTGGGCTGCGTGCTGATTCCCGCCACTGCTCAGCTGCAGAAAAAGGACATCGTCTACCGCGTTCAGGCCTCCAGCGCGAAGGCGATCATCTGCGTGGAGGAGCCTGAGGTGCAGCAGCATGTGCTGGCCGCCGCAGAAGAATGCGGCGAACTCAGGGCGCTGTTTACGCTGGGCAAGGCGGAGGGATTCTTTAACTTTGACGCCGAGATGGCCGCTGCCGATCCTCACTGGGAAAAGCCTGAGGAGCTTCCCAGGAACGATGACATCATGCTGATGTATTTCACTTCCGGCACCACCGGCATGCCCAAGATGGCCGCACACAGCTGGACCTATCCCATCGCCCAGACCGTAACCGCCTTCTACTGGCATAACGTGGGCGATCAGGACATCCACATGGCTGTGGCCGACACCGGCTGGGCCAAGGCCGGCTGGGGCAAGATCTACGGCCAGTGGATCTGCGGCGCAACGCTGTTTGTGTACGATTTCGACCGCTTCATCGCCGCCGATCTTTTGGAGATGATCTCCAAACACCACGTCACCAGCTTCTGCGCACCGCCCACGGTGTACCGCTTCATGATCAAGGAGGATCTGGACAGCTACGACCTCAGTTCCCTGCGCTGGGCCAACACCGCCGGCGAGCCGCTCAACCCCGAGGTGTACGAACAGTTCTTAAAGCACACCGGCATCAAGATTCATGAGGGCTTCGGCCAGAGCGAAACCACGCCGCTTTTGATGATTTCCAAGTGGATGGAGCCCAAGATGGGTTCCACCGGCCGTCCGTCTCCCGCGTATGACATCGCGCTGGTGGATGAAAACGGCATCGAGGTCGAGGACGGCGTGGAGGGCGAGATCTGCATCCGTCTTGACAAGGGTCATCCCGCCGGACTGTTCCTCGGCTACTACCGCAATCAGGAGCAGACCGACGCCGTCTTCCGCGATGGTCTCTACCACACCGGCGACATGGCGTGGCGCGATGTGGACGGCTACTACAACTTTATCGGCCGCGGCGATGATGTGATCAAGTCCAGCGGCTACCGCATCGGCCCGTTCGAGGTCGAAAGCGCGCTGATGACGCATCCGGCGGTGCTGGAGTGCGCTGTGACGGCCGTGCCGCATCCCGACCGCGGACAGGTCGTCAAGGCTACGGTGGTTCTGGCGAAGAACCGCGGCTTTGAGCCCTCCGACGCGCTGAAGAAAGAACTGCAAAACCACGTCAAGAAGGTCACTGCGCCTTACAAATATCCGCGCATTCTGGAGTTTGTGGACGAACTGCCCAAGACCGTGTCCGGCAAGATCCAGCGCAAGCTCATCCGCACCACCGACGATGCCACCGGCACGCAGAATCTGGTCATCCGCAAGGCCGAGGTATCCGACGCCAAAGCCATTCTTGAATGCCTCAACCTCGCCGGCGGCGAGAGCGACAACCTGATGTTCGGCGCAGACGGATTTGCACACCTGTCCGAAGAGCGCGAGGCGGCCTACATCGCCGCGATGGGCTCCGGCAAGAACGCGCTGCTTCTGGGCTTCATCGGAACGGAGCTGGCGGTGATCGCCTCGCTGGAAGCGCATGCCCGCGAGCGCGCCGCACACCGCGCAGGATTGGTCATCACCGTGCGCCAGAAGTTCTGGCACCGCGGCATCGGCACCGAAATGATGAAGAAACTCATCGAGCATGCGAAGAAGGAAGGCATTTCCGTGATCGAAACCCACGTGCGTTCCGATAACGCCAGCGCTCTGTCGCTGTATGAAAAGCTGGGATTCGAACGCATCGGCACTTACCGACGTTTCTTCCGCATCGGTGAAACCGACTACGATGCAGATCTGATGAATCTGTATCTTTGATGAATAATAGATGAAACGGCGGAGACGTTCAGTCTCCGCCGTTGATTTGATCCCGAAGAAGTTCGATGGCATGTTTTTCCACGCGCGATACATACGACCGCGAAATATCCAGCTTCTTTGCAATTTCATGCTGCGGATGCACCACGCCGTCTGCAAGGCCGTAGCGCATGGTCAATACCATCCGTTCGCGCTGCGGCAGCGTTGGAATGGCGGTGCGCACCTTTTCAAGCGTCACGCGGCGGCGCACCTCGTCCTCCACCAGATCCGGCGGCGTGCCCAGCAAATCCGAAAACGATACGCTGTTGCCCTCGCTGTCGGTGCCGAGGGGTTCGTCGAGGCTGACGTCGTTTTGCTGCTTGCGGCTGTGGCGGAGGCTCATGAGAATTTCGTTTTCGATGCAGCGCGCCGCATAGGTCGAAAGCGTGGTGCCGCTTTGCATGTCGTAGCTGCGCACGGCCTTGATCAGCCCGATGGCGCCGATGGAGATCAGGTCGTCAAAGGTGCAGCCGGGCACCTTGTACTTGCGCGCAATGTGCACAATGAGACGCATGTTGTGCTCGATGAGCATTTCCCGCGCCTTGTCGTCGCCTTCACGCATGCGGCAGAGCGCCTCGCGTTCCTCCTCGGGGCTGAGCGGTTTGAGAAAGCTCTGCCTGCCGGAAATGTAGCCCAGCAGAAACAGACAGTCCTTCACGATCCAGAAAAGAAAACTCGCAATCATCCACATCCCTCCTGAAGGAGAGCATATGCGGATGACTGCGGGTTTTTTGCTATTGCCACGGGAGCTTTTTTTCGCAGATGAATTGATCGATGTCGTCCTTGTCGCACAGGCGGAAGCGGCAGCGGCGGCCGATTTTGGAATCGTCTATCAGGCAGTAATGCAGGGCGCTGCGCTCAAGCATGGCGCGGCGCAACGCGGTTTCCAGCTCGGAATGATCGCTGACCTCGCCGTCCATGGATACGCCCTGGCTGGAGAAGAACAGCTTGTCCGCCCAGACCCTGCGCACGAAGCCTTCGGCGGAGGGCCCGGCGAAGGCGTGGTTTTCGCGCAGATATTCGCCTCCGGTGCATAGGATGCGCGCATTCAGCCCTTCCAGCTCGCCGAAAATGCGGTCGTTGTTGGTGATGATGGTCAGATCCTTGCAGCGGCTGAGATGGCGGATCATGCGCCGTACGGTGGAGGAAGCGTCCAGCAGAATCGTGTCGCCGTCTTCCACCAGTGAAGCCGCCTTACGCGCCAGCCGCTCCTTCTGGGCGGAATGGTCGCCGTCACGCACGCTCAGAGGCACCACGGCGTTTTCACAGCTGCTGAGCAGCACGCCTCCGTAGACGCGGCGTACCAGCCCTTCCTCCTCCAAAGCAATTACATCCCGGCGCACGGAGGCCGGACTTGCATAAACCAGCGCGGAGAGCTCGCGGATGGACAGCCCGCCGTGACTTTGCAAAAGAAGCAGGATCTGATTCCGGCGTTCGACGGTGGACATGAAAGGAACCTCCTGTGAAGAAAATGCCCTCAAAGGCTGCAACTCTTTCAAAGATCGCGCCAGTGATTGACAGATGGAAACGATGCCATTATTATATCGAAAAAACCGGATTCCCGCAATAAAGGAGTGTTTGCATGCTTCCCTACCGGAATGAAATCGCCGTGGCTGCGCATCGCGGAAACAGCCGGTATTTCCCGGAAAACACCATGGCGGCCTACTGCTCGGCGATTGCGCTTGAGCCGGACATGATTGAAATGGACGTGCATATGACGCAGGATGGCGTACTCGTCTGCATGCACGACCACACGGTCGACCGAACCACCGACGGCACGGGCCTTGTGCGCGAAAAGACGCTTGCGCAAGTGCGTGAATTGGACGCGGGCAGCTGGAAGGACGAGCGCTTCGCAGGCGAAAAGGTGCCCACGTTTGAGGAATTCCTCGAAATGATGAAGGCGTATCCGCAGATCATGATCAATGTGGAGCTCAAGGACTATCCGGCGCATTCGGGCGAATTTGCCTATGAGGCGGCGAAGAAGGCCATCGGCATGCTGCGCAGCTTCGATATGCTTTCGCGCTCCACCATCAATACATGGAGCGGCGAGCTCAACGAGTGGCTGAACGAAACGTACGGCGACGAGATCATGATTCATGCTTATTTCCCGCAGACGCTGATGGGACTTCATCAGAAGCGCTTCGTGCTGGACTATGCCTACTGCGTGTGCCTGTTCGGCGACGGCGACCGTCCCGTGGTGGCAAAGAAGCATTTCGATATGGTCAAGGCCTATGGCGTGGAACCGTGGGTGTATTACAAGGAAGAGCACCCCGAAGAATACGACGCGGCCATCGAAAATGGCGCGAGATTGTTTACTGCAAACGATCCGGCGTGGGCGATTGGGTATCTGCGCCAAAAGGGTCTTCATAAGTAAAGGAGAGAATGAAATATGGCAGCTATCACCATTGTAGGTTCCGGCATGATGGGCTCCGCCCTTGCCTTCCCGGCTCGTGAAAATGGTCATGAGGTGCGCCTGGTCGGCACGCATCTGGATCGGGAGATCATCAAAAGCTGCATTGAAACCAACCGTCATCCCAAGTTTGTGAAGGATTTTCCTGAAGGAATCAAGTTCTGTCAGATTGAAGAGCTGGAAGAAGCGCTTCAGGGCGCGGATCTGGTCATCGGCGGTGTGTCCAGTTTCGGCGTGGACTGGTTCGGCGATTATGTGCTGCCCCGCATTCCCAACAACACGAAGGTGCTCACCGTTACCAAGGGCCTGATGGACATGCCCGACGGACAGCTGGTTCCGTATCCGTATCTGTGGCAGGAAAAGGTGGATCAGCTTGGCAATGGCCTCAGGCTCTGCGCCGTGGGCGGTCCGTGCACCAGCTATGAGCTTGTGGCCCATGACCAGACCGAGGTCTGCTTCTGCGGACGGGAGCTTAAGGTGCTTGAGGAAATCAAGCAGCTGATGCAGACCGACTATTATCACATCAGCCTGTCCACCGACATCATGGGCATCGAAAGCGCCGTCGCGCTCAAAAACGGCTATGCGCTTGGCATTGCGCTGACCATCGGCCTCAATCAGAAGGCATTCGGCCTCGACAGCGAACTGCACTTCAACTCTCAGGCGGCGGTGTTCGGTCAGGCGGCCAAGGAGATGTATGAGCTGCTCAGGCTGCAGGGCGCTGAAAACATGAACAACTTCTGGGTCGGCGTGGGCGATCTGTATGTTACCGTATACGGCGGACGCACCCGTCTGGTGGGCATTCTGCTGGGCCGCGGACTCAACATCGACGAGGCCAAAGCCGAGCTCAAGGGCGTCACCCTCGAATCGCTGGTTGTGGCCGTGCGCGTTGCGCGCGCCATGAAGATCCGCGCCAGGAACGGTCAGGCTGACCTTGCCAAGCTTCCGCTGCTCATGCATGTCGACGAAATTCTTACCGACAAGAAGGCTGTGAATATCCCGTGGGAGGATTTCACCTTCGTGCAGGCATAAACGGCGCTTAAACGACGGTTTTCCCAAAAATTGAATCAAAACAACGGGCTTTTTCTTTGCTGCCTTCTGTGCTATCCTTGGATGGATACCACCTTTGGAGGGAGTGAGAAAAATGCCCGTTTCATTTCCGTCTGCGCTGATCCGCTACAAAAGACTTGAGCGCAACTGGAGCCAGGAAGGTCTGTGCGAGGGAATCTGCGCGGTCAGCTATCTGAGCAAAATCGAGCAGGGAAAGGCTGAACCCAACCCTGAGATGCTGCATGCCCTGATGGAAAGGCTTCAGATGGTGTGGTATGAGGACGCGGCGCAGGAGGCCGGAGAATTGGTGGAAGCGCTGTGGGAAGCGATTTCCGCGCTGGATTCCACGGAGGAGGAATGTCTGCGCGAGCAGCTGCAGGAGGAGCGGGAGCGTTTTCTCAACGGCCCGCATATGCTGGATATCCTGCTTCTGGAAAATCTGCATTTCAACCGGATTCCGCAAGATGAACCGACACTTGCCGCCTTCGAGGACTGCTTTGATCCTCGCCAAAGCGCATGGTATCTGATGACGCAGGAGCGCTATGAGGAGGCGCTCCGGCTGATGCCTACGGCATACGCCTATCTGAACTGCGGCTCCAAAGCCTATGAACAGGGCAATTATACGCTGGCGATGGAACGGCTTTTGCAGTGCTGTTCGCTGGCGTCGGAAGAGGGCTGCGCAAGAGTGCTTCTGATGGCGCGCACGCTCCTTGGCAACTGCTACAGCAACCAGGGCGACTACGCCGCTATGATGCGCCATTACCGCGCGGCTGAACGGCTGGCGCGCGACCTGCGCGAGGAGGAAACCCTCGGAAGCATCTATTACAACATTGCCGCCACTGATTTGCAGCTGGGGCATTATGAAAAGGCGCACGCCTACTTTTCCACCCTGGAGGAGCCGTATGCCATGGCGCTGCACAAGCTGGCCGTGTGCGAGGAAAAGCTGGGACGCAAGGAGGAAGCGCTTGAAACGCTGAACCGCGTGAGTATGACTGCGCGCGACCATGCCGACCGGGGCGATTTTCCGGACCGTGCGTGGATTGAACGCATGTGCAGCCTGATCCGTTACCGCTTGGAAAATCCCGATTATCTGCACGACCCTGCCTACGGTCAGCTGCTGCTTTCAGCCTATGCTGATATGGAAAAGGAACTGCCGCACGGCTATGCCATGTTCCACCGGCCGTGGATGGAGGAGTGGTACGTGGCCAACCGCCAGTACAAGCAGGCCTACGAACTGAAGAAATGATGTTTTCCCCGAAATGCGCATTCATGGCTTTTCAGATGGTTGTATGAGGAAATATTTCTCAAAACAACCATCTTTTCAATTTTTGAGGAAACTGATATGCTTTTATGCAGGAGGTGATACCGATGAAACCGAAACTCTGGACAAGAAACTTTACACTGCTCATTACCGCAACCGTGCTTGGGTGCGCCGGCGGCGTGGCTTCGGGCTTTGCGCTGTCCTTCCTTGTGTTTGACGAAACCGGTTCTACGCTTGCTGCCGCGCTTTTGATCGCCATGCAGCTGATTCCTTCCTTCATCATTCCGCTGGTTGCAGCGCCTGTGATGGACCGCCTTCCGCGAAAACCGTTTCTGGTAGGCGGCGACGCCGTAAACGGGCTCCTTTATGCACTGGCCGGATTGTATCTGCTCAAGGGTGAATTCAGCTATACGCTGTATCTGGGCTTTTCGCTGCTCTTGAGCACCCTTGGCACCTTCGACATGCTGGCCTACAACAGCCTTTATCCCAACCTCATCCCGGAGGGCTGCGAGCAGAAAGGCTATGCCGTGAGCGGCACGCTCTATCCGGTGGTGAATGTGGTGATGACGCCTGTTGCGGCCATCCTCTACGACAAGCTTGGCGTAGGCGTCATCCTGCTGATTCAGTCCACGCTGTCGCTTCTCGCGGCGCTCACCGAAAGTCAGATCAGGGTACAGGAACCCGACCGACGGAGGGGCGAAAAGTTCTCCTTTGCCATGTGGAAGGCCGATCTCGCCGAGGCGCTTGACTACCTGCGCGGCGACGAGGGACTGAAGGCCATCTACGGCTACATGGCCGTGACCAATGGCATCGGCAACGGCTACAGCCCTATTCTGGTCGCCTTCTTCCGCACCTTTCCGGGCTTTACCACGGTGATGTACTCCGCCTTCTCCGTGGCCGAGTTTGCCGGACGCGCGGTGGGCGGACTGTTTCACTACCACAAGGAGATCCCGCAGAAAAAGAGGTTCGGTTTTGCATTCTTCGTCTATCAGGCGTATGAACTCATGGACATGATCCTTTTGTGGATTCCCTATCCGCTGATGCTTGTGAACCGCGCCGTGTGCGGCTTCCTCGGCGTCAACAGCGCGTCGCTGCGCGAGGCCGCCGTGCAGAAGCATATCCCCGACCATCTGCGCGCCAAGCTCAATGCATTTCTTGATATGCTGATTTCCCTGTCGGTGGCGGCGTTCGGCCTGATCATGGGAGCGATGGGCGAGGTGATGGATTACCGCCTTTGCATCAGCATCAGCGCATGCGTGACCTGCCTCACCTGCTGGTCGACCATCTGGCGCAGAAGAAAGCATGTGCGGGCCATCTATCAGCGGGAGGAAGTTGTCAGCGACGCGGGGATGTGATATGCTTCCCTCATAAGGAGGAATGCGGATGAAGCTTGTATTTCTGATCGGCAACGGAGCCGTGGGCAAGATGACCGTGGGACAGGAGCTGATGAAAATCACCGGCCTGCGTCTGTTTCACAACCACATGACCATCGAGCCGGTCATCGAGGTGTTCGGCTATTACGACGGCAGGACGATCAGCCGCCTGCGCGACGTGTATTTCGAGGAGTTTGCCAAATCTGAGAACGACGGCATGATCTTCACCTATATGTGGGCGTTCGATCAGCAGTCCGACTGGGATTATATCGAGCACGTCAAATCCATCTTCGCACCTTACGGAACCGAGTTTTACTACGTGGAACTGATCGCGCCCCAAAGCATCCGCCTTGAGCGCAACCGCACCGAAAACCGGCTTCTGAACAAGGCGTCCAAGCGCGATCTGGAACTGTCCGACATGCGCATCACCCATGCGGACGAGCACTACCGCTGCGAAAGCTACGAGGGTGAAATTCCGTTCGAAAACTATCTGCGCATTGACAATTCCAGCCTCTCCGCCGAAGAAGCGGCAAAACTCATCAAAAACCACTTTTCGCTGTGAGGGTGATTGTGCTATAATGCATCGAACTGATTTGATGCAAGGAGTCAATGAGGATGGAATATACCTTTCTGGCAACCGCCGCCTTTGGTCTGGAAGGCGTGGCGGCCAATGAACTCAAACGCATGAACATCGCAGCCAAGGCTGAAAACGGCGGCGCGCGCTTTACCGGCACGCTGGAGGACGCCTTCCGTGCGAATCTGTACCTGCGCACGGCGGACCGCGTTTTGATGGTGCTGGCGGAAAAGAAGGTAAGTACCTTTGAGGATCTGTTCCAGCTGGTGGGAAGCGTAGCGTGGGAGAAGCTTCTGCCGCGCGATGCGAAGATCCACGTAAGCGGCAAGTGCGTGCGCAGCCAGCTGATGAGCGTGCGCGACTGTCAGGCCGTGAGCAAGAAGGCCATCGTCAACCGCATGATGCAGAAGCTTCGTCTGAGCCGCCTGCCTGAAAACGGAGCGGAATTTCCCATCGACGTGGCTGTGGTCAACGATCTGGCACGCATCACGCTCGATATGAGCGGCGATGCGCTCAACCGCCGCGGCTACCGCACCTGGAACGGCGAAGCGCCTCTGCGGGAAACCCTCGCCGCCGCGCTGGTGGATCTGAGCCCGTGGCGCAAACATATGCCGCTGTACGATCCCACCTGCGGCACCGGCACGCTTCTGATTGAGGCTGCCATCAAGGCCACGGAACGCCCGGCAGGTCTGACGCGCAGCTTTGCCTGTGAAAAGTATCCCTTCATGCCGCGTGAACCCATGGCTGCTCTGCGCCGCGAAGCCGAAGCCGCCTGCCAAGCCGACGCGCCGTTTGTGATTGGCGGCAGCGATATCGATCCGCAGGCGCTCGACCTGTGCCGCCGTCATATCAAACAGGCCGGCTTCGAGGGAAAAATCGTCACCGCGCAGCAGGATCTGCGCACGCTGAACCTTCCCGGCGAGCCCGGCGTGTTCCTTCTCAATCCGCCCTACGGCGAACGCCTGAGCGACCGCGACGGCGCACGCGCGCTGTACCGGGAAATCGGCCTGCTGCTCAAGCGTCATCCCGGCTGGAAGCTCGCGGCCATCACCGCCGATCCCGCCTTTGAGCGCTCCTTCGGCAGAAGAGCCGACAAGAAACGCCGCCTCTACAACGGCCGCCTCGAATGCGAATTTTTTATCTACGGATAACAAAACTGCGCTGACACAAATCACGTGTCAGCGCAGCTCTTTTTTATATGAATGATGGGATTCCAAAGGATGAAACCCTTTGGCGGTGGGTCTGGGCGGCAGAGCCTCCCGGCGTCCTCCCCTTCGTCACTTCCCATCCTCCACCCACTTCTTCCACACTTCTTCATCAGCGCCCACGGTGGCTTTGGAGCCGTTGCGGACGATGGGGGAGCGAAGAGCGGAGGGATCGGCGAGGAGTTCAGCGATGATGAGACTTTCGGTGGACATGTGCGCAACGGGGCGCTCGAGGGCCTTTTTGCCTTCGCGGTCCACGAGGTCTTTGGCGCTTCCGGCGGCGCGGATGAAGACCTCCAGCTCGCGCTGGCCCAGCTTGTGCTTTTTCAGATCCATGATCTGATAGGGAATGCGGCGCTCCTTGAAGAAACGCTCAGCCTTGAGCACGTCGGGGTTCTTTTTGTTGATGTAGATCTGGATATTCATGCCTTGTCCGCCTTCCGTTTGAGGTTGCGCCGGATATCGCCGCCGATGAAGAGCAGGCGGCGGCAGCCGGTGGCGTCGAGGAAGCGCGAGGTGATGCGCTCGGTGTAGCGCTCCTGCATTTCGCTCATGGTGAGGTTGGTGGAGATCACCGTGTGACGGCCTGCCATCTGGCGCTCGTTGAGGAGGTTGAACAGCTGGGTCACGGTGATGTTGTTCATCAGCGGCTCGGTACCGAGATCGTCGATGAGGAGGAGCGGGGCTTCCATCATGGGGGCGAGAATCTCGGAGTCGTTTTCGATGTAGGCCTTGCGCGCCAGTTCAAAGAGACGGTACGCGCTGGTATAGGTGGGCAGGAAGCCGCGCTGCGCCACGCGATGGGCGATGCACTGCAAAAGGAAGGTCTTGCCCAGACCGCTCTTGCCCATGAGAAGCAGGTCGCGCACAGGTGTTTCCGGGAAGGAATCGGCGTACTGCAGACAGGCGTTGCGGATGGCAACGGCGGCCTTGCGCTGGCTCAGGCCGCGCTCGTCCGGCTCGTCGGAAAAGAGCGTTTCGTCAAAGCTCTCAAAGGTGTGCGCATCGCCTGCAAGGCCGCTTTCCTCCAGCAGACGGCGGTTGAAGGCCTTCTTGAGGCAGTCGCACATGCGCCGCGACGGATCGTAGATGTAGCCTTCATCGCGGCAGGCAGGGCAGGTGTAGACCGGCTGAAGATAGTTTTCCGGCAGGCCGCCTTCTTTGAGCTTTTCGGTGATGCGGCGGTTCATGTCGGCCATCTGCGAGGCGAGGCCGGATGCACGGGACGCATCCTTTCGCGCGGTGAGCAAAGTGGCGCGCACGCCGGCCATGACGGAGGCATGGCGCGCAGAAAGCAGCTCGCGCAGGCCCGGGCAGCGCTGGCATGCTTCGTCCTGCCGCTGTTCGAAGAGGATCATGTTATCCTCGCGGCGGCGGGCGTATTCCTGATGAAGCTGAAGCAGGATCTGCTCGCTGGTCATAGCTTATTCATCTCCTCAAGCTGTTCGGGTGTGATGCCGTCGAGTTCGGCAGGATCGTAGGAGCGCTGGCCGTAGCGCTGCTCGATGACGCGCTTGCCGCCGGACGCGGAGGGCGCTGCGGCGGGCTTTTTGGTCAACTCCGCCAGATGACGCTCATGCGACAGGCGGGCTTCTTCGACATTGGCGATGCTTTCGTCGTGCCAGGAGGAGAGCAGCTTGTGCATGTACTGCATGGGCTTGGCTGTGCCCCGGGCAAATTCGGCGGAGAGCTCGATGAGCGCCTGCGGCATATGCCAGTCGCTTTGCCACTGCTTGAGACGGCTGCGGTTGTCCAGCGTGCAGCCGCCCGTGGCTCTGGCAATTTCCATGAGTTCGCGGATGCGCGCGTTGAGAACCTCCACCTCTGCAAGGTATTCATTGACGCTTTCGATGGTCGTCAGTCCCTGCGCCGTCCACGAATCCAGCAGTTTGCTTACGTTGTCAATGGTATGGTTCTTGCTGTGACGAACCACCTCGCGCGCGGCCAGCATGCACAGCTCGTGTCCGCCGTACTGGGCAAGGCTGCGGTATTCCAGGCGCATTCCGTCGTCGACCACGGCCATGGAAATGCCAAGCGCCTGCAAAAATTCGCGCACGGCGGCCAGCTCGGTCTTTTCATCCAGAAGCACCTTCTGCACATGCTTTTCGGTGAGCTTCGCGCCCTCCGAACGGCTGTGAAGACCTTCGAGCACCTTATCCAGATAGGCAAAGGTCGGCGAACCCTTGGTGGTTTCCTTGCAGGCCTCGATAATGGCCTTGGGCGCAAAGCCCCATTCGCCCGTCCACTTCAGGTAGAGATCCATCTCGTCCATGGACGGATTTCGGCGCAGCCCCAGATGATTGAGCACCTTGCGCGCGCCGCGCATGGCGGCCTGAGAACGGCTGAATACCGCTTCGGCCTGCTCCAGCGTTTCCACATGCTGCTCGCAAAGCTCCATGGCGGCCTTCTGCGCCTCCTTGAAGCTGAAGTTGACGCCGCGCGTGGCAATCATGTGCTGAATGAGCATCAGCACCACCTCAGGGCGCAGATGATACTGCTCCACCCATTCGTAGGCAAGCACGGTTTCGCCGCCGTGCAGCTTGCGCCGGTCGCCGAAGGCTGCGTAGATGGCCTGTGCAAAGGATTCGTATTCTTCATCGCGGGGCAGCTGTTCGCGCTCCAGACGGGTCAGGGTGACGGAGGCGAAGCGGTAGCGCGGAGGCTGATCCTGAATGCGCTCCACCAGCCGGCAGCGCTCCCAGTAGCGCATGGCGCGCTCGATTTCCGTGCGGTCCAGCTGCAGCGCGCGCGCCATTTCGTCCAGCAGGTCGCCGTCGTCCGCAACGCCGCTGCGGACCCACATCAGCCCGTACAAATAGACCTTCACATATCCTTCCGGCGCTGCAGGCATAAATTCGCAGAAAAAGGCGTTGGGCACAGAGGTGGCGTCCCATAAAAGCCCGGTGCGCGCGGTTTCAAAGGTTGACATACGTTTCTTTCCTCCAAATGGATCGGTACGTTTCAGTATATCACAGATTCAGCCCCTTGCAAAGCTCGGCGGAGACTGTTATACTCAGGATAACGGCTCAAAAAGGAGTGAATAACCATATGGTGGAATCCCGCTGCGGTCTGTTGTGCAGTGAATGCAAGTGGAAGGAAATCATGAAATGCGAGGGCTGCCTGAAGATCAAGAAGCCCTTCTGGGATAAGAAATGCCCCATTAAGAACTGCGTGGAGGGCAAGGGCAAGCAGCACTGCGGCCAGTGCGACCGCTTCCCCTGCAAGCAGCTTCACGAGTTCGCTTTTGACCCCGCGACCAACAGCGAGGGAACGCGCATCGAACAGCTCACCGACTGGAAAAACGAGGAGTGACGCACATGCATCAGGTGGAACGTCTCACGGTCAACGATTACGAGGAAGTTCTGGACGTCATGAACCGTGCCTTTACCACGCCCACGCATGTGGCGGATTTTGAAAAGCATCTGCCCATCATGTGGACGCGCGAGCATGACTATATGGCGCGTCATTTTGGCATCCGCGAGAATGGGAAGCTGATCGCCGTGGTAGGCGTGTATCCGCTGCCGGTGAACATTGCCGGTCACGAGCTGATGTTTTCCACCATGGGCAACATCGGTACGCTGCAGGAAGCGCGCGGCAAGGGCTGCATGAAGGCGCTTCTTGCCGCTGCCATGGAGGAGCTCGACCGCATCGGTGCGGACGCATCCCGTCTGGGCGGCCTGCGCTCGCGCTATAACCGCTATGGCTATGATCACGCGGGCGTAACCTATCATTTTACGCTGACGAAGCGCAATGTGGAGGAAAATCCTCCGGCGAAGAAGCTGACGCTCAAACTCATCGAGCAGGACGATACCGAGACTGTGGCCTTTGCGCGCACCTGTCAGCAGCGCGGCGGCGTGTACGCGCTGCGCCAGACGCATCTGGATTTCTACATGAGCATGCGCGCATGGGAGCATCAGCCCTATCTGGCGGTGGATGAAAACGGCGAACCTGCCGGTTATGTGTGCCTGTCTCCGGACGGCAAGGCTGCTGCCGAGGCTGGCAGCAGGGAAGGCGTGAATGTGCTGGACGTCATTGCCGCTGCTCTTTTGCATAATGATGTCCCCGCAGTGCGCTTCCAGCTGTCTCCCGCCGATCAGGAACAGGTGCAGGCCGCCTTCAGCATCTGCGAAGGCTGGAACCTCCAGCCCGCCAGCATGTTCAAGATCATCAACTGGGACCGCGTAACGCAGGCGCTGTTCGACCTTGCATGCTCCATGCGTCCCATGGCGGACGGCACCGCCATCATCGCCATCAGGGAGTGGGGCAATCTGAAAATCACCGTCAAGGAGCAAAAGGCCGTGGTAGAGCGCACAGAGGAAGCGGCGGAACTGACCATGGATCACCGCACCGCCACCCAGATGCTCTTCGGCCCCCTGCAGCCGGTGATCTATCCCGCTGGCTCGGTACTGAGCGCATGGCTCCCGCTGCCCCTCGGCTGGAACGGCCAGGACCGCGTCTGATAATAAAAGAACAAATCTGAATCAGGAATGATCAACATCCCCGGCTTTCGCATGAGCGAGAGCCGGGGTTTTCAGTGAGCAAGACCATTGCTTCCGGAATTTTATACTTAAAAGCGAGAATGCAACAAATAAATGGAAATACAGACCTGAAAACAGGTGGCTCAAATACGCATTTATTGACAAACCATCAAAGGCGGCATAAAATTATTGATATAAATGACTGGAAAAAAGTTAATGTGCTTTGCCGAGCAAAGCATCTGTTTTATTTTCGCAGAAAGAAGGAAAAATGATGAAATCAGCTGTTCAAAATACTCCGGCGAGCAGGCTCAGAAAAACGTACCGGTATTTACAGCAGAACTGGCAGCTGTATCTGCTTTTCCTGCCGGTGGTTGTTTATTTTGTCATATTCCATTATATGCCTATGGTGGGCCTTCAGATTGCCTTTAAAAACTACTCCTTCCGCCGCGGAATCTGGGAAAGCCCGTGGGTTGGTTTTATTCATTTTGAGCGCTTTTTCAACAGCTACTATGCCGGGCAGACCATCTACAACACGCTCATGCTCAGCGTGTATTCGCTGATTGTTCGTACGCCGCTGCCGGTTATACTGGCTCTGCTGATGAACGAAGTGCGTTCCAACGCTTTCCGCCGCACCGTGCAGACGGTTACCTATGCGCCGTACTTTATCTCCACGGTCGTTATGTGCTCGATGATTATGCTGTTTCTTTCGCCCGATTCGGGTCTGTTAAACAACATCATTGCGGCTCTGGGCGGCGAAAAACAATATTTCATGGGCAATCCGGCGTACTTCAAAACCATCTACGTACTGTCGGCCACATGGCAGTATACGGGCTGGGATGCGGTCATCTACATGGCGGCGCTTTCCGGCATTGATCCGCAGCTGCACGAGGCTGCCATGATCGACGGTGCGGGTCGCTTCCGCCGGATCTGGCATATCAACATCCCCGGCATCATGCCCACCATCATCATTCTGCTTATCATGGCCTGCGGTACGCTGATGAGCGTAGGCTTTGAAAAGATCTTCCTGCTGCAGAACGACCTGAACCGTTCTTCCTCCGACGTTATTTCCACGCTCGTCTACCGTCAGGGCTTCGAACAGCGCGACTTCAGCTATTCCACGGCCGTCAACTTGTTCAACTCGGTTGTCAACTGCATTCTGCTGATTCTTGTGAACACCATTTCCCGCAAGGTTAGCGACACGAGTCTTTGGTGAGGTGATTGAACATGAAAAAAAACGGTCGCAAGCCTACTTCCCGAGGTGACAAAATTTTCGATTTCTTCGTCTATTTCACGCTGATTGTGGTCATGTTCACCATCCTGTATCCGCTGTACTTTGTCGTTATCGCATCCTTCAGCGATCCGATGCAGGTGATCACCGGTAAAGTGCTGTGGAAGCCCATCAACTTCAACACCGAAAGCTACCGTCTTGTGTTCAAGGATTCCCGCGTCATGACTGGCTACCGCAACACGATTCTATATACCGCTGCAGGTACGCTGGTAAACATACTCATGTCCATTGCCGCCGCTTATCCGATGTCCCGCAGAAACCTCAAGGGCAAGAAAATCGGTCTGGCCATGATGCTGTTCACCATGTTCTTCTCGGGCGGCATGATTCCCGTCTATATTACCATCAGCGATCTGAAGCTGCTTGATACCTTCTGGGTCATGATCCTTCCCAATGCCATTTCGGTATACAACGTAATGATCATGCGCACCTATTTCTCCACCTCGATTCCATACGAACTGGAGGAAGCCGCCATGATCGACGGCGCAACGCCCATGAAGATTCTGAGGTCTGTGGTGCTGCCGCTGTCGAAATCCATTCTGGCGGTCATGGTTCTGTTCTATGCCGTTTCGCACTGGAATTCCTATTTCAACGCATTGCTCTACCTGTCTGATGCGGAACGTTTTCCGCTGCAGCTCATTCTTCGCGCCATCCTCATTCAGAGTCAGGCTTCGGAGGAAAGCTTCGCAGGTATCGGCAATACTTACAACCGCATGCTCCTGAGCGAGACAATGAAATACGCGCTGATCATCGTCTCCTCTGTACCGGTTCTGGTTCTTTACCCCTTCCTGCAGAAATATTTTGTCAAGGGCGTAATGATCGGATCCGTCAAGGGATAATCGTGGCAGATGCCATGACCATATAAAAAAGGAGGTACCCCAATGAAAAAGACCCTGTCTCTGGTAATGATTCTGTGCATTCTTCTGGGCGTATGCGGCAATGCATTTGCTTATGAAGATCCCATCCCGTTCCAGGGAACCTTCCCGATCACGCAGGAACCCATTGAACTCAATGCATTCACCACTGACGTATACTACAAGCAGTGCGACTTCAACGATGTTGTTCTGTGGGATCACATGAAGGAACTGACTGGCATGGACTTCACCTTCGAAGCCTATGATTCCAACGACATCAACGAAAAGTTCTCCCTCATGCTCACCCGTCCCGATGAAGAACTGCCCGACGTGCTCTTCCGCGTGGATCAGAGCCAGGCTCAGGTGCAGCAGCTGGTTGACGAAGGCGTCATCGTTCCCATCACCGACCTCCTGCCCGAGTATGCTCCCCACTTCTGGTACCAGATCGAAAAGAATCCCGCCCTCAAGGCCTTCCTGACCATGAACGACGGCGAGATCTACGGCATGTCCGAGCTCCACTACGCCAAGAACTACCTCACCAGCCCCGTGTTTATCCACGGCGAATGGATGAAGGCTCTGGGCTATGACAAAGTGCCCGAAGACACCGAAGAGTTCAAGCAGATGCTGATCAAGTTCCGCGACTCTGATCTCAACGGCAACGGTGAGAAGGACGAAGTCGGTCTGATCGCTACCAGCCTGGACAGCCTGCTTCGTATGTTCTACGGCGCTTTCGGCGTGAACAACTGCGGCCGCTCCAGCCTGTACCTCGACAGGGATGACTCCGGCGCCCTGCGCTTCATCCCTGCCAGCGAGAACTACCGCAAGATGCTTGCCTACATCAACGAGCTGTATGAAGAAGGCCTGATCTACGAAGAAATCTTCTCCTCCAGCATCGCCAAGATGACCGCTGTGGGCGAGCAGAACCGCGTGCTCATCGGCAAGGGCAGCCTGCACTACCTGGGTGCCAACAACCGTGAGAACTATATCGGCATGGACACCATCCTCAAGGGTCCCGACGGCTATCAGAAGAACGCAGATATCTGCAATCCTCTGGGAGCGCAGAACACCTTCTTCACCATCAACAACGACCACATCAAAGAATCCCTGCAGTTCTTTGATTACTTCTACAGCCGCGAAGGCTGCACCCTGTACTTCATGGGCTTCGAAGGCATCACCTATGAGTACGACGAGAACGGCGATCCCTGGTTCAACGACTATGTCAACAAGAACCCCGACGGCCTGATCAACGAAGAAGTCATCAGCTCCTATGTCTGCTGGGGCGGCGCTGGCAACCCCACCTTCTACGAAGACAAGACCTTCGGCAACAACTTCTATACTCCCATGGAGAGCGAAGTCTGCGCAGCTCGTCTGGGCGCTGCTGTGACCGAAGTCTGGGGCGAGTTCAACTACACCTCTGAAGAGTATGCCAAGCTGGCCATCCTTGAGAGCGACGTGCAGACCTACGTCAAGGATATGCGCGCCAAGTTCCTCACCGGCGACGTTGAACTCAACGACGCCAACTGGGACAGCTACATCGCCACTCTGAACCAGATGAAGCTGGAAGACCTGATGAAGATCTACCAGAGCGGTCTGGAGCGTTACGAAGCTTCCTCCAAGTAATCAATCTCTTAGCGGAGGCAGACCCGCGCAGGTTCTGCCTTCTCCAATCAAAAAAGTCCAGCTTCTGCTGGACTTTTTTGATATGCAAAGCCCCGCCGGAATGGCGGGGCTGAATGTGTTTCAGGAGCTCAGCGGAAGCGTAGGGCGTTTTCCACGTCGGAGAGGAAGGGCAGGCCGTCGAGCACATGGCTGTGGCGGACGCTGATGGAGGCGGCCACGTTGGCGAAAGCGACGGCTTCCTCGATGCGGGAACCGGCAGCCAGACGGGTGACGAGCGCAGCGCAGAAGGTATCGCCCGCGCCGGTGGTGTCCTGAGCCAGAACGCTCTTGGAGGACAGGCGCTGGATGCGGTCCTTTTCGATGACCATGGCGCCCTCGCTGCCCAGCGTGATGACGGCGGTGGGCAGACCGGCGGCCTGATAGGCCTCGGCCAGGGAGTCGACGGTGGTGCGCTCGGGCATGCCAAGCAGGGTCGCGGCTTCCTGACGGTTGGGGATCAGGAGGCTGAAGCGGCGCAGGATGTTCAGCGGAATGGGCTTGGCGGGAGCAGTGTTGAGCACCACGGGAATGTTGTGCTTTTCGGCAACGTCCAGCGCGGCCTCGACGGTTTCGAGGGGGCATTCCAACTGCAGGAGGATCATATCGCAGGAAGAGAGGGCTTCCTCGGCGTCCAGCACGTCCTGACGGCACAGATCGCCGGAAGCACCGGCGTACACGGTGATCTGGTTGTCGCCGGCGGCGTCGGTGAGGATGGTGGCAAAGGCGGTGGCTTTGTCGCTCCACTTGACCATGGGGCTCACGCCTTCCTTGCCCAGACGATCCAGACACTGACGGCCGAAATCATCGCGGCCCAGGCAGGTCAGGTAGAGAACTTCGGCGCCCAGCCTGCGGGCGGCCACAGCCTGATTGTAGCCCTTTCCGCCGGGCTCCATGAACAGGGAATCCGCGCCGAGGGTTTCGCCGGGTTCGTGGAAGTGATCCACCTCAAAAAATGCAGACTGGCCAGACAGACCGATGACACCGAGTTTGACAGACTTTTCCATTGTGTTATCCCTCCATGTACGGATCCAGCAGACGCACGCGCTGCCTGTATTGTTGAATCAGATGTTTGTTCTTTTCGGGGCCGCCTTCGACGTTGCCGGAGGTGAATACCGGCGGCTCGAAGCCGTTTTGCGCCATGAGTTCAACCGCTTCCACTACCATGCATTCCATCAGCGTTGCGGTGACGACGGTGGACACCGGGCCTGTGGAAACGCTGGTTCCTTCGGCCGTTACGCAGGCATCGCCGTGGGGCGCGAAGTTGTCCAGCCACAGATCGCCGCATTCGAACAGACGTTTTCCGCTGGAATGGCGGCTTTTGTCCTCTGCGTAGGAGGACGAAGTGAGGCAGATCACCTTTGCGCCGAGCGCTTTGGCGTGCAGGGCTGCATCCACCGGGCCGGGATTGATGCCGGAGGTGGAAAGAACGATGGCGACATCCTTGTCGGTGATGCCGTAGCGGTCGAGCATGGCGGGCGTGATGCCCTCGGTTTTTTCCATGGTGCTGGAGCGCACGGCGCTCTTGTGCAGCATGATGTCCTCTTCCAGCACGGCGCTTACACAGGCCAGACCGCCTGCGCGGTAGAACAGCTCCTCGGCCAGCATGTGCGAGTGGCCGCAGCCGAATACAAAGATCACGCCGCCCTGCTGGATGCTGTTGGCCATCAGGCGCGCCGCTTCCATGATTTTGTCCTCCTGCGCCGTGACGGCCTTTTCCGTCAGCGCACGGACAGTTTCGTAATACTGCTTGTACAGCATTGCAATTCTCCTTTGTGCTGAGCTTTCTTGTCAAAAATGAAAACTCATCTATTATCATACCTCATTTTTTGCATCTTGTACAGAAAAAAACACGCAGAACGTTTGACTCGTTCCGCGTGTTTTTTGGGTGAAATTCATTTGCGCATGCCGGAAAAGAGATATCCCAGCGCGCCGCTGACCTGAACGTGCAGATAATCCTCCGAATAACCCAGAACAGTATAGCTGGTTCCGGCAGGCAGAACGGCCAGCACCGACGCATCGCCGATGGGGCTTGCAAGCAGGCGAACCTCCTGCTGCGCCGTATGCACAGGATGCATGCTTTGTACCGGCGTCTTTTTTGCATCGGCGAGATAGCGCTTCATCATGAAGCCAAACGCGCTGCCGCGGTCATGGCCGATCTCCACATAGACCCAGTCCGGACTGGTTTCGTACTCGGATACAAGCCGGACAAGCGTGCCGTTGTAGTATTTGCCGACGGATTCGGCCTCCATCCACGGATGCTCGCGCAGGTTGAGGCAGTCGCCGGAATCCGGGTTATTCACCACCGCATAGGTGCCGGATGGGAAATAGGTTCCATCCGCCAGTGCAGACAGAGGAAGCATGAAAAGAAGAAGGAGGAGCAGCAAGTGCTTCATTGGAAAAACCGCCTTTCACAGTCCGTATGTTCAATCAACGGATGGAAAGGCGGTTTTCTTCCTTGAATTTGGAAAAATTATGCGTTCAGCGTCTCATATACGCCGTCGTAAAGCTGCGGACAGGAAGCGATTACATTTCCGGTCACGAGGCAGCTTTCGGCATCGCCCGGCCAGCCGGTTACTTTGCCGCCGGCTTCCTGAACGATCAGCACGCCTGCAGCGATATCGTAGAGGTTCAGATCCAGCTCCACATAGGCCTCGAACCGTCCGCAGGCGGTGAAGCACAAATCCAGCGCAGCCGAGCCCAGGCGGCGCATGTCGGAAAAGTTTTGGCGCATGCGAGGCAGCAGACGGATGATGCGCGCGCCCTTTTCATCGCTGCGGTGGGCAAAGGCCATGGCCACGATGGCGTCGCGCAGCACGGTCTGGGAGCTAACGCGGATAGGCTTTCCGTTCATGAACGCGCCGCAGCCTCTGGCGGCGGTGTACATTTCGTCAAGTCTGGGGCAGTATACGCAGCCGACCACAATTTCGCCCTTTTCCTCATAGGCGATGGAGATGGTATACAGCGGCAGATCGCAGATGAAGTTCGTGGTGCCGTCGATGGGATCCACAATCCAGCGTCCGGCGCTGCCCTTCTGTTCGCCGTTCTCTTCGCCGAGGAAACCGTCCTGAGGGAACTCGGAGAGCAGCATCTCGCGAATGAGCGCTTCGCTGCCGCGGTCGCAGTCGGTTACATAGTCGTTGCTCTGCTTGTGCGACACGGAAAAAGACGGCTGGCTGAGCAGGTATTCTCCGGCCTTTCTGGCGGCTGCGATGGCGGCGTCAAGTCGGTTCTGATAGGGATTCATCGTTTCACGCTTCCTTCATGAAGGCGGCGTAGGCCTTGACAGCCTCATAAAGGTCGGCCTTGGAGATGATCTCCAGCGGCGCATGCATGGAAAGAACCGGCACGCCGGAGTCGATGACTTCCATGCCGTAGAGCGCGCAGATGTAGGCGATGGTTCCGCCGCCGCCCACGTCCACCTTGCCAAGCTCGGCGGTCTGCCAGCAGATGTCGTTGTCGTCCATGATCCTGCGCAGCTTTCCGATGAATTCGGCGTTGGCGTCGTTGGAGCCGGACTTGCCGCGGGAGCCGGTGAACTTGTTGTAGCATACGCCGCGTCCGAGGAAGGCGGCATTCTTCTTTTCAAAGGCGGAGGCATAGAGCGGATCGTAACCGGCGCTCACGTCGCAGGAGAGCATGCGGCAGGCGGCCAGCGCACGGCGCAGGTTGAGCTCGCTGTATGCGGGTGTGGTGAGGTTGAGAAGCTCGGCCACGGCGTTTTCAAAATACTTGGCGCGCATGCCGGTGGCGCCCACGGAGCCGATCTCTTCCTTGTCGGCCAGAATGCAGCAGCAGGTGGAATCGGGCGTTTCGGCAAGGCTCAGCAGCGCTTCCACAGAGGCGTAGGCGCACACGCGGTCGTCGTGGCCGTAGCCAAGGATCATGCTGCGGTCGAGGCCGAAGTCGCGCGCTTTGTCGGCGGGAACCACTTCGATTTCAGCAGAGAGCATGTCTTCCTCTTCGATGCCGTACTTTTCCTCGAGGATTTTGAGAAGCATCGCCTTCACAGGCTCTTTCTGCTCTTCATCCTCCACCAGGGGACGGCCGCAGAGCATGATGTCAAGGCCTTCGCCGGTGATGACTTCGCTGGCCTTCTTGCCCATCTGCTCGCCGGAGAGGTGAATAAGCAGATCGCTCAGGCCCACGACCGGATCGTCTGCATCCTCGCCGATGGTGACGCTGACGACAGTGCCATCCTTCTTGGCCACCACGCCGTGCAGTGCAAGCGGACGGGCGACCCACTGGTACTTCTTGATGCCGCCGTAGTAGTGGGTGTCGCCGTAGGCAAAGTCGCTGTCCTCATAGAACGGGTTCTGCTTGAGGTCCATGCGGGGAGAATCGATGTGGGAGCCGACGATGTTCATGCCTTCGACAAGGGGCTTCTTGCCCAGATGGAAGAGCATGACGGCCTTGCCCATGCAGTTGACGTAAACCTTTGCGCCGGGATAGAGAGGCGCGCCGGACTTGATGGCGTCGCTCAGATCGGTATAGCCGGCCTCTTTGGCCATGGCGATGGTGATGTCGGTGCATTCGCGCTCAGTTTTGCCGCAGTCAAGGTAATCGCGATATTTTTTGCTGATGCTTTCCAGCTCGCCGAGAGCCTTTTCGTCGTATTTCTTCCAGGCGTTGGGTCGTTCCATAGCTTAGTTCCCTCCATATATATTGATGAATGAATCAGCGCTTCTTTTTGGTTTCCTGTCCCTTGGGCATCTTTGCATTGAGCAGGGCCCAGATTTCGTCGGGCGTGGCGTCGGCCTGGCCGTCGGGAAGCAGGAAGGCCTTGGTGGGCAGGGCGTAGAGATAAATGCAGCCCTTGGTGCGGTGCGCGGTGTGCATCTGCGACCATTTGAGGGTCATGTGCTCGTTTTTGGCGGTGCCAAGCGAGCGGATGAACACGCCTTCCTCCTCATCAGACAAAACCACCTCATATACCAGGCGCGGCAGCTTCTGCGCTCTGATGTTGGCGGAAATGGAAGACAGGAAGGAGCCCACATACACAGCAGGCATGCCGATGGCGATCACAGAAAGCACAGTGCCCAGCATCACAGCGCCGTCGACGTGGTTCATAATGAAGCATACGATGGCAGCGGTAAGCAGAATGGAGCCGAAGATGGCGGGAGAGTGCCAGCGCTTGTTTTTGACAAAGGTGTCGTACATGGCGAAGCGGCGGAAGGTGCGTCCGTCCATTTTGACGCGGACGGTGATCTTTTTGGATTTGGACATGGATAAAGCCTCCTGAAACAGATGCGTCGTCAGTGGTACTATTTTCGCACAGATTCGTGCAAAAGACAATTCATTCGGCAAAATTTGTTGGCAGATAAATCATGAAAGCGCTTTCTGTTTTCGCTTTGTATTGGGTGGACAAAATGGAAGATATATGATAGAATGTAAGCATCAATGCGCCGGGATCGTTCGAAAAGGCGCATGCAACAATTCCACGTCTGTGGAAACACACTGTAAGGAGGAATTCCCAATGAAGAAGATCCTTTCTCTGGTTCTGGCCCTCATGATGCTGCTGGGCTGCACTTCCGCTCTGGCTGAGCCCGTAACCCTGGTTTACTCCGAAGTTAACCCCATCGAAGGCACCATCGTTGGCAAGATCGCCATGTTCTTCAAGGAGAAGGTTGAAGAGCTGTCCGGCGGCAGCGTGATCATCGACGTTCAGGGCTCTGGCGTGCTCGGCACCGAAGCCCAGATCCTCGACGGCATCATGATGGATGCTGGCACCGTTGACATCAGCCGCATCTCTGCTTTCGCTCTGACCAGCTACGGCTGCAACAAGGCGAAGCTCCTCTCTCTGCCCTTCGTTTTCGCCAACCGCACCCACTTCTGGAACTTCGCCAACTCTGAGATGGCTGCCGACTTCCTGGCTGAGCCCCAGGAGATCGGCCTGCCCCTGCGCGGCATCTGCTACGGCGAAGAAGGCTTCCGTCACTTCTTCTTCAAGACCGATCTGCCCATCACCGACATCACCTCTCTGAAGGATCTGAAGATCCGCGTTTCCGAAGACCCCGTTATGACCGGCATGGTCAAGGGCCTGGGCGCCTATCCCACCACCGTTTCCTTCACCGAGCTGTACAGCGCTCTGCAGTCCGGCGTTGTTGATGGCGCCGAACAGCCCATCGCCAACTACAAGTCCAACGCTTTCCCGGAAGTTGCCAACACCCTGCTGCTTGACGGCCACACCCTGGGCGCCATCCAGATCGTGATCACCGACATGGGCTGGGCGAAGCTGGACGAGGCTCAGCAGGCTGCCATCCTGGAAGCCGGCAAGCTGACCCAGGCTTACAACGCTGAAATCGTTGAAGCTGCTGAGGCTGAGGTTCTCGAAGCTCTGAAGGCCGAAGGCTGCAACATCATCGACGTCGCCGACAAGACCCCCTACGTCGAGGCCTGCAAGCCCATCGTGGAGTCCAACATCGGCAACCTGACCGCTGAGTACGAAGCCATCCAGAACCTGAAGTAATTGCGTATCCGGCGTTGCTGCTAAGGCAGTGCTAAGAAACGCTGAATAAACGGTTATCCGGGAGCGCGGGGTTCCTGCCTGCGCTCCCTTTTCGCATCGAATTAAGCAAGAGGGAGGAAAGATCATGCTGAAGATCTTTCATGCTCTGGAGAAGATCAAGCCGGTGTATGACATCGCTGAGAAGATCATGATGCTCATCTGCAAACTTCTCCTGGTAGCCGACATTCTGATTACCTGCTTCATGGTAATCGGACGTTATGTACCCTTCATTCCTGCTCCCGTCTGGGGCGAGCAGGTGGTTCTGACCCTGATGGTCTACATGGCTGTTCTTTCCGCCACGCTGGCCATCCGCAATAACGCTCACATCCGCATGACCTGCTTCGACCCCTTCCTGCCCAAGAAACTGGTTATGGTTCTGGATATTATCAGCGACCTGCTGGTCATGGTTCTGGGCTACGTGATGCTCACCAGCGGCTGGACTGCCGCCATCAAGCTGGGCTCCCGCGGCTTCTATGACTCTCTGCCCTGGCTGAGCCGCTTCTGGATGTATCTGCCCGTGCCCGTTGCCGGCGCCGGCATGCTCATTTTTGAACTTGAGCAGCTCTTCCAGCACATCAAGGCGTTCTTTATCAAGGAAGAAAAGGAGGTTGCCGCGTAATGGATGCGAATACGATTGCTGTAATTATTCTCCTTGGCAGCTTCTTTGCCATGATTCTCCTGCGCGTGCCGATCGCCTACGCCGTAGGTCTGTCCACGGTTTTCTGCCTCATGTACATGGGCAAGCCTCTGACCACCATTCCTCAGCAGCTGGTTAAGGGCATGTGGTCCTTCAGCCTCATGGCTGTTCCCTTCTTTATTACCATGGGCTGCCTGATGGGTTCCGGCGGCATTTCCGAAAAGCTGGTTGCGCTGGCCAACTCCGCAGTTGGCTGGATGCGCGGCGGCCTGGGCATGGTTAACGTTGTGGACAGCTACTTCTTCGGCGGCATCTCCGGTTCCGCCGCGGCTGACACCGCTTCCCTCGGCTCCATCCTGATCCCTATGATGGTCGACCAGGGCTATGACGCCGACTTCTCCACCGCGCTCACCATCGCCTCCTCCGTGGAAGGCATTCTGGTTCCCCCGAGCCACAACATGGTGCTCTACGCCACCGCCGCCGGCGGCATCAGCGTTGGCAGCCTGTTCATGGCCGGCTACCTCCCGGGCGGCGTTCTGGCGCTGAGCCTGGCTGTGGGTACCTACATCATCGCCATCAAGCGCAACTATCCCAAGGGTGAAAAATTCAGCATCAAGGGATTGCTCAAGCAGCTGAAGACTTCCATCTGGGCGCTTGCCTGCATCCTGATCGTGGTCGTGGGCGTGGTCATGGGCCTGTTCACCGCCACCGAGTCTGCCGCTGTGGCCGTTATCTACTCCCTGTTCGTGGCCGTGTACATCTACAAGGGACTGAACTGGAAGGGCGTCTGGAACGCTCTGAACGAGTGCGTGAGCACGCTGTCCATCGTTCTGATCCTGATTGCGACCTCCACGGGCTTCGGCTACTGCCTGACCCTGCTGCACGTGCCGGATATCGCCGCCAAGGCCATCATGGGCGTGAGCTCCAACCCCATCGTGATCGCGCTGCTGCTCAACCTGATCCTGCTGGTGCTGGGCATGGTTATGGATATGGCTCCCATCATCCTGATCTCCACACCCATCCTGCTGCCCATCGCGCAGTCTATCGGCATCGATCCCATCACCTACGGCATCATGCTGATGCTCAACTGCGGCATCGGTCTGCTGACCCCGCCGGTCGGCTCCGTGCTCTTCATCGGCTCCGCCGTTTCCAAGGTGCCCATGGAGAAGGTCGTCAAGGCCATGCTGCCGTTCTACCTGTGCATGGTCGCGGCTCTGCTGATGATCACCTTCATCCCGCAGATCACGCTGTTCCTGCCCGGTCTGTTCATGTAAACAGCGGCGAAGCCGGGAGGTATCGGAGGGCTGCGGCCCTCCGATACCTCCCGGGAAATGCTGCATAGCCTGTTGGAGCCTGCATTGTGCAGGCTCTTTTTTGTGCCTTTTGGACATCCTCCCACCACGATACGAAATAAGAACATTTCTGCAAAGCCTGCCAGAATTGACATCACCTGCAAGCCATGGTATCCTTACCCTTGATACGCCGCATTTATGGGAACGCAAACGCTTTTCGGGCATAGGCTGATAACGCGCGGCGCATCGGGAAAAGCTGTTTGTGTACCCCATCCTCACCCTATGAAATGGAGGTTTCCTTATGCTTCAATATCGTGTAGGCATCATCGGTGCAACGGGGATGGTGGGTCAGCGCTTTGCGCTGCTTTTGAAAGATCATCCCTGGTTCCGTGTGACCTGTGTGGCGGCTTCAAGCCGTTCTGCAGGCAAAACATATGCAGAGGCCGTCGGCAGCCGCTGGGCGTTCAAGGATACGCCCATTCCGGAGAACATTGCGGGCCTGACCGTGCTGGACGCGTCCGAGGTGGAGACCATCGCCGGTCTGGTGGATTTTGTGTTCTGCGCCGTGGACATGAAGAAGGAAGAAATCCGCGCGCTGGAGGAACGCTATGCCAAGGCGGAAATTCCTGTGGTCAGCAACAACAGCGCCAACCGTCACACGCCGGATGTGCCCATGCTGATCCCGGAAATCAACGGTGATCACGCCGCCATCATCGAACAGCAGCGCAAGCGTCTGGGCACCAAGGTCGGCTTCATCGCCGTCAAGCCCAACTGCTCCATTCAGAGCTACGTACCTGCGCTGTGGCCGCTTCAGGAGTTTGAACCCGAGCAGGTCATGGTGTGCACCTATCAGGCCATCAGCGGCGCAGGCAAGACCTTCGACACCTGGCCGGAAATGGTCGATAACGTAATTCCCTACATCGGCGGCGAGGACGAGAAGAGCGAGCGTGAGCCGCTGAAGATCTTCGGTCACATCGATGGCGAAGAAATCGTGGACGCCGTGTCTCCTGCCATCAGCGCGCAGTGTCTGCGCGTGGCGGCTTCCGACGGACATATGGCCGCCGTGAGCGTGAAGTTCAAAAAGAAGCCCACCAAAGAAGAGATTCTCGCCCGCTGGGAAAACTGTCTGCCTCAGACCTTCGGGCTGGATCTGCCTTCCGCGCCCCGCAAGTTCCTGCACTATTTTGAGGATCCCGCCCGTCCGCAGACCCGCCTCGACCGTGAAACCGACAAGGGCATGGGCATCTGCATCGGCAGGCTTCGCGAGGACCCTGTGATGGATTACAAGTTCGTCTGCCTCAGCCACAATACCCTGCGCGGCGCTGCCGGCGGCGGTGTGCTGAGCGCAGAGTATCTGTGCAAGATGGGCTACATTCCCAAGAAGGACGTCTGATTTTTCTCGGAGGTTAGTCAGCAATGTTTGAACCCCTGTTTCGTGGAAGTGCCACGGCAATCATCACGCCGATGAAGAACGGCGCGGTTGATGTTCCTGCGCTGCGCTCTCTGGTCAATATGCAGGTGGAAAACGGCACGGCTGCCATTGTGGCCTGCGGCACCACCGGCGAACCGTCTACGCTTTCCGATGCCGAGCGCGAAACCGTCATCCGCGAAACCGTGCTGGCGGCGGATGGACGCATTCCTGTCGTCTGCGGCACCGGCAGCAACAATACGCTGGCTGTGATCGAAAACGAGCGCCGTTTCCGCGATCTCGGCTGTGCAGCCCAGCTGGTGGTCACTCCCTATTACAACAAAACCACGCAGGAGGGCATCTACGCCCACTTCATGCACATCGCCGAGAACACGGAACTGCCGATCATCGCCTATAATGTGCCCGGCCGCACGAACCTCGACATCAGCCCTAAAACGCTCGAACGCCTTGCGCAGAGCGGACGGTTCATCGCGCTGAAGGAATCCAGCTATGATCTGCCCTCTGTGATGGAGAAGATGAGCGCCGTGGAAGGAAAGATGACTTTCTACTGCGGCAACGATGACATGGTGTACCCCATGCTGGCGCTGGGTGCCGAGGGTGTGATTTCCGTGTTCAGCAACGTTGCGCCCGCCTTTATGGCAAAGCTGGTGAAGAGCTGGTTTGACGGAGACAGCCGTCAGGCGCGGGACATGCAGCTTCAGGCGCTGCCGCTGGTGCGCGCCCTCTTCAGCGAGGTCAGCCCCATCCCCTGCAAGTACGCCATGCAGCTGATGGGCCTGTGCGAAGGCGAACTGCGCCTGCCGCTCATCGAGGCCGGCGAGGAAACCAAAAAGAAGCTCAGCCATGCACTGACTGAGCTTGGACTTCTGAACAACTGACGGAGGAAAAACGAATGCGGATCATTATCGGCGGCGCTCTGGGCCGCATGGGTCGTGAACTGACGCTGGCAGCGGAGGCTGCGGGCGTGACGGTTGCCTGCGGCGTGGATGTGGCCTACTGCGGCCAGACTATGCCCTATGCGATGGTATCGGGCTATGAGCAGGTAACGGAGTCCGCCGATGTGATCGTGGATTTTTCCCGTCCTGACGCGCTGGCGGAGCTTCTGAAGCTGGCCGTTGAGCGCAAAACGCCTGTGGTGCTGTGCGCCACGGGTTACACGGAGCAGGAACTGGCCATGATTGCGGAGGCGGCGGAAGTGGTTCCGGTGCTTCGCAGCGCCAACATGAGCCTTGGCGTCAACGTGCTTTGCGAGCTGGTTCGCATGGCGGCCAGAACGCTGGATGGCTTCGACATCGAAATCGTTGAAAAACACCACCGCATGAAGGCAGACAGCCCCAGCGGCACCGCCGTGATGCTCTACGAAGCTGCCCAAAAAGAAAAAGGCTCCGAAACGGAGCCTGTGTATGGTCGTTATGGCCGCACGGAAAAGCGTACGGATCGCGAAATCGGCATTCATGCCGTACGCGGCGGTACGGTGACCGGCGTGCATGAGGTCGGATTCTATGGAAACGGCGAGCAGGTTATCCTGACCCATCAGGCCGAAAACCGCGCGCTGTTTGCGCAGGGTGCGCTCAAAGCGGCGCGTTTCCTCAAGGACAAGCCTGCGGGAATGTATTCCATGCGCGATGTGGTACTGGGGATGCTGGGTTAATCCGCATCCTCTTCCTCGGGCTGAGCGTCCCATTTGCCAATCTGTTCCTGCAGCGTTCCGATGATCTCCTGCAGCACCAGCTTCTGGCTGGAGGTCAGATGTTTGGGAATCATGCCCGCATGAACGTAGCTGAGATTGGCTCCCAGAAGAAAATCAGCCGAGACCTGCATGGCATTTGCAATTTCCACCAGCGTGTCAATGCTGGCCTTGCGTGTGCCGCGCTCAATATGGCCGATGAACGAAGTGCTTACGCCAATGGCTTCGGCGAGCTGTTCCTGAGTCCAGCCCATATTCTGCCGCTGCCTGCGGATCTGTTTTCCCAAAAGAGCGTAATCCATACCTGTGTCCCTCCTGTTGCTTGCTGAGGAGTATGGTGGCGTACTTGTCATGCTACCCCGAAACAAACAAAATAAGAAGGAACGAAAAGACCAAAATAATACTAATAGTATCTTTTCGGACGAAAAAAAGCTGCTTCACAAAAACTGTGAAGCAGCTTTTTCAACCCTTGATCAGCACGGACGTTCCTTGCCGAAGAAGCATACGGCCACGGTGCCGGGGCCGCAGTGGGCGCCGATGACGGGGCCGACGTACCAGGTCTGGATTTCGGGCAGCTCGGGCAGCTTTTCGCGGAGCAGCTTTTCCAGACGGGCGGCGTCCTCGGGCGCATCGGCATGCATGATGACCGGCATGGCGCTGGCAGGATCGTCGATATTCTGCACGGCCTTGTCAACGAGGGTGCGCAGAGCGGACTTGCGGCCGCGCACCTTGTCGGAGCTGACCAGCTTGCCTTCTTTGGTTTCGGTGATGATGGGCTTGAGATCCAGCATGGTGCCCACGGTGGCGGCCACGGCGCTGATGCGTCCGCCGCGGCGCAGATACTTCAGGTCATCCACGGTGAACCATGCCTGAGCGCGCAGCTTGTTGTCCTCCAGCCACTGTGCAACTTCCTCCATGCTCTTGCCCTGACGGTAGAGCTCGTGGGACTTGAGGATCAGAATGGACTGGGGCGCGGAGATGCTCAGGGTATCGACCACGATCATCTTGCGCTCAGGATACTTTTCCAAAAGCTCCTCCCGGGCGGCATAGATGTTGTTGATCGTGCCGGAGAGCTGGCTGGAGAAGGAGACGAAGAGAATGTCCTGTCCGCGTTCGAAGATGGGCTCGAACAGATCCAGATACACGCCCAGAGGCAGAAGCGAGGTGCTGGGCGCAGCGCCTGCGCGCATGTTGTCGAAGTAGACCTTCTGTCCGCCGGAACGGCCCAGATCATCGGGGTATTCCTTACCATCGATGATGTAGGGCATGTACACCATTTCAAGGTTCAGTTCGTCCACATAGCCAAAGGGAAGGTCGGAATCCGAATCGGTCATAAATACGTAGGGATTCATTTGCAGGCCTCCTTAGAGAGAAGATGGAGTCATAACGGCTCCGATAAAGAAAGAATATACAGTGTCATTTTACTCTGTCTGAGGTGTTTTTGCAAGCAAACGGCGCTATTTGATCTTAACAACAAAAAAACACGGGACAGGGGCTTGAATCCGCACGGATGTGTGATGTATAGTAATCGGGTTCCGCATGCCGGAACGAAAGGAATGGGAATGCAAATGACAAAACAGATGAGAGCCAATCTCCTTTTGCTGCTCACGGCCATGATCTGGGGCGTGGCCTTTGTGGCGCAGGATGTGGCTGCAGAGGGCGTGCCGCCGCTTACGTTTAACGCCTCCCGCATGACGCTGGCCGCGCTGGCGCTTCTGCCCACGGTGTGGTTTCACACCCGCCGCACCGGAAATTCCAGATGGCGCGACATGGGTCAGGCCGACCGCAAAACGCTGCTTCTGGGCGGCATATGCTGCGGCGTGATGCTGGCGCTGGGCAGCGCGTTCCAGCAGCTGGGGATTACGCTTGGAACCGGCGCGGGCAAGGCGGGCTTCATCACGGCGCTCTACATCGTGATGGTTCCGCTGTGCGGCATTTTTGCGCGCAGACGAATCGGAAAACTGGTGTGGATTGCAGTTGTGCTGAGCGTAGTGGGATTGTATTTTCTGTGCATGCAGGGAGGATTTGCCATTGATCCCGGCGATGGCATGCTCATCCTCTGCGCCCTCAGCTACACCGGTCATATCCTCGTGGTGGATCATTTCAGCCGCCGCACCGACTGCATCCGTATGAGCTGCATCCAGTTCGCTGTGTGCGCCGCTATCTGCTTTGCAGGGGCTGCGCTGTTTGAACAGCCCACGTGGGAAGGCGTCCGCGCCAATATGCTGTCCATCGTTTATGCCGGCGTATTCAGCGGCGCGGTGGGCTACACGCTGCAGATTCTGGCTCAGCGCGATGCGGAACCGGCAGTGGCGTCGCTGCTCATGTCCCTGGAGAGCGTGTTTGCGGTGCTCTCCGGCTGGCTGATTCTGGGCGATGCACTAAGCGCACGTGAACTGGCCGGATGCGCGCTGATGATGTCGGGCATTGTGCTTGCACAGCTTCCTCAGAAGCCAAAAAAGGTTTGACATCACAAAATGTGCGCAGTATGATAAAGAATGGAAAATCGATCCGGGAGGTCTTGTGAAATGAAGGTTTCGGTCGCTGGTCTGGGTTATGTGGGGCTGTCTCTGGCCGTGCTCTTGTCCCAGAAGCACAGCGTAACAGCGGTGGATGTGGTAAAAGAAAAGGTGGAGATGATCTCCCGCCGGATTTCGTCCATTCAGGATGCCGAAATTTCCGCTTTTTTTGCTGAGCGTCAGCTGGATCTGACGGCGACGCTGGACGCTGAGTCCGCATACAGGAGCGCGGAGATGGTCATCATCGCCACGCCCACCGACTATGACACCAAAAAGAACTACTTCGACACCTCCACCGTGGAGTCGGTCATTAAGCAGGTTCTGCAGGTCAATCCTGATGCGGTAATGGTGATCAAGTCCACCATTCCTGTGGGATTTACGAAGCGGATGATGGAAGAGCATCCCGGCGCGAAGCTGATGTTCAGCCCGGAATTCCTGCGCGAGGGCCGCGCACTGTACGACAACCTCCATCCCAGCCGCATCATCGTCGGCTTTGAAGGCGAGGAACTGCTGGATGCGGCGCACACCTTTGCCGCCATGCTTCAGGAGGGGGCGCAGGAGGAGGACATCCCCACGCTGTTCATGCAGCCTACTGAAGCTGAGGCGGTCAAGCTGTTCGCCAATACCTATCTGGCTTTGCGCGTGAGCTTCTTCAACGAGCTGGACACCTACGCTGAGGTGCGCGGACTGGATACGCGCTCCATCATCGAGGGTGTGGGACTGGACCCGCGTATCGGCAGTCACTATAACAATCCCTCCTTTGGCTACGGCGGCTACTGCCTGCCCAAGGATACCAAGCAGCTTCTTGCTAATTTCGACCACGTACCCAACAACATCATCGGCGCAATCGTAGAGGCCAACCGCACCCGCAAGGATTTTGTGGCTGAACGCGTCCTGATGAAGGCTGGCTTCCCCGAAAATCCCAACCCTGTGATCGGTATCTACCGTCTTACCATGAAGTCTGGCAGCGATAACTTCCGCCAGTCGTCCATCCAGGGCGTGATGAAGCGCATCAAAGCCAACGGTGTGGAAGTGGTCGTGTACGAACCCACGCTGAAGGAGCCGCTGTTCTACAACAGCCGCGTCATCCGCGATGTGGAGGAATTCAAGCGCATGTGCGACGTCATCGTGGCCAACCGCCTCGATGCGGCCATCGCCGATGTGCCGGACAAGGTCTATACCCGCGACCTGTATCAGAAGGATTGATGAAAAGAGCGTCTGCAAATCCCGCAGGCGCTCTTGTTTCGTTGACATACGCGTGAAAAAACGGTATGATAATGTTGGCTTGTTGTGTACAGCCGCAAGCGCTTAAACGGCGCACAGGTAAGGAGGAGACCGCTCGATGAAGCTGCTGATTGCGCTTCCGTGTTTTAACGAGGCGGAGAAGATTCAACAGGTGCTGCGCTCTATTCCGCGCAGCTACGAAGGCATTGATTTTGTAAGACTGCTCGTGGTGGACGACGGCAGCCGCGACGAAACCGCGCGTCTGGCCCACGAGGCGGGCGCCACGGTGATCCGTCACAAGCAGAACAAGGGTTTGGGTCAGGCGTTCCGCTCTGCGGTGGATTTTGCCATTGACCATGGCTATGACATCATGGTCAACATGGACGGCGACGGCCAGTTTGACTCCAACGATATCGCCCGCCTGATTGAGCCCATCATGAAAAACGAGGCTGATTTTGTAACGGCGTCGCGCTTTAAGAACCAGCAGAAAATCGAGCATATGCCGCCCATCAAGAAATGGGGCAATGCGCAGATGAACCGTCTGGTCAGTTCTCTGTGCGGACAGAAGTTCTCCGATGTCAGCTGCGGCTTCCGCGCCTACAGCCGCGATACGCTGCTCAAAATCAACTTCCATGGCCGCTTTACCTATACGCAGGAAAGCTTCATCAGCTTCCATTTCAACAACATCGCCATGGCTGAGGTGCCGATCAACGTCACCTATTTTCCTGAGCGCAAGAGCCGCATCGCCGGAAGCATCATGAAGTACCTCAAAAAGACCCTCGGTATCATCGTGGGACTCATGCGCGACTACTATCCGCTGCGCTTTTTCGGCCTGATTGGCGGACTGTTCATGATCCCGGCTGTGATCTTCGGGCTCATGTTCCTGATTCACTATATCCGCGTGGGATATTTCAGCGGCTATATCTTTGCCGGTTTGATCTGCGCCTTCTGCACGCTGGTGAGCGTATTGATGTTCTCCTTTGGCATCGCCATGGAGAGCATGGTGCGTATCAACCGCAATGAAAACAAGATTCTCTACTATATGCGCAAAAATGCGCCCACTACGCCCGATGAGGATGGGGAGGTGCTTTACCAGTGAAAGCCATGCTGTCGATTGATCACCCTGCGTGGGCGCATCAGTTCCGCCATATTGTGAAGATGCTCAACGAACGCGGCGATGAGGTGCTGACCCTGGCCGTGGAAAAGGACGGAGACACCAAGCTTCTGGAGAAGTTTGGGATTCCGTATGTGCTGAGCGCCCGTTCCACCGGCAAGAACGTGCTGGAAAAGGGTCTGCTCTTTCTTGGACTGTGCATTGAGCACACCTACCGCGCGCTGCGCTTCCAGCCCGATATTCTCATCGGCCGCGCCTCGCCCATGATGGCTGTGGCGTCCTTCATCAGCCGCAAGCCGCACATCATCTATGAGGACACCGAGGTCAGCAAGTTCAGCCTGCGCATCTGCAAGCGCCTGACCACCAAAATCATCACGCCCCGCACCTTCCTGACCGATCTCGGCCCGGCGCAGGAGCGGCTGGATACGTATAAGGAGCTTTTCTACTTGCATCCTTCCGTGTTCACGCCGGATAAGCAGAAGCTGCGCGACGTGGGTTTTAACCCGGATGAGCCGTACATCCTCGTGCGCTTCGTGGCGTGGAACGCCAGCCACGACATCGGCCGCAAGGGTCTGGACGACGCGGGCAAGATCGATCTGGTCAAGCGCCTTTCGCGCTACGGCCGCGTGTATGTGAGCGCCGAGGGCAATGTGCCGGAGGCTCTCAAGCCGCTTCTGCTCAAAACGCCCTACGAGCTGATTCACCACGTGCTGGCCTTTGCCAAGCTGGTGTACTCCGAGGGCGCAACCATGGCCTCCGAGGCCGTGGTGCTGGGCACGCATGCCCTGTATGTGAATACCATCGTGTCCGGTTCTACCCGCGAGCAGGCGGAGCGCTTCCAGCTGCTGTACAACTTTAACGAGGGCGACGACCGCTACGAAAAGGCGACCGCGCAGGCGATCGAGCTGCTCGAAATGCCGGATCTGGTGGAAGTGGGCCGCGAGAAGCAGAAAAAGCTGCTCAGCGAAAAGGTTGATATCAACCACTACTACCTCGAAGAGATGGATCGGCTGGTGAAGGCCGGGAGGAAGCGCAAATGACGTGGCTTGATCTGGGCAACGGCTGGCGCAACATCTATCTGCTCAGCTGCATGGCGCAGATGTTTGCTCTGGGCTGCATGTTTGCGTTCAAGGGCTGGTTTTCCAAACGAAGCAGGCTCGCCTGTTTTTTGACAGGCGTGGCCTCCACGCCGTTTGTGCAGTATCTGTGGGTGCTGATCATGTCGCTCGCGTGGGCGGATTTGCCCAACTGGGCGTATATCGGCATGCTGCCGCTGCTGTCAGCCGTTGTGGTGCTTTCGCTGATCATTGCAAATCTGCGCAGGGTCAGGGAGCTGCTTTTGAAGGGCTTTGCCTTCCTGAAGCACTGTCTGCGCTTTGATAAACCTGCGCTCGCAGCGCTGTGCTTTGCCCTTTGCATCGTGATTCTGATTGCGCCGGTGTGCGTGCGCTTCATGTCCAGCATGAACGCGGTCAACGGCGGCGACGCGGGCGAGTATCTGGCGCTGGGGCTGCATTACTGCGAAAACCGCGATCTCTCCGTGCTTCTGGAGAAGGAGGAGACAATCGGCCATTTCCGCGGACACAGCCATTTTCCGTCGCTGGAACTGTACATGAGCTATGGCTTGTTCCATACCGGCGGAGAGTATGGCTATCCCAACGACAAGCCTGTCTTTACCGGCATCGGCCTGCTGATTTTCTATGCTGCCTGCGCATACGGAGCGCTTCTGCTCCATTTTTGCCGCGAGAAGAAGGTCTGCGTGCTTCTGGGCGCGGTGCTGTTTAACCTGATTCCTCAGCTGTATTATTCCGTTGCCGGCGCGCCGCGCGATATCTGGCGCATTCTTGCGCTTTTGCTTGCGGTGCTCGCATTTTCCGGGATTAACGAAAAGGGAAACGGGAAAGCCTATGTGGGCAAGCTGATTCTCAGCTTCGCCGTGTGCTTCACGGTGATGAGCGCGCATGTGGTGTGCTTTGTGGTGCTGCCCTTCATTGTGGCTGCGTGGGTCGTCTGGCGCGTGCTGGACGCGCATATGACCGCCATCAAGGGTGCTGGACGCGCGCTTCTGCGCTCGATGGGCATTGCGCTTGCGGGAGCGGCGGGAACGCTGCTGGCATTTTCGGGGAATATCTGGTGCTTTCTCAAATGGGGCGAGATGTCCCCGTGGCGTCTGATGACCAGCTTTACCGACGCTCCGTGGTACGACCTGTACATGGACATGGAGTACAAGCTGGAGGAAACCACTACGCATCTGAACTTCTTTGAGGATCTGGATGCGATCATCATGGGCTATGCGTCGCCGGTAGGCACGTGGGGCCTGTACGCAGCGGTGATAGCCGCTGTATGCGTTATCCTCGGCTGGATCGTTTCGCGCATCCGCATGCGCCGTACGTTCAAGGAGGTTCGCTCCTCTGCGGCGGACGGTCCTGTGGGCGTGATTGTCACCAACCATTCCAAGGGCGTCGAAACGCTGTCCCTGCTGGCCTTCTGCGCGCTGGTGACGGTGCTCACCCTCGCGCCCATGTCCGGCGTGCTCGACAGCCCGCTGTACAGTTTTTCGGGCTCCTTTGTCAAGCTTCCGCGCTACACGCTGCAGTGGTTCTTCCTGTGCAACGTGATGATCTGCGCGCTGCTGGCCGCAGTGATCGAGCACTGGCCGCAGTGGCTTGCCAAAGCGAAGAGACTTCCCCAGAAACCGTGGATGAAAACCATCCCTGCGTGGCTGTGCGCCGCGCTGTGCCTCTTTGGCATGGTGAAGGGCCTCAATCAGACCGGTTACACCAACACCTTCTACCGCTACAGCCGAGATGTGATGGAGGATGAGGACATTCTGCTGGACCGGGGCTTCCGCGACCGCTACGGCCTTCTGATGGAGGTGGCGGAGGAAGTCGGGGACGATCAGAAGATCCTGATCACCCGCTCGGGCTATCAGTACGCGTTGGGCGCAAAGGGCTATGTGCTGATTTCCAATCCCATTGTGGAGCTTCTCAACCTGCCGCTGGAGGAGGTTGAACCGAGGCTGAAGGAACTGAACGCAGCCATGCTCGCCACCGAGCCGGACTTCTGGGATGAACGCTATTTCCCGCTGTCCACGCTCAACACCTATCTGGAATCCCTTCCCGACGAACAGATCGTCGAAACCGAAACCATGCGCCTGTATCTGTTTGATCCTGCGCTGATCGACGCAGCGCAGGCGGCGCTTGAATCATTTTGAATTTTCAGGAGGACATGCATGAACTGTGCCAGATGCGGCGCGCAGCTTCAGCCGGGAGCCAACCGCTGCTCCGTATGCGGCGAGGCGGCGGGCGCGCCGGGAGTGTATCAGCAGAGCTATGTGCAGTACCAGCAGGGCAGCTATCCGCCCGGCTACCAGGCACCCTATGCCTATAGACAGACGCCCTCGCATGACGAAGGCGGATTTCTGGGTGCGCTGAGCGATCTGCCCCATGCGTTTGTGGAAAGCTTCACCCATCCGGGCGATGTGATGCGCATGATGGTGGAGCGCCGCGACCGCTTCAGCTGGATCATTGTAACGGCTCTGTGCCTGCTGCTTTCGTTTCTGTGCGGCATGGTTTTGATGCGCGGCTTCCTGGGACTGCTTCTGCGCGCCATCTCGGCGCTGAGCGGAACCCCGCTGGCCTCGACTGACGCATCCATGAGCCAGGGCGTGAGCTACATTGCCGGACGTGTTGCGCCCATGGCAGGCGGCATTGCCGCGCTGTGCCAGCTGATTTCGATGCTGGTTCCTGCGGCGGTGTTCATGGTGTACATCTGCGGCGTGTGCCGCGTGGCGTTCTCATGGGAGCTTCTCACCAGCTTTGTTGCGGTGATTTCGCTCAACACCGTGGCCGTGAGCGTGCTGGCCATGGCCGGTTCGCTGCTGACGCCGTGGCTGGCCATCGGGCTGATCCTGTGCGGCATGGCAGTGAGCTACGTGCAGGCCACGGGCATGCTTGGGCTGATCACTGCGCGCCCGGATCAGCAGCTGATGTTTGGAAAGCTTCTGTGCGTGGTCATTTCGCTTGCGCTTACGCTGCTTCTGTGCGGCGTCATCGGCGGACTGCTGATGGGCGGCGTGGTGGATCGCGTGCTGATTCTGCTCAACAACGTGGGGGCGCTCATCTGATGCGCACGCGCAAAATCCTGATTGCAGCAGCCGCGGCGCTGCTGCTGGCGGTTGTGATTCTGGGGCTGGCGTTTGACAGAGCTTTGGAGCTGCCCGAAGCGTCGCCCGAGCTAGTGCAGGCCTCTTCGGGGTTGGATGAAATTGCAATCGATGCGCGGCTTCATCCTGATGAGCGGATGCTGACCGTGCGCCAGACGCTCCGCCTTGTCAATCGCACGGGACAGGATCAGAACGCTGCGGTATTGCGCACATGGCCCAACGCCTTCCAGAACATGGATACCTCGCCCTGCACCTTTGAAGAAAAGCTTTACGACCTCTTTTATCCGGACGGCTTTTCCTCCGGTGCGCTGGTAATGAAAAGCGCGCATGCAGCCGGACAGGCGGTGCTGCATCGTTATACCGACGCAGCCAAAACCGTGATGGCCGTGCCGGTTCCGGGTGGATGGAAGGTTGGAGAAACTGCCGAAATTGAACTGGAATACACCGTGCAGATTCCGCGCATGGCCTACCGTTTCGGAGTGTGGGACGGAATCTGGACGCTGGGCAATGCCTTTGCCATTCCTGCTGTGTGGGAGGACGGCGCTTTCCGCACCGATGCCTATGCGCCCGTGGGCGATCCCTTTGTATCCGACTGTGCCAACTACAGCGTATCCGTCGCGGTGCCGGAGGGCTATGTCTGCGCCGGAAGCGGATGGGCGGAAACGGAAAAGGCGAAAGACGAAACGATCTATCGTTTTTCAGCACCTGCCGTGCGCGACTTTGCGCTGGTCATCAGCGACCGCTTTGCATCCGCGCAGGCGCTGGAAGGAAACGTGCTGGTCGCAGCCTTTGCCGAAGATGCATCCGGGGCGCGTCAGCTGCTCAGATATGCGCGCAAAGCCATAGGCGTGTACGAATCCCTCTGGGGGGAATATCCCTATCAAAGCTTCACGCTTGCCCAGATGCACATGCCTCTGGGCGGCATGGAATATCCGGCGCTTGCCATGATCTCGGCTGACGTGCTTTCGCAGGGCGGCCGGGAGCTGGAATACCTCATTGCCCACGAGGCAGCGCACCAGTGGTGGTATGCGCTGGCGGGCAGCGATGGATGGAATCAGCCTTGGCAGGACGAGGCGCTGTGCGAGTTCGGCGTGCTGGAATATGCCCGAAGCGTCTACGGAGCGCAGGAGCGCGCCGATCTGGAACAGACCCGCGTGGAAAGCGCAATGCGCGTAACCGTATCGCAGGGCGTTACGCCCGGCGCGCCGCTGGACCGCTTTTCCTCCATGAGCGAATATTCGCTGGTGGTTTACAACCGGGGTGCGGCATACCTTTGCGCGCTGAACCGGATGCTGCCTCAGGGACTCAACCCCTTCCTGCGCGAGTATGCGCAGCGCTATGCCTTCTCACGCGCCTCGCGCGGAGATTTTGAATCGCTTCTCACCGCGTTCACCGGCGAGGATCTCTCGCCTCTGACGCGCGATTATCTTGACACCACCATTCTCAACTGAATGCTTTACGAAAGGAAGTCAAACCATGAGCTTCGCCAAAGAAACCGCCGTCGTCATCCCCGCCTACAAGCCCGACGACCGTCTGCCGCCCTATGTGGAAGCGCTCAGGACTGCAGGCGTCGGCAAGATCGTCATCATTGACGACGGAAGCGGAGAAGGCTTTCAGGAGCTGTTTTCCCGCATTCCGCAGGATGATGTGACTCACATCGTCTCCTATGTTCCCAATGCCGGCAAAGGCGTGGCGCTCAAGCGCGGCATGCAGTACGTGCTGGAAAGCTGCCCTGAGCAGAAGTATGTCGTTACCGCCGACAGCGACGGCCAGCACACCGTGAAGGACGTCCTGCGCACCGCCGAGGCGCTCAGCGAAAACAGCGAGGGCGTGCTTCTGGGCAGCCGCGACTTCTCTCAGCCCGATGTGCCCTTCAAGAGCCGCAACGGCAACCGCATCACCTCCACCGTGTTCAAGCTCCTTTACGGCGTATGGGTCTCTGATACGCAAACCGGCCTGCGCGGCTTTGCACGCGAATTGCTGCCCATGATGATTGCCGTCAAGGGCGACCGCTATGAGTACGAGATGAACGTGCTCATCGAGTGCGCCCATCAGAAGCTGCCCATGCGCGCGCTGCCCATCCAGACCGTTTATGAGAACAACAACGAGGGCAGCCACTTCCGCGCTGTGCGTGACTCCATCCGCATTTACAGTGTGATTCTGGCCGGCTTCTTCCGCTTCATCAGCGCGTCGCTGATCAGCTTCCTGCTGGATTACGGCCTCTACCTGCTCTTTAATAACGTGCTCAAGGCCGTTGCGCCCGCCATGGCGCAGCAGGTGAACTTCCTCTTCCTGCAGTTTGTGCCGCACATCGCCGCCGCCACCATCCTTGCGCGTCTGATTTCCGGCGTGTTCAACTTCACCGTCAACCGCAAGTATGTCTTCGGCGACAAGTCCTCTGCGAAGAAGTCCTTCCCGCGCTATCTCGTGGTCTTCTTCCTCAACATGCTCCTTTCCGCTGCTCTGACCAGCTCCTTCCACCTCTGGTTCGGCGTCAGCGACAACCTCATCAAGATTCCTGTAGACGTGCTGCTCTTCTTCATGAGCTACACCCTCCAGCAGCGCTGGGTCTTCCGGGGGTGACCCCCGGACCCCGGACTGCGCGCCGATGACGCGCAGGGATTGAGTGACGGAGTTTGGCTTTGCAGACATGACCGCCGGTCGGCGGAGGGCCTCCCGGCTCGCTGGTGTGATCGGATGTAAATCAAAAACGCCCATGCGTTTTTGGCACGGGCGTTTAAAAACACTTATTCTTCTCTGAGGGCTTTGGGGACGCATTCGGGGCTGCGGTGGCCGCATTCGGCACAGTTGCCGCCGCAATGGCTCAGCTGCACGTCCTCGCCGCGGATGGACATGGTGATCATACCGTTTTGTTCGCTCGTGGCTTTGAGACCGTACTGGGCGAAGAAGGGTTCGAGCGCCTTCGGCGTGTCCACGCAGATCAGGCTGGCGCTGTGGGTGAGGGCTTTGTAAAGAAGCAGACGAACCAGCAGGTCGCCGAAGCCCTTGCCGCGCTTGTGTTCGGTTACGGCGATGCAGCCCATGCGGAACGCGCCGTCTGCCCACCAGAGTCTGGCAGAGCCCGCCGGCTCCTCGCCGTCAAAAACCACCACATGCTGGCTCATGGGATCCAGTTCGTCTGCGTCAAGGCCCAGAACCTGTTTGCGCAGGCTCAGCGGCAGACTCAGATCGCTGCCCATTGCATACCACTTGCCCGATACCATATCGCATTACCTCCCGAAAGGATGAAAAATACCATGGAACATGAAAAGATTGAACGAATCAACGAGCTGGCCCGTCTTGCCAAAGAGCGCGAACTGACGCCCGAAGAGCAGACCGAGCGCGCCGCGCTGCGCAAGGAATACCTCGATGGCTTCCGCGAGAACATGCGCCAGGTCCTCGAAGGTGTTGTCATCCAGCGTCCCGACGGAACCAAGGAACCCCTGAAAAGGAAGCAGGACAAGCATTGATCGCTTGCCCCAACAGATTTATCATACCATAAAAACCACCAAAAATCAAATACAAAATTTTCGCTCAAAGCCTTGTCATATCAGGGTTTTTCGGTTATAATAAGGCCAAGCCAAGAGGAAAGAAAAACCCAAAGGAACAACGCTTCTCCATCGTGCGGGAAATGCCCGCCGCAGGCTGTGATGACACGGCGGTGAAGAAACGAACACGTCCAAGGCACGTGCGATGGTTCCGGTGCAGGTACTCCGAAAGAAGAAGCTTTTCTCAAGGCGCACCGGAAGACGCAAAAGCGTCAGAAATTATGCAAAGAAAGTAGGCGATACCGTTGTACTGTGACGAACATTCCATGGGCGGCAATATGGCCGCCGAAGAAGAAATGCTGGATCTCATCGAAGGCGTCGATGAGGATGGTAACAATATTCTGCTGGAGGTCGTACGCTATTTCTTCTACAACGGTGAAGAATACGTTGTACTGGGCGAGGCCCACGAAGGCGAATGCGGCTGTGGATGCGAAGATTGTGACCACGACCACGAGGAAGACGATGAAGAAGCCGTGAATCTCTACATCATGAAGGTTGTGGAGAAGGAAGAAGACGGCGAAGAGATCGAAGAGTTCCTTCCCGTGGAAGACGAAGACCTGCTCGAAAAGCTCATTGAGGTAGTCCAGGCTGATTTCGAAGCCGATGAAGCATTTGACGACGAGTGACGTTACATAAGTCAGTTGTGGCGGTACCCGCCAGCTTTTTCCCAACGATACGAATGGAATCCCAACAGCGATCACAGGGATCGATCAAGATAGACACATTTTATCATGGTTGGTTTTCTCATTCGAGCAGGCAGGAAAAGTGAATAACAAAAAATGTCCCGGACGGATTCAATCCGTCCGGGTTTCTTGTTATTGCTTCTGCATCTGCCTGAGAAACAGAAAAACGGCAAGCGCGAAAACAACCGCGGCATAGCCTGCTACCCACCACAGATGCGGAAGGATCTGGCCGAAGTTGCCGCTGAGAACGGCGCGTTCCATCTCCACGGCATGGACAAAGGGCAGGGCATAGGCGATCTTTTTGAATGCGCCGCCCACCAGCTCCAGATCAAACCACGTGCCGCTCAGCCATGCGGTCAGGTTGGTCAGAAGCGCGCCGCAGATGCCGCCCACCTGCTTGTCGGTGAGGATGCTTCCAAAGAGCAGCCCAAGGCCGATGGACAGGCATGCGGCAGGCAGGATGCACACGAGCGCGCCCAGAATCCGCACGGTCGGTTCAAGGCCCAGGAGGAGCGCAGCCAGATAGCACACAGCCGTCTGTGCAAGCGCGACGGGGATCATGGGCAGGGTGTAGCCGAGAATGAAATCCGCTGCGGAAAGCGGCGTGGTGTACAGGCGCTGCAGAAGCGAGGAGCTTCGGTCACGAGCGATGATGGTGGCGCTGAACAGCGTCATGAACGACAAACCGAAAACGGTGATGCCGGGCGTAAGATGGGCGATTTCGAACAGGCTTACGGGGATGTTGCGCTGGATGACGGTAAGCAGCAGGAGGAGAATCAGCGGAAAGCCGAGGCCGAAGCCCAGCGTCAGCGGATCGCGCAGCATTTCCTTCAGATTGCGGCGGGCAAAGGTCAGCATGTTTTCGCCTCCTTTACGATGTGGATGAAGGCGTCCTCAAAGCGCTCGCAGCCGGTGTGCTGCTTGATTTCTCCGGCAGAAGCACAGATAAGCAGATGACCATTCTTCATGATGCCGATGCGGTCGCTGAGCATTTCGGCCTCCTCCATGTAATGCGTGGTCAGGATGATGGTCACGCTGCCCTTGAGCGAGCGGATGACATCCCACAGTTCGCTTCGCGCCAGCACGTCCAGACCGAGCGTGGGTTCGTCGAGGAAGAGAATTTTGGGCTCGCTCACCAGCGCCATGGCGATGGACAGCCGCCTCTGCCAGCCGCCGGAGAGCTTGCCTGCCTTGCGCGAAAGGATGGAGGAAAGGTTCAAAAGACCGGTGAGCTCCGCGATTTTCTCCTCACGCGCTGCCTTGGAAAGGCCGTGCACGCCGCACATCATTTCGAGGTTTTCGCGTGCGGTCAGCCCGGGCGCAACGGCGGTTTCCTGCGGAGATACAGCGATGACTTTCTTGACCTGATCCGGTTCAGTTCGAATGCTGTGGCCGTTGAGAAAGGCGTCGCCGCTAGTGGGCTGCGTAAGGCAGGAGAGCATTTTGATGGTGGTGGTTTTGCCTGCGCCGTTCACGCCCAGCAGCGCAAAAAGCTCGCCGTGGGGAATGGTCAGGCTGAGGTGATCCACGCCGCACAGGCCGCGGTAGTGCTTGGTCAGTTCTTCGATGCGGATGGCGTGCATATATCCTCCTCCTGTTCAAAACGTTTTTTGAGACCCTGATATGCGTCTGTGAGCATGGCGCTGATCAGCTCCCACTCCAGATCCAGATAATCCGTGGCGAGCATCGAGGCGATGCCGTGCACGAAGGCCCACATTTCCAGATGAAACAGTCTGGTTCTGTTTCCGCTCAGGCCGGTGTTCGCGCTGACGAGCGATTCCATTTCCTGGCCAAGTTCGGTTTCCTGCGGAATGGTTTCTTTTGTGCGGCTGCGCATGTACAAAAGCCGGAACAGCTGCTTTTCCTCTTTGGCAAAGCGGATGTAGGCCATGCCGCTGGCCTTGTAAGGCGGATAGAGGCCTTTTTGGACCTCGCGGTCGATGTACTCCTGACAGCGCAGATCAGCTTCGCCGATTACGGCCTGACGCAGCTCGTCCATCGTGGCAAAGTTGGAAAACAGCGGCTGCGTGGAGCAGCTGAGCGCGGCGGCAAGGCTGCGTGCATTCAGGGTTTCCTCACCGCTGGTACGCACGAGTTCCACGGCGGTGGAAAGAATCTGCTCCCGGGTGATGCGGACTTTGGGCGGCATGAGCGACCTCCTGTATAACATATATTATATAACGATTGCTATTTTATCATAAAACCAAAAGTGTGTCAACAAAAAACTCCGGACGAAGATTTCGTCCGGAGCAGGATTTCATTGAATGGCGATGTACACGTCCATGAAGTGTGTGCCGTCCCTGTCGTATTCTCTTTCAAAACAGTCAAGAATCCCCTTGCGCGCGTCGTGCGTCAGGCCGTTGGCCTTCATGTACGTGTTCAGGGTTTTGTAGGCGTTGGGAATCAGGCGGAAGGGGGCTGCATGCGGATCGCGGATGGTAATGGCGATGTAGCGCTGGCGCGGCTGCGTACAGATTTCTCCGGCTTCGGGCGTGATATCATCCGGCAGAAGCAGCGCGGCGGCGTAGCCGTGCATGTTGTAGACGTTGATCTGTTCCTGCGAAAGCATGGGAAAGTCCCAGCCGATGATTGCTGCGTCAGGTATGTTCATTTGCTTTGCCCAGCCTCGGACGTGGGCGATGGCGTCGCCTTCCGGCTCGGTGCTGATTACGGCATAGCGGATATACCGCAGAGGCTCCACCCACTCCATGCGCAGGTTGGAATAAGCCTCATCCGGAAGCGTCAGATCCTCGCGGATCAGTTCGTCCATCGTGCAGGAAAAGAGCCTGCAAAGCTCAACCACCTTGTCAATTTCCGGATACGCCGCGTCCAGCTCCCACTTGGAAATGGTCTGACGGCTCACATTCATCTTTTCGGCAAGCTCTTCCTGCGTCATCCGGTTGCGGAGCTTTCTGAGAAACTGGAGATTCTGTCCGAAGCTCATGGCGTTCACTCCTTTGCTGTGATGGATGAATTGTAGCAGAAAATCTGCAGCGCATCCACCAATCGCCGGGTTCGTTTCTGCTGTTACGCGCAACCTACGGGTGCGTTCAATCGGAGCGCCTGACCGGGCGGATGTACTTCCAGAACCGATTCTGGTCGTGGAAGAAGTAGAAAATACGCTCCTCGGTGAGGTCGAGACAGCGGCCGCTGGCGGCGTAGTCGAAGGCTTTCATCGCTTCCTCGATCTTGCTTTCTACCGCGGCGTTCTGGGTTTCAAAGTCAAACGGGCCGTGTTCGAATACGATGTACTCACCTTCTTCAACATCCATCAGCTGCATCTGCGCAGGCACCGGTCCGTCGTAGTCGGCGGGCAGCCGCACGCCGTAGCACTCCGCCAGCGGAATGCCCCAGCTGCACAGCCGTCCGGAGGGCGTGTTGACAAAGCCCATGATCTGTCCGCTGCTGCTGTCGGCCTCGGAGCCGCCTGCGTCGTCAAGCTTTCCGGGAATGCTGGAAAGCAATCCGCAGATGGTTTCGCAGTCCTGACCGGGAATGAGGCTCTGCTTTTGCCAGAAGTCGAAGTAGCCGATGCTTTCATAGTTGCGGATATGCAGGAATTTGTGCGCGGGAATGGTGACAAAATAGGTTTTGACCGAATCGTTGGTTTCGTTCATGCCGCATTCTCCTTTTTCGAGCAGCCAGCAGTCAAACGGACGGATGAGCGTGCGCAGCACCACGGGCGTGGGATGCCTGCGGTATTCGCTGGGCGTGACGCCGTACGCTCTTTTGAATGCGCGGGAGAAGGCCTCGTGGGAGGAAAAGCCGAACTCCAGCGCAATCTCCAGAATGCTCTTGTCTCTGCGCTGCAGATGCCTGAGCGCAAGCGCAAGCCGTCTTTCACGCACATAGCCGCGAAAGGACACGCCGGTGATTTCGCGGAACCGGTGCGAAAGGTGAAAGGGGGAATATCCCAGCCTGCGCGCAAGCGCGTCCAGCGTCACGGCTTCCTCGCGGCGGCTGAGAATATGAGCGTCAATTTCATCCAGAATCGTCTGCATTTGCCGGTACCAGGTATTCATGTGCATTCCTCCCTGCGATCATGATACACACATCTTATCTGAAAAGCTTGATCGTTCTTGCTCTTTTTGAGAGAAAGACAACAGCCGCTGCGGAATCATGCGTTCCACAGCGGCCGTTTGTTACCGTTTGAATTGACGAAGGAGAATGGGTGCAAACACCGCGCCTATTATCACGCCGCTCAGACCCTGCACAAGGTTAGGCAGCACAGCGCTCAGCGCCGCCGCAAGCCCGTATCCCAGAATGAGCCATTCGGCCGCAAAGTATCCGGCGACCATCACAAGCTCGGCCAGGCTCATCCACAGGATCCGGCTGAAGTGTGATTTCGGATGACGGAACGCCTGCACGGCCACTGCGGCCACCGCGCCCTTGATGAGAAACGTGGGCAGGCAGTAGACGGTGTATCCGCCCAGCAGATCGGCCAGCATGCTGCCAACCGCAGCGGCAGGAACGGCGATGTTTCCCAACAGCGCCGCGCCCAGCAGTATAAAGCCGTCGCCCAGATGGATATATCCCTGCGTAAGCGATACCGGCAGCTTGATAAACCAGGTCGCAACAAACACCAGCGCGGCCATCATCCCGCTCATGGCTAGATTGAACACTTTGTTTTTACGCATGCTACGCCTCTTTCGTTATTTGGCGGCGTTTTCCAATTCCCGCAGATGGCCGTCCTCTTCCTGCGCGATTTTCAAAAGCGCCTGCTTTGCTTCCTCGGTGGCGGCTACGGCGGCAAAATCGCGGTACTTCTGCGCAGACATACGCTCGCTGTCGGCAGCAAAGCGCATCATGCTCTCAACGTCGCTCAGAAGTCCCTTTCGCGCCGCGCCCATCAATCCGCCGTCAAAGAGAATGCCGTCAGCCACGGCGGACAGGGAAAGCTGCTGTTCCTCGCTGGCGTCCAGTCCTTTGTAAAGCGAACGGAAGCGCACCAGATGCGCCTGTTCATCCTTGAGCATCTGCTGAAGCTCTGCATGCAGCGGTTCGTTTTGCCGGCCAAGCTGTTCCATCAGCTGCAGCGCGCGGGTGTAGAGCTGCACGGCGGTGGATTCCATTTCGCAGGCCAGATACATGGCTTCCTGTTCGGAGTGAATCGTCATGGTGTCCCTCCTGTGTGAAAACGCCCATGCGGGTGCATGGGCGAAGGTTTTTGATTACTTGTCGGCGAGGAACGCGTTGAGCTTCTCGATGAGCTTGTCAGCGTCGGAGCCGTGCGCGCGGCAGGCGTCCTCGATGGACTCGGAAACGGCATGGGGGCAGCCCAGGCAATGCATGCCGAACTCCATAAAAATGCGGGCGGTGCCGCGGTCGATATTGAGAACCTGGCCAATGGACATCTGCTTGTTAACAGTCATTGCTGATGATCTCCTTCCTGATTGGGTTCGTAACGGGTTTATCTTAGCACTTGGGAAAAGGGTTGTCAACCTCACATCATCAGAGAGAACAGATCCACCTGGCTGGTAGCGGGCATGCCTTCCAGAGCCCCCTGCGAGCGCAGGGTTTCGATGACGCCGTCGCCCAGATGCGCACGGTTTTTCAGGTCCTCGATGCTGATGTAAGGCCGGTCGGGATCGCGGGTGTCAATGATGCCCTGCGCGGCGGCTTCGGGGAAGCCGGAGATGGAGGTAAAGGGACAGCGCAGGTCGTTTCCTTCAATGAGGAAGTTTTTGAGGTCGGACTTGTACAGATCCACCGGGAGCATGCGGATGCCGCGCAGCTGCATTTCCAGCAGCATGCGGTAGGCGTTTTCCTCCTGCTTTTCGCGCACGCTCATCTTTTCTTCACGGTTCTGGAATTCGATGATCAGGTCGCGCAGGGTTTCCTTGCTCAGGAGCATGCGTCCGGCGTCGAAACCGTCGCCGCGGATGGTGAAGTATGCCGCGTAGTAGGCCTGCGGACGGTGCACCTTGTACCATGCCACGCGCAGACTGCTGGTGACATAGGCCACGGCGTGACCGCGCGGGAACATGTACTTGATCTTGTGGCAGCTTTCAATGGCCCACTCCGGCACGTCGTGCGCCTTCATGGCCTCTTCCCACTCGGGCTTGAGGCCGCGTCCCTTACGCACGGATTCCATGATGTCAAAGCTCATCTTTTCCTGCATGCCCTTGGAAATCAGGAAGTTCATGATGTCGTCGCGCGTGCAGAAGCACTGGGCCAATTTTGCCTTGCCGGAGTTAATGATGTCCTGTGCGTTGCCCAGCCATACGTCGGTGCCGTGGGAGAGGCCGGAGATGCGCACCAGCTCCTCCATGGTAGTGGGACGGGTTTCCAGAAGCATGCCGCGTACGAAGCTGGTGCCGAATTCAGGAATGCCCAGCGTGCCGGTTTCCCACATCAGATCCTCCACTGTTATGCCAAGCGCCTTGGGGCTGGAAAACAGGGTGCGGACCTCCGGGTCGTCCAGCGGGATTTCCTTGTAGTTGATGCCGGTCAGTTCTTCCAGACGGTGCAGCACCGTCGGATCGTCGTGTCCCAGACAGTCCAGCTTGACGAGGATGTCGTGCATGGAGTTGAAGTCGTAGTGCGTGGTGATGGTGCTGCCTTCGATATCATCCGCCGGATGCTGGATGGCGGTGAACTGGCAGATGTCGTACTCCTTGGGCAGAACCACGATGCCGCCCGGGTGCTGGCCGGTGGTGCGCTTGACGCCTACGCAGCCGGCAGCCAGACGTTCCTTGTGGGCGCGCCCGGCGCGGATGCCGCGCTCCTCACAGTACTTGGCGGCAAAGCCGTAGGCTGTTTTTTCTGCCAGACCGGAAATGGTACCGGCGCGGAACACGTAATTGTGTCCGAACAGCTCTTCAACGTAGGCATGGGCACGGGGCTGATATTCGCCGGAGAAGTTCAGGTCGATATCAGGCACCTTGTCGCCTTTGAAGCCGAGAAAGACTTCGAAAGGAATGTCGAAGCCGTCCTTGGCGAGGGGATGGCCGCAGATTTCGCAGTTTTTGTCGGGCAGGTCAACGCCCACGCTGGCCAGTTCCGGCGGCGTTAAGAACATCTTATGACAATGGTCGCAGCGGTAATGCGGCGGGAGCGGATTAACCTCTGTGATGCCGCACATGGTGGCTACAAACGAGGAACCGACCGAACCGCGGCTGCCGACGAAATAGCCGTCCGACAGGGACTTGCTCACCAGCTTCTGCGCGATGGAATACAGCGTACCGAAGCCGTAGCCGATGATGGAGCCCAGCTCCTTTTCCAGACGCTTCTGCACAAGCTCCGGCAGCGGGTCGCCATAGAGCGCTTTGGCGGTATTCCACGAGCGGTTCTGGATATCGTCCGCTGCATCCGGCCAGAAGGGCTGGAAGGTGTCCTTGCCATCGGGATGCTTGGGGAACAGACGCAGCTGCTCCACCTGATCGGCGATGAGCTTCGGGTTGTCGATGACCACCTCATGCGCCTTTTCAGCGCCCAGATAGCTGAACTCCTCCAGCATTTCGTCGGTGGTCTTGAAGTACAGGGGCGCCTGCTCATCGCAGTCGTCAAAGCCGAGACCGGCCTGAATGATGGTGCGGTAGATGGCATCCTCAGGATTGAGGAAGTGCACGTCGCCGGTGGCAACAACGGGCTTTCCGAGCTTTTCGCCCAGCGCCACGATTTTGCGGTTGAAATCACGCAGATGCTCCTCGTCGCGCGCGGTGCCGTTGCGGATCATGAACTGGTTGTTGCCGATGGGCTGGATTTCCAGATAGTCATACCAGTCGGCGATTTTTTCAAGCTCCTTGTCGCTTTTGCCGTCCACGATGGCCTGGAACAATTCGCCGGCCTCGCAGGCACTGCCCAGAATCAGTCCCTCGCGGTACTCGTTGATGAGATGGCGCGGCATGTTGGGATGACGGTAGAAGTAGCGGAGGTTGGAGTCGGAAATGAGGTGATTGAGATTCTGCATGCCCTTCTGCGACTTGCACAGAAGCACGATGTGCCAGCTTTCGCCGATGGTTTCGTGATTGATCACGGAGTCGATATCCCGGAAGGTTTTCGCGCCCAGCTTCTGGGCCTCTTCAAGCATCTTCACCAGACACTGCGCAGTGGCAGCGGCGTCGTGCACGGCACGGTGGGCGTTCTTGAGCGACACACCAAGCAGACGGCAGACTGCGCCCAGCTTGTGGCTCTTCTGCGCGGGATAGAGCTTGCGGCTGAAAACCAGCGTGTCCAGTACCGTAAAGGAACGGCTGATGCCCATGCGCTTGCATTCTGCCTCCAGCATGCCCATGTCAAAGCCTGCATTATGCGCGGCCACGGGACAGTCGCCGATGAACCGGAGCAGCTTCTCAACACCGGAGGCCGGGCTTTCCTTGCCGCGAAGCATCAGGTCGGTGATGCCGGTCAATTCGCTGATCTTGGGCTTGAGCGGCACGCCGGGGTCGCAGAGGATGCTGAGTTCATCACTGACGACGCCGTTTTCGATTTTGACAGCACCCACTTCGATGATGCGGTCCATCGAACGGCTCAGGCCCGTGGTTTCAAAGTCCAGAACCACGATGGGCGTATCGATGGGACGGTCGTCGGCGTTCTGGACGATGGGCACCAGATCGCACAGGTAGCCCTCCACGCCGGGAATGAGCTTGATATCGTTTTTCTTGGCTGCGCCGAAGGCTGCCGGGAAGGCCTGCGCCGCGCCGTGGTCGGTGATGGCGACAGCGGGATGCCCCCACTTGGCAGCCTGCTTGATGAGCGCGCCTGCATCGGCCATGCCGTCCATGGTGGACATGTTGGTATGCATGTGCAGTTCGATGCGCTTTTCCTCGCATTTGTCCTTGCGCTCTATCTTCGGCATTTCCTGCATGTCGCGCACGCCCACACTGAGCTCGCCCAGGAATGTATCCATGCGGCAGTCGCCGCGCAGACGGACGCGCATGCCGTTTTTAATCTGATCCACCTGCTCCTTCACGCGCTGGCGCTCTTCGTCCGTGGGCGGCTGAGGCGTTTCGCCCATGGCCGCGCGGCGCATGCGGTACTGGTAGAAGGCTTTGCAGTAGATGGTGGAGGTATCATCGTACACGGCGAAGGTGACAAGCACCGTTTCTCCGCCTTTGAGCTCCTTGGGATCGTTGACGCCGGTCACGGTGCCTTCAATCACCACGATGCCGCTGTCCTCGGCCAGTTCGCCGATGGGCACAGGCTTGTCTCCGATGGCGCGGCCCTTGAGCACATTGCCCTTGGGCGCGGGCTCCTTTTTGGCTGCGGGCGCGGCGGAGGGCGCTTTGGGCGCAGCTTTCGGAGCGGCAGGCGCAGGTGCAGGCGCACCCATGCCGGAAAGCGAGAGCATGGCGTTTTCATCCCACGGCGGCTCGTCATCCGGCTGCGGCGTGGGCACAGGGCGCGCAGGGAAAGAAAAGCCGCGTTCCTGACGCATTTTCGTCACCCATGCCTCGCGCTCGCCGCATACGTTGAGCGCAACCGGTACGCGTACGCGGAAGATATCGTACACCGCCTGCGAGAGCTTTTGATCCAGCTGGCGGGATTTGAAAAAGTCCAGCGCGATCTGATCCGGGCAGGTCAAAAGAATCCGCCCGTCCTCCATGCTCCAGCCGGTGTCGCCGATCCACGCGGACAACGCCGGGCTCTGGCGGCGCAGAAAGTCCGTCAGCACCGATTTGTACTTGTTGACGTCGGAGAGAAAATCCTCGCCAAGCGAAGGACTGGCTACGCGCAGTGCCACCGTAAGCTTGGGAAACAGCTCGCGCAGCTTTTTTTCCAGCAGCAAAAAATCGTTCTGCCCCACCAGCGCGTCTGACAGAAAGCTCATATAGGCCTTGTTGGCTTCTTTTTTGTACAGCACACGCTCGATGTGCAATTTGCCCTGAAGCGGCGGCACGGTCTGTTCGAGAATGTGCAGCAGTTCGGTTTTGTTCATGTGATACCCTCTTTGTTCCCGGATGCGCGGCCTGAAAAAACCGGCGCTGAAACCATTATAGCATGGAATGGCGGATGGGTGGTATACTTTTTGCCGTCGATTTCATTTGACAGAATCTGCCCGTTCAACGATAATATAAAGAACAGAAACCTTTTGAAATGCCTTGGAGGGAACAAACGATGGAAAAAACGCGGAATACGGGCATTGATTTTCTGCGCATTCTTTCGATGCTTCTGGCTGTCATTCTGCATGTGCAGGGCCATGGAGCTATTGTGGAGCACGCCGCACCCTTTTCGGCGCACGAGGCGGTTGCGGTATGGTATCATTCCATGGCCTACTGCGCGGTGAACATCTTCGGCCTGATCTCTGGCTATGTGATGGTCTCCTCCGGCGTAAAACTGAAGAATCTGATTCTTCTGTGGATGCAGGTGTTTTTCTACTCCTTCGGCATCACCTTGCTGGCGGCGGTTATGGGCTGGATGGATCCCGACCGTACCTTCTGGCTGGAAAGCCTGTTTCCGGTGTTCGGCAAGCAGTACTGGTACTTTACGGCTTATTTCGGCATGATGCTTCTGGCGCCGGCGGCGGTTTATGCCGTCAACCATATGCCCAAAAAACTGCTTCGCGGTATGCTGATTGCCCTGGCTGTGCTGGTGTCCGCGGCCTGCACGCTGACCAAACTCGATCCCTTCCGCTACAACACCGGCTATGCGCCTGCGTGGCTGCTGGTGCTGTTTCTGGCGGGCGGATACATCCGCAAACATGGAGCGTTTACCGGCTGGTCAAGCAAAAAGCTTCTCATTGGCTATCTGGTCTTTACGGGCATTTGCTGGGGACTGACCTATGTGTCACGTCTGCCGCAGTATTTCTATGCGCCGTGGCTGGAAAATCTGAGCATGTTCACCTACACCTCGCCCACGGCGCTTGGTGCGGCGGTGATGCTGTTTCTGTGCTGCGAACGCCACACGTTTGGAAGCCGTGTGACAAAGCTGACAAAAATGCTCTCTCCCTTTGCTTTCGGCGTGTATCTGGTGCATGTGCATCCGGTCGTCTGGCAGCAGCTGGGATGGAGGTTCCATCCGTACCTGCAGCTGCCCGCGTGGCTGATGGCGCTGGCGGTGCCGCTGACGGCGGCTGCGATCTATCTGGCCGGCACGCTGATCGACTGGCTGAGGTCGATTCTTTTCCGCGTGTTCAGACTGGAAAAGCTGGCGGGATGGCTGGCGGGAAGGATTGCATCCGTCGGGGAATGGATCGGACAGAAGTGCGAGTGAACAAAAACACCGCAGGTAATAGCCTGCGGTGTTTTTGCTATTTTCTGAATCTGTTTAAGCAGCGCGTCCGGAAACAGATCCCGTGCATTCGGATATTTCATATACCGTCCCTCCTGTTGACCTGATCTTACAGGAACACAGAAAGAGTGTCTATACCCAAATTTTGCTGAAGCGTTTTTGACATGCCTCCGGGCTGCTATTTCCCCTTGATTTCCGGCCTGAAATGGTGTATAGTAAAGCTACGTAAACGTTATCGTAAAACCAAATACGACATTCAGGAGGAGATTATGGTATGACCTACGGATATTTCGATGATGCAAGGAGCGAATTTGTCATCACCCGCCCGGATACGCCGTATCCGTGGATCAACTATCTGGGCAGCGAGGACTTTTTCACCATCATGTCCAATACCTCCGGCGGCTACAGCTTCTACAAGGACGCCCGTCTCATGCGCCTGACCCGTTACCGCTACAACAACGTGGCGACGGACGTGGGCGGACATTACTTCTATATCAACGAAGGCGGCACGGTATGGAATCCCGGCTGGCAGCCCACCAAAACCGAGCTGGACAGCTACGAGTGCCGCGTGGGTACTGGCTACACGGTGATTGAATCCACCAAGAACGGCTTGCGCGCGAAGCAGACCGTGATGGTTCCGCGCGGATATACCGCTGAGGTCACCCGTCTGGAACTGAGCAACGAAACCGATCAGCCCAAGGACGTGAGCGTGTTCAGCTTTGTGGAATTCTGCCTGTGGAATGCACAGGACGACTCCACCAACTTCCAGCGCAACTATGCGCTGGCTGAGTTTGAGTACGAAAATGACGGCGCTGTGCTCTATCACAAGACCGAGTACCGCGAACGCCGCAGGCACTACGCGGTGTATGCCGTCAACACGAAGATCGACGGTTTCGATACCGATCGTGAAAGCTTCCTCGGTCTCTACAACGGCTTTGACAAACCCGACGTGGTGTTTGCCAATCAGTCCAAAAACAGCGACGCCCACGGCTGGGCGCCCATCGGCAGCCACAATGTCAAGCGTACCCTGCAGCCGGGCGAAAAACTGAGCCTTATCTTCGTGCTGGGCTATTGCGAGAATCCGGCGGACAATAAGTTCGTCTCGTTGGCTGTGATCAACAAGGAGCCTGCGCACAAGCTGCTTGCTGAATTCCAGACCGATGAACAGTTTGAGGAAAAGCTCGCTGCACTCAAGGCGTACTGGGCGGATCTGCTCAGCCATTTCCATATCGAGAGCGGCGATGAAAAGCTCGACCGTCAGGTGAACCTGTGGAACCAGTACCAGTGCATGGTTACCTTCAACATGAGCCGCTCTGCCAGCTATTTCGAAAGCGGTATCGGCCGCGGCATGGGCTTCCGCGACTGCAGCCAGGATCTGCTGGGCTTTGTCCATCTGATTCCGGAACGCGCCCGTCAGCGCATCCTCGATATCGCCGCTACGCAGTTCCCGGACGGCAGCGCCTATCACCAGTATCAGCCGCTGACCAAGCGCGGCAACATGGAGGTCGGCAGCGGCTTCAACGACGACCCGCTGTGGCTGATCTACGGCGTAAGCGCCTATATCAAGGAAAGCGGCGATATGACCATTCTGGACGAAATGGTCGATTTCGACAATGATTCCACGCTCGCAGCGCCCATGATGGAGCATCTGCGCCGTTCCTTCCATTATACCGCCACCCATAAGGGCCCGCATGGCCTGCCGCTTATCGGCCGCGCCGACTGGAACGACTGCCTCAACCTCAACTGCTTCTCCGCCGAGCCCGGCGAGAGCTTCCAGACCGTCACCAATAACGATACCGGCATCGCCGAGAGTGTATTCATCGCCGGTATGTATGTGGGTGTGGCGGAGGACTATGCCCGTCTGTGCGAAATGAAGGGCGACCATGAGGAAGCTGCTTTCGCACGCGCTGAAAAGGCAGCCATGACCAAGGCAGTCGAAACCTATGGCTGGGATGGCGAGTGGTTCATCCGCGCCTATGACGCCAACAGCGACAAGGTCGGCAGCGATGAAAACGAAGAGGGCAAGATTTATATCGAGCCGCAGGGTATGTGTGTCATGGCCGGTATCGGTCTGGACAATGGCATGGCTCAGAAGGCCATGGACTCTACCCGCGAGCATCTGCTCTTTGAGCACGGCGTGGTTCTGCTGTGGCCGGCATACTCCCGTTATCATCTGGAGCTGGGTGAAATCAGCAGCTATCCGCAGGGCTATAAGGAGAATGGTTCCGTATTCTGCCACAACAATCCGTGGATTATGATTGCTGAAACGGAACTCGGTCACGGCGATGCGGCGTTTGATCTCTATAAGAAGATTGCGCCTGCCTATCTGAAGGATCAGCAGCTTCACCGCACGGAGCCCTACGTTCTCAGCCAGACTGTCAATGGCAAGGAAAGCTGGAAGCCCGGCGAAGCGCGCAACAGCTGGCTCACCGGTACGGCTGCGTGGATGTTTGTTGCTGCGTCCCAGGCCATTCTCGGCGTCAAGCCGCAGTACGATGGTCTGATGCTGGATCCCTGTCTGCCTGAGAGCGTGAAGAACCTAAAGGTCAGCAGGCTCTTCCGCGGCAATACCTATGAAATTGAAATGGAAAATCTCGCCGGCGGAGAAAAGGGAAAGATCAGTCTTGTGGTCGATGGACAGCCTGTGGAGGGCAAGATTGTGCCTGTTCCTGAAGGGGAAGGGAAAACGATCCGCGTAAAAGTCACCATTGCATAAACATTCGAATCAGGCAGTCCGTATGCGTTTTGCATGCGGACTGCTTTTCTCATTCGGAACAGACAAATGCTTATATACTTCGAATGTTCGGATATTTCCGAATGAAATCTTATGAATAATCAATGAATGTTTGGCAAAATAAAAAAGTTGAAAAAAATCGAAAAAACTTTCAAAAAAGGTGTTGACAAACCTTTTAAGGGGTGGTATTATGTACAAGCTCGCTCGAGAGCACAGCCCACGAGAGAGCAACGAACCTTGAAAACGATACAGAATAAAAAGAAACGCAAACGACAGTCAATAAACTTGAGTTATTGCTACTCGATAAGAGGAGCTTAACGGATTAAACATAAGAGTTTGATCCTGGCTCAGGA